>NZ_JBSHAY010000005.1:8462-360902 GCF_053611725.1 Streptomyces sp. NPDC054783 | reverse complement strand
GCCCGGGGCGCCTCGCCCCGGGCCGGCGCGGCCCGCTGCCCCGGACCGCGAAGTGCATGGCGTTCGCGGGCTTCATCGGCAGAAACGCCACCCGCCACGGGTGGGCGCCGGACCTGCACGCGACCGACGGGCC
Source organism: Streptomyces sp. NPDC054783 (assembly GCF_053611725.1). Taxonomy (NCBI): domain Bacteria; kingdom Bacillati; phylum Actinomycetota; class Actinomycetes; order Kitasatosporales; family Streptomycetaceae; genus Streptomyces; species Streptomyces sp. NPDC054783. The sequence continues at coordinate 360,769 of NZ_JBSHAY010000005.1, read as the reverse complement.
GCTCTCGGGAGCTTCTGCCGGGTGCAGCGAGCACGGCGCAGGAGGCCTGCAGGAAGAGAAATCGGACGAACACGGGCCGTGGCCCGAGGAAACAACAGTGACTATCAACCATTCCCCGGCCCAGCGTGCGCCGGCCCAGCGTGCGCCGGGCGGCCGTGAGCCGCTGCTGCCGGCCCTCATGACCGTGACGGCGGTGAGCGGCCTCATCGACGCGGTCAGCTATCTGGGGCTGGGCCATGTCTTCACCGCGAACATGACCGGCAACGTGGTCATCATCGGCTTCGCCGCCGCCGGCGTCCCCGGCTTCTCGGTGCTCGGCTCGCTGGTGTCGCTGGCCGCCTTCCTGGTCGGAGCCGGAGTCGCCGGCCGCCTGGAGACCGCGATGCGCCGCCGTACTGCGCCGTTTCGGCTGCGCTGGACCCTGGTGGTGGAAACGGTGCTGCTGGCCACGGCCACCACCGTCGCCTTCGCCGCGAGCCATGCGGTCTACGCGCTGATCGCCCTGATCGCACCGGCCATGGGCCTGCGCAACGGGACGGTGCGCAAACTCGCCGTGCCGGATGTGACCACGACGGTGCTGACCCTCACGCTGACCGGACTGGCATCCGACTCGACTCCGGCCGGCGGTACCAATCCCCGTGCCGGCCGCCGGCTGGCCTCCGTGCTGGCGATGCTGGCCGGCGCACTCGGGGGAGCCTCGCTCGTACAGCACGCGGGGCTCGGCTGGCCCCTGCTGGCCAGCACGCTCGGTACCGCCGCTGCCGCCCTGGCCGTGCCGCGCAGCTCGTCCTCCAGCTGACGCATAGCCCCGGCCGCTGCCTCACCTCGCTGCTGCCCCGCGGCAGCCGCTTCACCCCTCGTACAACTTCTGGCAACCCCCACTCACTGGAGATGATTTCCATGGCCACTATGCCTGTGGCTGGCCTCCCTGCCGTCAACGGCGACCACGTCGCGGACGTGGTGGTCCGCAATGCCAAGCTCTACACCGGTGACCCGCGCCGTCCGCAGGCGAGCGCGGTCGCGATCAAGGACGGCAGGGTCCTGGTGGTCGGGGACGACGCCGACGTCGTCCATCTGATCGGCTCGCAGACCCGCGTGGTGGACGCGCTGGGCCGGCGGGTGATCCCGGGCCTGAACGACTCCCACCTCCATGTGATCCGCGGTGGTCTGAACTACGTCCTGGAACTGCGCTGGGACGGTGTGCCGACCCTGCGCCAGGGCCTGGCCATGCTCCGCGAGCAGGCCGCCCGCACCCCCAAGGGCCAGTGGGTCCGCGTGGTCGGTGGTTTCTCCGCCGACCAGTTCGCCGAGAAGCGCCTGCCCACCGTCTCGGAACTGAACGCCGCGGCCCCCGACACCCCCGTCTTCGTCCTCAACCTCTACCAGTCCGCCATCATGAACCGTGCCGCCGTTCAGGCAGCCGGCTTCACCAAGGACACGCCCGACCCCCGCGGCGGGCAGATCGTCCGCGGCGCGAACGGCGAACCCACCGGCATGCTCCTGGCCGCCCCCGGCGCCCTGATCCTGTACTCCACGCTGGCCAAGGCCCCCACCCTCCAGGGCGAGGACCTCAAGAACTCCACCCGTCACTACCTGCGCGAACTCAACCGCTTCGGACTCACCTCCGCCATCGACGCCGCCGGCGGCTTCCAGAACTTCCCCGAGAACTACGGCACCGTCATCGACCTGGCCAAGGAAGGGCGGCTCTCGCTGCGCATCGCCTACCACCTCTTCCCGCAGACCGGCGGGCAGGAGATCGCCGACCTCAAGCGCTGGACCGAGATGGTCCGCCCCGGCGACGGCGACGAGTGGCTGCGGCTGAACGGCGCGGGCGAGAACCTCACCTGGGCCGCCGCCGACTTCGAGAACTTCACCCAGCCGAGGCCCGAACTCGACTCCTACGAAACCGAATTCGAGCAGGCCGTCCGGCTGCTGATGGAGAACGGGTGGGGCTTTCGCCTGCACGCCACCTACGACGAGACCATCCGCCGCGACCTGGCGGTCTTCGAAAAGCTCGCCGCCGACGGCCTCTTCCCCGCGGGCAACCGCTGGCTGTTCGACCACGCCGAGACCGTCTCGCGCGAGAGCCTGGACCGCATCGCTGCCCTGGGCGGCGCGATGTCCGTGCAGAACCGGATGTCCTTCCAGGGCGAGGCCTTCGTCCGCCGCTACGGCGCGGCCGCGGCCGCGGAGGCCCCGCCGATCCGCGCGATGCTCGAGCGCGGCCTGACCGTCGGTGCCGGCACCGACGCCACGCGGGTCTCCTCCTACAACCCCTGGGTCGCCCTGCACTGGCTGGTGGCCGGCCGCACCGTCGGCGACCTGACGATCTACCCGCCGAACAACCGCGTCAGCCGGGAGAAGGCCCTGGAAATGTACACCCAGGCCGGTGCCGAGCTCACCGGCGAGCAGGACGTCAAGGGCATCCTCGCCCCCGGCTACTACGCCGACCTGGCCATCCTCTCCGACGACTTCTTCACCGTCCCCGAGCAGGACATCGCGCACATCGAGTCGCTGCTGACCCTCACCGGCGGCCGGATCGTCTACGCCGCCGGCGAATACGAAGGTCTGGACGAGCAGCTCCCGCCGGTCAGCCCCCTGTGGAGCCCGGTGGCGCACTTCGGCGGCTACCAGGCCACCGTCAAGCCCAGCATCTCCGGCGCCCGCCAGGCCGAACTCCTCGGCCAGGCCGTCGCCGAATCCGAACAGCACCGTCAGTGGCGCGCCGCCCGCGGCTTCACCCCCGAGACCGCACCCGAGATCTTCGACGCCTGCTTCGTCCTGTAACACCCGCCACCCATCCACAGCTACGAAAGGAGACGGAAATGGACGCAGGGTTGCTCGCCCTCCGGTTGGCCATCGGCCTGCTCATCGCAGGCCACGGAGTCCAGAAGGTCAGCTTCCGCCTCGGAGGGAAAGGCCTCGACGGCGGGGCCGCCGAATTCCGCGCCGACGGATTCCGCGGCGGCCGCCTCACCGCCCTCGCGGCAGGGGGCAGTCAGATCGCCGGCGGGCTCCTCGTGACCACCGGAGCACTCACCCCCCTCGCGGCTGCCGCGAGCGTCGGCGTGATGACGGTCGCCGTGTCCGTCAAACGCCGCAACGGCCTTTGGGTGCAGAACGACGGCTACGAATACCCCCTCCTCCTCGCTCTCGCGCCCGCCGCTCTGTCCCTCACCGGACCCGGCCGCTGGTCCGTCGACCACGTCCTCGGACTCACCCCTTGGAGCGGCTGGTGGACCGCGGCCGCCACCCTGGTCGGCCTTGCGGGAGGGCTGCTCACCCGGTTCATGCTCACATCCGGTCACGCCGAGCAACCGGTCCCGCCAAGGTAGTCCGCCTCCGGGACACGTGATGTTCCGAGGACTCGACTCCACCACCGAGCGCGACCGTACGGCGCGAAGTCCCCACGGACGACAGACGGCCGCGCTCTCCCAACACATGCCCCGGCACGCGATTCACCCTGCTGTGCCGCCCGGCGCCTTGTCGGGGCAATCCACGACTCCCATGACCGAGAGTGCTGGGCGCTTGCCTGCCCAGCTGCAGCGACTCGCCTCGCCTGGTGCCAACCAGCAATCCTGGTCACACTGCGGGCATGGGCGACCCGGGGCTGTTCACGCCGAACTCCGTGACCTGGCAGATGCACGGCGACCCGATGATGTGGGTCGCCGGCGTCCGCGCGCTGTACCTCCAGGCCCTGCACCCGCGCGCGGTGCGCGGCGTCCTGCAGAACTCCACTGCGTTGGATCGTCAAAAGAGTGGCCGGCGCGACGCCTGGGGCCGGCTGATGCGGACCGCGAACTTCGTCGGGACGACGACGTACGGCACGACCGAGGCCGCCGAGCGGGCCGGCGCCCGCGTGCGGAAGATCCACAGCATGCTGGCGGCGACCGACCCGGAGACCGGCGAGCGGTACGGCGTCGACGAACCCGGGCTGCTGCTCTGGGTGCACTGCGCGGAGATCGGCTCCTACCTGCACGTCCTGCGCCGCTCCGGCTTCCCGCTCACCGGTGCCCAGGCCGACCGGTACATAGCCGAACACCGGGTCAGCGCACGCCTGGTGGGCCTCGACCCGGAGACCGTACCGGCGAGCCGGGCCGAACTCGCCGCGTACTTCGGGAAGATGCGGCCGGAGCTGGCGGCGGGACCCGAGGCACGCGAGGTGGACGACTTCCTGCTCCGTCCGCCGACGCATCCCCTTCTCGTCCCCGCGCGCGAGGTGCTGTGGCGGCGCGTGGCGTACCTGGCGTACGCCGCTCTGCCGCCGTACGCCCATGAGCTGTACGGCAGACCGGCCCCCGCACCCGCGGTCGTCACCCGCCGGCTGCGGGCCACGGGCGCGGTGCTGCGGTGCGTTCCCGCACGTGTGCGCTGGCAACTGCCGCCCAAACACATCCTGCGGGCCATGGCGCGGCTCGGACCCCAAGCGCGTCCGGCACCGTACAAAGTCGGGCGATAGGCCGCCATACTGGACGAGCAGGGGGGTGTGGCGCGGATCGGGCCGGCGTGGTGCAGCGCGGTGCCGGGCCGGCCTTCCGGCGGCGGGGCGGGCGGCGACGGGGGCGGCGGATCGCTATGGGGGAGAACAGGCTGGTTCAGGGCCGGTACCGGCTGCTCGACCTGATCGGGCGGGGCGGGATGGGCGAGGTGTGGCGGGCCCTGGACGAGTCCCTGGGCCGGCAGGTGGCGGTGAAGTGCCTCAAGCCACTCGGGCCCGGCCATGATCCGTCCCTGGCCCGTGTCCTGCGCGAGCGCTTCCGCCGCGAGGCCCGGGTGGCCGCCGGTCTCTCGCACCGCGGGGTGACCGTCGTCCACGACTTCGGCGAGTCCGACGGGGTCCCGTATCTGGTGATGGAGCTCCTGGAGGGCCGTGATCTGAGCCGGCTGCTGCAGGACAACAAGGGGCATCCGCTGCCGGTGCGGGACGTGGAGGACATCGCCGCGCAGGTCGCGGCCGCCCTCGCCTACACCCACCAACAGGGGGTCATACACCGTGACTTGAAACCGGCCAACATCGTGCGGCTGGCCGACGGCACGGTGAAGATCTGCGACTTCGGCATCGCCCGCCTCGGCCACGACATCGGCTTCACCGCCCGGCTGACCGGCACCGGGGTCGCGTTGGGCACCCCGCACTACATGTCCCCGGAGCAGATCGGCGGCGAGCCGGTGGACCAGCGCAGCGACCTGTACTCGCTGGGCTGCGTGCTGTACGAGATCGCCACCGGGGCGCCGCCGTTCGACCTGGAGGACGCCTGGGCGATCCTCATCGGCCATCGCGACACCCCGCCCCGGCCCCCGAGCGAACACCGCCCGGAGCTGCCCGGCCACCTTCAGCGCGTCATCCTGGACCTGCTGGCCAAACGGCCCGAGGAACGGCCGTACGACGCCGGGGAGTTGGTTCGCCGGATGCGCGCGGGGCGCGGCGCGGCCGCCTCCGGTACGGCCGTGGAGATACCGGAGGCGAGAGGCGCGGCCCGACTGCCGTCCTGGACCCGAGGCATGACCACCGGCCACAAGGCACTCGGCGCCGGACCGGGCGCGCTGAGCCCGGACGCGGGGGCGGCACTGTCGGTCCGCTGGGAAGCGCCCCGAAGGGGCGCGGGGCCGTATCCGGCATGCGGCTCCCGCCGCGATGGGGGTCCCCCCGGGTTCGAGCGAAGCCGAGAACTCGGGGGAGCGGCCGGCCGCAACGGACCCTCGGACGCTCGACGGCCCGTTCCCGCACCACCGGCAGAGCGCACCGCACTCCCCGCGGAGCGCCCCGCGCTCCTCGGCCCCGACCACCCCGAGTCCCTGGCCGGCCGCTACGGGGCGGCCTTCGCCCTCGTCCGCGCGGGCCGGGTCGCCGAGGCGCTGGCCGCCTACACGGACCTCGCCGAGGCCCGGGCGCGGGTCCTCGGCGCCGACCACCCCGACACCCTCGCCGCCCGCCAGGAGACGGCCTACGCGCTGGGCCGGCTGGGCCGCCACTTCGAGGCCCACCAGGTGTACGCGGAGGTGCTGGCCGCCCGGGTGCGCGTCATGGGCCCCGACCACCCCGACACCCTGCGCTGCCGCCACAACCTCGCCTGCACCCTCGGCCGGCTCGGCCGCCTGGACGACGCCTGCCGTACGGCCCTGGAGGTGGCCGCCGCCCGGGCCCGCGTCCTCGGTGCCGACCATCCCGACACCCTGGTCTCGCGCTGTGAAGTCGCCTACGCCCAGGGGCAGTCGGGCCGCTGGGAGGAGGCGCTGCGCATCTACCGCGAGGTCGCCGAGAGCAGAGCCCGCGTCCTCGGCGCCGACCACCCCGACACCCTCGCCGCCCGCTACGAGACCGCCCTCAGCCTCGGCCGTCTCGGCCGCGGCGCGGACGCCCTGCGCCTGTACCGGGAGCTTGTCGTGGACCGCACCCGCGTCCAGGGCCCCGCCCACCCCGAGACCCTGCGCGCCCGGCACGGCCTCGGGGTCAACCTCGGCCGGCTCGGGCGCTGGGAGGACGCCCTGACCGAGGCCCGCGACGTCTGTCTGCTCCGCGAGCAGGTCCTCGGCCCCGCCCACCCCGACACGCTCGTCAGCCGCCGCGAGATCGCGGTCGCCCTCGGCTGGCTCGGCCGCTGGGCCGAGGCCCTCGCCGAGTACCGGCGGGTCGCCGCCACCCGCGAGGAGGTCCTCGGCCCGGACCACCCCGACACCCTCGCCGCGCGCGGCGACGAGGCCCACTGTCTGGAGCGCCTCGGCCGGGGCACCGAGGCCGGCGAGCTGTACCGCAGGCTCGCGGTGGTCCGCCGGCGGTACGCGTCCGGCGGTACCTGACGGAGACCGGGTGCCGCGGCCACCTGATCAAACGGCGCGCCCGCGGCCGCCCGGCCCACGGTCGGGGCACGCCTCTGGCCGCAATGGATCATCACGTGTTACGAAGAACCATGCCTGCCAACGAGCACACCCGCACATACGACGCCGTCATCGTCGGCGGCGGCCACAACGGTCTGGTCGCAGCCGCCTACCTGGCCCGGGCCGGCCGTTCCGTGCTGGTGCTGGAACGGCTGGACCACACCGGCGGCGCCGCGATCTCCACCCGCCCCTTCGCCGGCGTCGACGCCCGGCTGTCGCGCTACTCCTACCTGGTCAGCCTGCTGCCGCAGAAGATCGTGCGCGATCTCGGGCTCGACTTCCGGGTCCGCGCCCGCACCATCTCCTCGTACACCCCGGCGGAGCGGGACGGCCGGCCCACGGGACTTCTCGTCGGCGGCGGCGAACAGCGCACCCGCGAGGCCTTCGCCCGGCTGACCGGCGGCGAGCGCGAGTACCAGGCCTGGCAGCGTTTCTACGGCATGACCACGCGCGTCGCCGAACGCGTCTTCCCGACCCTCACCGAGCCGCTGCCCACCCGCGAGGAACTGCGCAGCCGCATCGACGACGAGACCGCCTGGCGGGCCCTGTTCGAAGAGCCGATCGGCGTCGCCGTCGAGGAGAACTTCCAGGACGACCTGGTCCGGGGCGTCGTCCTCACCGACGCCCTGATCGGCACCTTCGCCGACGCCCACGACCCCTCCCTCGCCCAGAACCGCTGCTTCCTCTACCACGTCATCGGCGGCGGCACCGGCGCCTGGGACGTGCCCGTCGGCGGCATGGGCGCCCTCACCGACGCCCTGGCCGCCGCGGCCCGTTCGGCGGGCGCGGTCATCGCGACCGGGCACGAGGCGGTCCGGATCGCCACCGACGGACACACCGCCGAGGTCACCTACCGCACCGCCGACGGCGAGGGTGTCGCCGCCGCCCGGCACGTCCTGGTGAACGCCTCCCCGCAGGACCTTGCAGTCCTGACGGGGGACCCGGCACCCGAGCCCGCAGAGGGCGCCCAGCTCAAGGTCAACATGCTGCTCACCCGGCTGCCGAAGCTGCGCGACACGGCCGTCGACCCGCGCGAGGCCTTCGCCGGCACCTTCCACGTCGCCGAGGGCTACCGGCAGCTCGCCACCGCCCACGCCCAGGCCGCCGCCGGTGAACTCCCCGCCGTGCCGCCCTCGGAGATCTACTGCCACTCCCTGACCGACCCCACCATCCTCGGCCCCGAACTCGCCGAGCGCGGCTACCAGACCCTCACCCTGTTCGGCCTGCACACCCCGGCCCGGCTCTTCGACCGGGACAACGACGCCGTACGAGAGGAGCTGCTGGAGTCGACCCTCGCCCAGCTCGACGCCCAGCTCGCCGAACCCCTCGCCGACTGCCTGGCCACCGACGCCGACGGCCGCCCCTGCATCGAGGCCAAGACCCCGCTCGACCTCGAGAGGGACCTCAGGCTGCCCGGCGGCAACATCTTCCACCGCGCCCTGTCCTGGCCGTACGCCCAGGAGGACACGGGCCGTTGGGGCGTGGAGACCCGGCACGCGAACGTCCTGCTGTGCGGCGCGGGCGCGGTGCGCGGGGGAGGCGTGAGCGGCGTACCGGGACACAACGCGGCGATGGCGGTGCTGGAGGCCACTGCATGACGCACCGGAAAACCCAAAGAATCTGACGGGACGTCAGAAAAGCTCTTCCGTCGTCCGGCCCGCTGCGGCATCCTGCGCCCATGCAGACGGAGCTGAGCAGGAAACTGGGAGTCGAGCACGCCGTCTTCGGCTTCACGCCGTTCCCCGCCGTCGCCGCGGCCATCAGCCGGGCCGGCGGCTTCGGCGTGCTCGGCGCGGTCCGCTACACCGCCCCCGACGACCTCAAACGCGACCTCGACTGGCTCCACGCCCACGCCGGCGGCCGGCCCTACGGACTCGATGTCGTCATGCCCGCGAAGAAGGTCGAGGGCGTGACCGAAGCGGACGTCGAGGGGATGATCCCCGACGGACACCGGCAGTTCGTGCGGGACACCCTCGCCAGGTACGGCGTCCCCGAACTGGCCGAGGGCGAGGCGTCCGGGTGGCGCATCACCGGCTGGATGGAGGAGGTCGCCCGCACCCAGCTCGACGTCGCCTTCGACTATCCGATCAAGCTGCTCGCCAACGCCCTCGGCTCCCCGCCCGCCGACGTCGTCGCCCGCGCCCACGACCGGGGCGTGCTGGTCGCCGCGCTCGCGGGCAGCGCCCGGCACGCCCGCAAGCATCAGGAGGCGGGCATCGACGTCGTCGTCGCCCAGGGCTACGAAGCCGGCGGCCACACCGGCGAGATCGCCACCATGGTGCTCACGCCGGAGGTGGTGGAAGCCGTCGATCCGCTGCCGGTGCTGGCGGCGGGAGGCATCGGCAGCGGACAGCAGGTGGCGGCCGCGCTCACACTCGGCGCGCAGGGTGTGTGGCTGGGCTCCATATGGCTGACCACCACGGAAGCGGACCTGCACTCGCCCGCCCTGACCCGCAAGCTGCTCGCCGCCGGGTCCGGCGACACCGTCCGCTCCCGTGCCCTCACGGGCAAACCCGCGCGCCAGCTCCGCACCGAGTGGACCGACGCCTGGGAGGACCCCGCCGGCCCCGGCACCCTGCCCATGCCGCTGCAGGGGCTGCTCGTGGCCGAGGCGGTCTCCCGGATCCAGAAGTACGAGGTCGAGCCGCTGCTCGGCACGCCGGTCGGCCAGATCGTCGGCCGGATGAGCAGTGAACGAAGCGTCCAGGCCGTCTTCGACGACCTCACCCGCGGCTTCGAGAAGGCCGTGGACCGCATCAACCGCATCGCCGGAAGGAGCGGCAAGTGACCAGCACGCCCCCCGCCGGATTCTGGGCCCAGGCCGCCCAGCACCCCGACCGCACGGTCCTCGTCGCCCCCGACGGCGAGGAGTGGACCGCCGGACGACTGCACGGCGCCGCCAACCGGCTCGTCCACGGGCTGCGCGCGGCCGGCCTGGAGCGCGGTGACGCCTTCGCCGTCGTCCTGCCCAACGGCGTCGAGATCGTCACCGCCTACCTGGCCGCCACCCAGGCCGGCCTGTATCTGGTCCCGGTCAACCACCACCTCGTCGGCCCCGAGATCGCCTGGATCGTCGCCGACTCCGGCGCCAAGGTGCTCATCGCCCACGAGCGGTTCGCCGCCGCCGCGCGCGCCGCCGCCGACGAGGCGGGACTGCCATCGAGCCACCGGTACGCGGTCGGCGAGGCCGACGGCTTCCGGCCGTACCCCCAACTCCTGGACGGACAGCCGGAGTCCGCGCCCTCCGGCCGGGAACTCGGCTGGGTCATGAACTACACCTCCGGTACGACGGGACGCCCGCGCGGCATCCGCCGCCCGCTGCCCGGCAAGGCACCCGAGGAGGCCTACCTGGGCGGCTTCCTCGGGATCTTCGGCATCAAGCCCTTCGGCGACAACGTCCACCTGGTCTGCTCGCCGCTGTACCACACGGCCGTCCTGCAGTTCGCGGGCGCGTCCCTGCACATAGGCCACCGCCTCGTCCTGATGGACAAGTGGGCCCCCGAGGAGATGCTCCGCCTGATCGACACCCGCCGGTGCACCCACACCCATATGGTCCCGACCCAGTTCCACCGCCTGCTGGCCCTTCCGGACGAGGTGAAGGCCCGCTACGACGTCTCGTCCATGCGGCACGCCGTCCACGGCGCCGCCCCCTGCCCGGACCAGGTCAAACGAGCCATGATCGACTGGTGGGGCCACTGTGTGGAGGAGTACTACGCGGCCAGCGAGGGCGGCGGCGCCTTCGCCACCGCCGAGGACTGGCTGAAGAAACCCGGGACCGTGGGCAAGGCCTGGTCCATCAGCGAACTCGCGGTCTTCGACGACGACGGCAACCGGCTTCCCGCGGGCCGACTCGGCACCGTCTACATGAAGATGAGCACCGGCGGCTTCTCGTACCACAAGGACGAGGCCAAGACCCGCAAGAACCGCATCGGCGACTTCTTCACCGTCGGCGACCTCGGCTACCTGGACGAGGACGGCTACCTCTTCCTCCGCGACCGCAAGATCGACATGATCATCTCCGGCGGGGTCAACATCTACCCGGCCGAGATCGAGTCCGTGCTGCTCTCCCACCCGGCCGTCGCCGACGCTGCCGCCTTCGGCATCCCGCACGACGACTGGGGCGAGGAGGTCAAGGCCGTGGTCGAACCGGCCCCCGGCCAAGAGCCCGGCCCGGCCCTCGCCGCCGCCCTCCTCGACCACTGCGCCGAGCGGCTCGCCGGCTACAAGCGGCCCAAGAGCGTCGACTTCATCGCCGAGATGCCCCGCGACCCCAACGGCAAGCTGTACAAGCGGCGGTTGCGGGACCCGTACTGGGAGGGCCGCACACGGGTGTGACAACGGCGGGACACGGGGCCCGGACCTGCGGCTTCACGGACGGGGCCGGGTTCCGGCCGCCAGGAACCCGGAGAGGCCGGCCGCGTCGGTGCCGGCCTTGCGGTAGACGCTGGACAGCAACTGCCGCACGCCTTGCTCGGGAAGACGCATTTCCTTCGCTACCACTGCCACCGGGTGTCCCTGGGCGGTCAGTTCGGCGGTACGGCGTTCCGGGGCCGTCAGGGTGTCCGCCTGCGCATAGCGCAGCGGCAGCGGGCGCAGTCCGGCCGCCGAGAGCTCTTCCCTGGCCCGGGCGGCGAGCGCCTCGGCCCCGCAGTGCACGGCGCCTTCCAGGCCCTGGTAGAGCCGGTCGGCGGCCTCCTGCAGCCGGCCGTCGCGGGACAGTGCGGCGCCGTGGCCGATCTGGGCGCGGGCGAGCTCGTAAGCGGCGGGCGACTGCTCCAGCTGGTCGACGGCCTCCGCGTACAGGTCGAGCGCGGCCGGCCCGCCGGTCACCTCGGCGAGAGTGTGCAGGGCCTGGCCGACGGCGGAGGCGGCGCCGAACTTCCGGGCGCGCCGCACGGCGTCCCGGGCATGGCCGACGGCCTGCTCCGGAGCGGTGGGGGCGAAGGCGGACGCGAGCCGCAGCTGCCACGGGCACCAGGCCGGGTTCCGCCAGGCCCGCCCGTCCAGCCAGTGCCCGACCGACGACAGCAGCGGCGCCGCCTCGGCGTGCCGTCCCTCCGCCAGGAGCAGCTCCGCGTACACGGTGCGCGGATCGGGATAGATGACGGCGTTCGGAGTCATCTCACCGAAGCGGTGCTCGTCGGCCAGTGCGCGCGCCTCGGCGACACGGCCCCGGGCCAGCAGGGTCTGGATCAGGATGCCGACGGCGAACAACTGGGCGGGTACGGCCCCTGCCACCCTGTCGGCGATGCGCAGGCCTTCCCGCACGAGATCCTCGGCTTCCGCCAGGCAGCCGCGCTGGTGGCGGATGTAGCCGGCGAGGGTCTGGCCGAAGGCCAGATGGGAGCCGCGCCAGCCCTTCGCCATGCACTCGGCGATACCTTTGTTGAACAACTCCTCGGCCCGCCGCGGCTGGTCGCCGTACATGAACACCAGGGCGACAGAGACGGGCACCTCGAAACCGTGGTTCTCGTCGATCCAGCTCATGCCGCCGCGCAGGGCCTTCTCGGCGTACGTGAGGGCGGTCTGCCGCGGTTCGCCGCGCTTGACGGCGTCCCAGGCCCGCAGCCCCAGGATGTAGCGCTCCTCCAGACCGCGACCGGGCAACCGCTCGGCCAGCCGCGCCAGTGTCCGGGAGCGGGCGGGTGAGTCGGGGTCGTCGGTGCGGACCATGCTCCAGACGAACTGATCGGCCTGCATCCGCAGTTTCACGCGCGGACTCTTCGCGTGCCGCGCTTCTTCCGCGGCCACGGTCACCGCCTCGGCCAGCTGATCGGTGTGGGCCAGGGCCTGCGTCAGCCGGAAGCTGATGGAGGCACGCAGATCCGGGTCGACGCGGGGCTCCGCCAGCGCCTGGCGGAGATGCCTCACCGTGGCCGTGGGCTCGATCAGGAACGTGGCGCACGCGAGTTCGTGAAGGAGCGCGGCACGGTCCTCGGGCAGCGGCGGCTCCTGCAGCGCGCGGGACAGCAGACGCCGGGCGGCCTCCGTCGCCCCCGCTCGGAGGTATTCGCGAGCGGCCTCGCGCAGACAGTCGACCGTCTCGGTGCTGCCCTCGCAGGGGACCTCCAGCAGATGCCGGGCGGCGGCCGTGGGGCCGTATCCCGCGGCCAGCACGGTCTGCGCGGCGGTGTTGTGCAGACCGGCCCGGAATGCCGTGCGGATGGACCGGTAGATCGTCGTGGCGATCAGCGGATGAACGAACTCCAGCTCCCCCTCGGGGCCGTGGCCGTCGGCGAGGATCCGGGCCGCGCGCAGCTTCTGGGTCGACTCGGCGACGGCCTCGTCGCCGAGCACCGCGATGGTCGCGGCGAGCCGCGGTGAGAAGGGCGACCCCAGGACGGCCGCGGTGTGCGCGAAGCGTACGGTCGCCGTGTCCAGCCGTTCCAGACGCTCGATCAGTCCCGGGCCCTTGATCGCCGCGGCGAGCTCACGCATCGCGGGCAGGTCGTCCTCGGTGCCGCTCAGTTTCCGCTCGGCGAGTCCGATGGCGAGCTCCACCGCTTCGAAGGGGCTCCCGCCGGTGGCCGACCAGCATTCCTCGCAGAACCGGTCCTCGGCAGCCTCCCCGATTTCCTTCCTGACGATCTGCGCCACGCCGCCGGCGGTGAGCAGCGCCAGGTCATGGGGGCGGTTCCCCCGGTGTCCGGCCGGCGACCGGAGTTCGCCCGCCTCGGGCGGCAGCTCGTCGGGCCGGTAGGCCACCACGATCAGCAGCGGCAGGTCCTCCACCCGCGGGGCGAAGGAGCCGAGCCAGCTCAGGGACTCGGCGTCCGCCCAGTGCAGGTCGTCCAGGAGCAGGACGACGGGTGCCTTCTTCAGCGTGAGACGCGTCATGACCCAGTCGAGCCCTTCGCGGACCCCGGTCGGGTCCGGCGCGGGGGCGGAGCCCCTCGCTTCGAGACCCAGCGCGGCGGCGACGATGTCGTACCAACTACCCATGAAGGAGCGCAGTTCCGCCCCGTCCATGGCGGCCAGCGAGGGCTGCACCAACTGGCGCACCACGCGGAACGCCGACCCCTGCTCCGTCTCTCCGCCCCTGCCCGACAGCACCGTGAATCCGTCGGCCGCGGCCCGGGCCCGTGCTTCCGTGATGAGTGCCGTCTTGCCCAGACCGGCCGGCCCGGAGAAGGTGAGCAGACCGCTGCGCCTGGCTCGCGGCACGCCGCCCGTGGTGCGCCGCAACTCCTGGAACGCGGTGTCGAGTGCCTCGAGTTCCCGTCGGCGCTCGATCAACCTCCGCTGCTCCGTGCTCGGTTGCCGCGGCGCCATCGCCATGTGCCGTACCGCCTTCTGTCGTTCGGCCAGGGGGAGCCGAGCGTACGCCGCGGCGAGGTGGGGCAGGACGGATTGGGCACCATAGGGTGAATCACTGGCTTCAGGTGGGATAATGCCTGCCTGCCGGGTATGAGACCGGACCGGACCACGGCACCGCGGGCACCGAAGTCACGTCCGCGTAGCGTGGCACGGTGCGGGACCAGTGGTAGCACCCGCGGATCCAGCCGGTCATGCCCTCCACGTAGCCGACGCCCGCGGGGCTCAACTCCGGTTCGATCTCCGCGTAGAGCTCCTGGAACTCCTTGATCGTCGCGTTGATCTGCTCGATGGCCATGAGGACGGCGGTCTGCAGAGAGCACCGGTGTTCACGCTGGTGGGAAAGGGCCAGGTTGATCATTTCGCCCGCGCGCCGTTCTTTCACCGCGGAGAACAGGTCGGGTATCCACACCGCCGCGTCGGCCGACAGCCGGCTCAGTCGCTGGACGACGGGATGGTGGAGCTCGGCGGGCGGCAGTTCGTGTGGCTGGGCGGCCTCGCACAGCGGGTAGAACGGTTCGACGCCCGCGGTCAGCGACCGTATCGAGGTGCAGTCCCCGGTCCGCACGAGCAAGGGCTGGGCCTGGGCCACCGCCTCGTACAACAGGCCGTGCACGTATTCCCGGCTCTTCCAGGCCCATCGTGCCGCCTGCGACGGTGTGCACCGTTCCCGGACCTGTCGGTGGAGATCGGCCAGAGCCGCGCCGAGGGGAGTGCTGGGCGGCCGGCCGTCCCGCAGAATCCCGACGCTCTCGCACAGCATGGGAACCAGCCTGCCCGGTGAGCGCCGACCGGTGTCCTCCGCACGGTCGTCGAAGACGAACTGATAGGCGATCTGGTTTGCCACGATCTGAAGGAGACCGGCATCCATGGTGGGGCTGTTGTAGGACGCGAGCTGGGCGGGGCGCGTGCGGACGATCATCGCCGCCACACCTGGTTCGTCCGTCAGCCCCCGCGCGCTCAGCCATGCCTCGACGCCGGCCGCGGCTTCGGATTCATGGGGATTGCGCTCGAACGGGAAGGGCATGTGGAGGTGGCTGTCGATCAGGTCCCTGAGGGTGGGGACCGGAATTCCGTCCGGTACGGCGACGGGGATTTCCTCATGTGTTGTCGACAATGTGGTCACCTGCCGTCCGGGATTCCGGTGCGCCTGAAGGCATGTGCGAACGGGCTTCGCAGGCCATTACCAGGGAACGCGGGCCGAGCGTGATGGCGGGGCGCGGTGCCTGTTCGACGTACCCGGGCAGATGGCGCAGGCGCCGTCGGCCGGCGATGGTCGCGAGGGCCAGGGTGGCCTCCACCATGGCGAACTCGTCACCGAGGCATTTGCGGTTGCCCGCGGAGAACGGCATCAGCGCGCGGCGCTGCCCGGCGGTGGCCTTTCCCGGCAACCAGCGGTCGGGGTCGAAACGCTCGGGGTCGGGGAACGACGAGGAATCGTGGTGCAGGAGGTAGGGGCTGTACAGAACGGTGGCTCCCTCGGGCAGACGGCATCCGGCGAGTTCCGTCTCCCTGGTGGCGACGCGGGTGAAGAGCCAGCCGGGGGACGAGTGGCGCAGCGTCTCGGAGACGACGCACCGGGTGTGGACGAGGTGCGGCAGGTCCTCGGGGCCGGGCCGTCGGCCTCCGGGGAGGACGGCGTCGAGCTCGGCGTGCAGGCGGCGCTCGGCCTCCGGGTGGCGGGCCAGCAGGCTGAAGGCGTCGGCCAGGCACAGCGCCGGGGCCTCGACGCCCGTGAGCAGCAGCGTGATCAGGTGGTCGTGGACCTCCCGGTCGGTGATCGCCGCCGCTGCGCCGTCGCCGCGCGCGGCCGCCAGCAGGGTTCCCAGCACATCGTCGCGGTCGGCGCCCCGGCGGCGCTGCGCGATCGCCGTGTCGATGATCGCGTGGAGACGTGACAGTGCGTGCCGGTAGCGGCGGTTGGCGGGGGTGGGGAGGCGGAACAGGGCGTCGATCGGCACGACCGTGCGGACGAACAGGCCACGGACGATGTCCGTGAGGCAGTCCCGCACCTCGTTGGTCGTCGTGTCGTCCAGCGCGTCGGAGAGCAGGACCCGGCTGATCACGCGTGTCGTGAGGGTCATCATCGCCTCGGTGACGGGCACCGTCCGACCCGCCGGCCACGCCCGGCACACCGCCTCGGCCTCCTCCGAGACGAGATCCGTGTAGTGGGCGACATGGGAGGGATGGAAGCCGGGTTGCAGCAGCCTGCGCTTGTTCCGGTGCGCCGGCTGACGGCAGGTGACGAGACCGTCCCCCATCAGCTTGCCGAGCCTGTCGTACAGCGGGCCCCCCTTGTCGAAGGTGTGCGGGTCCATGAGCACCTCGTGGGTCAGCTCGGGGTGGCACACCATCCAGGCGCGCTGGGGGCCCAGCCGTATCTCGACCAGATCCCCGTGCGCGGGCAAAGAATTCAGAAACGCCAGCGGCCGACGGTATAAGGCGATACCGTGACCGAGGATCGGGAATATGCCGGGAGCAGTACCTGTCCTCCAGGTTCGTTTCTGTTCGGGCACAGCACGGCTCATGGATTCCTCCCACCGGACGTGAGACGTGAAATGTGCGAACTGCTGTGGACTCGGCGTCCGAGACATGTCCTGCCCAGGTTCAGTGGTGGCCGGTTTCCCGAATCCTTTCTCCCAAGGGGCGCACAGAAGCACGCGGAAGCGAAAACCGCATTCGGCGAACGTCCGGTGGGACCGGTGTATGCGCCTCCAGGATGCTTGACCTGTCTCCGCGACGGACCCAGGATCATGAGCCATGACCCAGGGACACGGCAGCACGGTAGACGGGGTGCTGCGGCGCAGCGCCCGGCGCACTCCGGCCCGCCGCGCGGTGGAGTACGGCGAGCGCCGCTGGACGTACGAGGAACTCGACGACGCCGTCTCGCGCGCGGCCTCGGTGCTGCTCGCGGAGGGCCTCACACCGGGCGACCGGGTCGGCGCCTACGGCCACAACTCCGACGCCTACCTGATCGGCTTCCTGGCCTGCGCCCGCGCGGGCCTGGTCCATGTGCCGGTCAACCACAACCTGACCGGGGACGATCTGGCGTACCTCGTCGGCCAGTCCGGCAGCACCCTGGTCCTCGCCGACCCCGGCCTCGCCGGCCGGCTCCCGGACGGCATACGGGTGTTGCCGCTCAGGGACACCGAGGACTCGCTGCTCGCCCGGCTGGCGGACGCACCGCCGTACGACGGGCCCGAACCCCGCACCGAGGGCCTGGTCCAGCTGCTGTACACCTCCGGTACGACTGCCCTGCCCAAGGGCGCGATGATGACCCACCGGGCCCTCGTGCACGAGTACCTGAGCGCGATCACCGCCCTGGACCTGAGCGCCGGTGACCTTCCGGCGCACGCGCTGCCGCTGTACCACTCGGCACAGATGCACGTGTTCCTGCTGCCGTACCTCGCCGTCGGTGCGACCAACATCATCCTGGACGCGCCCGACGAGGACCGGCTTCTCGACCTGATCGAGGCGGGCCGCGTGGACAGCCTGTTCGCGCCGCCCACGGTGTGGATCGGGCTCGCGGGCCGGCCCGACTTCGCCACCCGTGACCTCGACGGCCTGCGCAAGGCCTACTACGGCGCGTCGATCATGCCCGTCCCGGTGCTTCGGCGGCTGCGCGAGCGCCTGCCGCGGCTCGCCTTCTACAACTGCTTCGGGCAGAGCGAGATCGGCCCGCTGGCCACGGTCCTCGGCCCCGACGAGCACGAGGGCCGGCTGGACTCCTGCGGACGGACCGTGCTGTTCGTGGACGCACGGGTCGTGGACGACCGGGGCGAGGACGTACCCGACGGCACGCCCGGCGAGATCGTCTACCGCTCACCGCAGTTGTGCGAGGGCTACTGGGACAAGCCCGAGGAGACCGCCGAGGCCTTCCGGGACGGCTGGTTCCACTCCGGGGACCTCGCGGTGCGCGACGCCGACGGCTACTTCACGATCGTGGACCGGGTGAAGGACGTCATCAACTCCGGTGGTGTCCTGGTCGCTTCGCGCCAGGTCGAGGACGCCCTGTACAGCCACGAGGCGGTCGCCGAGGCCGCCGTGATCGGCCTGCCCGACGAGCGGTGGATCGAGGCCGTCACGGCGATCGTCGTCCTGCGCGGCGAGGTGACGGAGGATCGGCTCATCGCGCACGTGAAGGAGAAACTCGCGCCCTTCAAGGCGCCCAAACGGGTGCTGTTCGTGGACGAGTTGCCGCGCAACGCCAGCGGGAAGATCCTCAAGCGCGAACTGCGGGACCGCTTCAGCGGCTAGCCGAGGCCGTCGGCGGTCTTCGACGGCAGCAGGGCGTCGGCCGGCAACCGCCACTGCGGCAGCGCCGATCCGCCCTGGCTTCGGGGTATTGGGCCGCGACGACGTTTCCGGGTACGTCGATACGACCTTGGTCGGTTGCTACGGCCATGGTTGGCGAAGCGGCCCGGTCAGCCGCCGGCCCTGCGGCGCAGCGCCTCCTTCTTGGCGCGATTGCCGCAGGTGTCCATCGAGCACCAGCTCGGCGGCGGCTCCTGGCTCGGGGTACGGGCGTACGACCGACTCGGCCGGCCGGGGGTGGCGGGGCTGGTCGCCCTGACCGACGTACTCGCCCTGACCCGGCATCCGGCACACGTGGCCAGGGCACGCACGGCGGCGCGGCCGGCCGAGGCCACCGCGGTGACGCCGAGCAGGGCGCCGTGACGACCGCGGCCCGAGGCGTGTCCGCGCTTCGGGCCACGGGCTTCGGGTTGCCGGTCCTCCCGGGGTCGCCGGTCTCGGGCCGCCCGTCTCCGGTTTCCGGTCCCGGGTCGCCGGTCCCGGCTTGCCGCTCTACCTCTGGGTCCGCAGGTCCACGATCCGGCGGATCTTGCCGACCGAGCGTTCCAGGGACTCCGGCTCGACGATCTCCACGTCGACGGACACCCCGATCCCGTCCTTGACGGCCGCGCAGATGGACAGGGCCGCCGCGTCCCGCGCCTCCGGGCCGGCGCCCGCGCGGGCCTCGGCACGGACGGTGAGCCGGTCCAGCCGGCCCTCCCGCGTCAGCCGGAGCTGGAAGTGCGGTGCCACGCCGGGCGTGCGGAGCACGATCTCCTCGATCTGGGTCGGGAAGAGGTTGACCCCGCGCAGGATCACCATGTCGTCACTGCGCCCGGTGATCTTCTCCATCCGGCGGAACACCCGGGCCGTGCCGGGCAGCAGCCGGGTCAGGTCCCGGGTGCGGTACCGGATGACGGGCATGGCCTCCTTGGTAAGCGAGGTGAACACCAGCTCGCCACGCTCGCCCTCCGGCAGTACCTCACCCGTGATCGGGTCGACCACCTCCGGGTAGAAGTGGTCCTCCCATACCGTCAGCCCGTCCTTGGTCTCCACGCACTCCTGTGCCACGCCCGGGCCGATCACCTCGGACAGCCCGTAGAGGTCCACGGCGTCGATCGCGAACCGCTCCTCGATCTCGTGCCGCATCTGCTCGGTCCAGGGCTCGGCTCCGAAGATCCCCACGCGCAGCGAGGTGCCGCGCGGGTCCACGCCCTGACGCTCGAACTCGTCCAGCAGCGTGAGCATGTAGGACGGGGTCACCATGATGACGGCCGGCTGAAGATCCTGGATCAGCTGCACCTGCCGGGCCGTCATGCCGCCGGAGGCCGGGACGACCGTACAGCCCAGGCGCTCGGCACCATAGTGGGCGCCCAGACCACCGGTGAACAGCCCATAGCCGTAGGCCACATGCACGACGTCACCGCACCGCCCGCCGGCCGCCCGGATCGACCGCGCCACCATGTCCGCCCACATGGAAAGGTCGTTGTCCGTGTAGCCGACCACCGTGGGGCGCCCGGTGGTGCCGCTGGAGGCGTGCAGCCGGCGGATGCGCTCGCGCGGCACGGCGAACATGCCGTACGGGTAGTTCTCCCTGAGGTCGGCCTTGGTCGTGAACGGGAAACGAGCCAGATCGGCGAGGGACCGGCAGTCCTCGGGGCGGACACCGGCCTTGTCGAAGGACTCCCGGTAGAACGGCACGTTGGCGTAGGCGTGCCGCAGTGAGGCGCGCAGCCGCTCCAGCTGGAGCTCCCGCAGTTCCTCCGGCCCGAGCCGTTCGCCCGCGTCGAGCAGGTCCGTCGGATCCGCCATCGAGTCGTCTCCCTCGCCGCACTCACATACCGGACGACCGATCATTCGGTCGATTCGTTCGGGGCCAGTAATCCAGGCCATGCGGCTCCAGGCAAGAGGCCTGCGAAGATTTTCTGCGCCGGTCGAGCCGGAGAATGGGCACGTGGAGCTGCGACGGGAACTGCTGCCCCCGCCCGTGTCGGCCGAACGGCTGGCCGAACTGGGCGCGGAGATCGAACGGACCGAGGCGTTGTTGCGCGAGGACGAGGAGGCCGGGCGCCGTGCGGTGGACGCCTTCAACGCGGCGACCAGGCACTCGTACGGACCGTTCGCCTTTCTGGAATGGTGGGCGTCACGCGATCTGGAGCGGTTCGCCCTGGAGGCCGCCCGGCCCGCGTGGCCACGGGTGCCGGACATCACCCGGGACGAGCTGATCGAGCTCGTCCGCAGGGTGCGGGCCGGATACGCGACCGGTGATCCCGACGCGGACCACTACCTGCTGGTCGTGGAGGTGAACGTCGCCCATCCCCGGCCCTTCGGCGTGATCGAGCAGGACGCCCCGCCCGAGCGCATCGTGGACGAACTCCTGGCCCACCGGCCCATCGCCCTGTAGAGCGGTCGGCCTCCCGCCCCCGGTTGAAAGTGCCCCGGGTGGCAAAGCGCCCCGCGTGGGAAAGCGCCTCGGACGGCGAAGCGCCTCGGACGGCAAAGCGTCGGACGATAAAACGTTGCGCCGCTCCGGGGCCGACCGACATGATCACGACCATGCCGATCTTCACCGCGACCGACGGCACCCGGCTCGCCTACCACCTGCGGGGTGCCGGCGAGCCCCTCGCTGTCCTGCCCGGCGGCCCGATGCGTGCCTCCGCCTATCTCGGAAACCTCGGCGGGCTGGCCGCGCACCGGCGACTGGCCCTGCTGGACCTGCGCGGCACCGGGGACTCCGCGCCGCCGGCGGACCCGGCGACGTACCGCTGCGACCGGATGGTCGAGGACGTCGAGGTGTGGCGCGCACACATGGGTCTGGAGCACATGGATCTGCTCGCCCACTCGGCGGGCGCGGCCCTCGCCATGCTCTACGCGGCCCGCCACCCGCAGCGGGTACGGCGACTGCTGCTGATCACGCCCAACCCGTCCGCCCTGGGCCTGCGGGCGACGCCCGAGGACCGGCTGGCCGCGGCCCGGCTGCGCGCGCACGAGCCGTGGTTCGCGGATGCGTTCCCCGCCTTCCGGGCCTGGCTGGCGGGGGAGGCGGACTTCGACGACGTGTTCCTGCCGTTCTTCCACGGCCGCTGGGACGACGCGGCCCGGGTGCACACGGACGCCGAGCCGGAGCAGACCAACGAGGAGGCGGCGGACCGCTACTTCGCCGACGGTGCCTTCACTCCGGACGCGACCCGGACGGCCCTCGCCGTACTGACCGCGCCGGTCCTCCTGCTCGCCGGGGAACTCGACGGCGGCCCCCGCCCGGACCTCGCCCGTCGTGCCGCCGGGGCCTTCCCGGACGCCGAGGTCGCCGTCCAGCCCGGCGCCGGTCACTATCCCTGGCTGGACGACCCGCAGTGGTTCCTGGAACGCACCCTCGCCTTCCTCGACGGGCCGGCGGGCGCCGCTCTGCCCTCGGCGGAGTAGGCGGCCTCCCACCGGACCGACCGGCTGGCGTGCCCGGCACGGACACCGCGGCGCCGTACCCCGTCGAGGCGAACGGCATCACCCCGGCCTGCCGGTCCTGGGGCCCGGCGGACGCCCCGCCCGTCGTGCTGCTGCACTGCCGTGGCGCGGACGGCGCGGACTGGACGCACATCGCCGAGCGGCTCGCGGCACCCCCGCGCCCGCGCCGGGTGCACGCTCCCGACCTGCGCGGCCACGGACGCGGCGACTGGCCGGGGAGCTACCGGGCCGAAACGATGAGCGAGGACGTCCTCGCCCTGCTGGCGGCCCTCGGCCTCGACGGCGCCGATGTCGTGGGTCATTCGCCGGGCGGCACCGTCGCCTACCTGCTGGCCCGGCGTCATCCCGGTGCCGTACGACGGCTGGTGCCGGAGGACGTCTGCGCACCCGTGCCGCTCGACCCGCCCCGGCCGCCCGCCCGCCCAACGGCCCCCGGGGGAGCTGCCGTTCGACTGGGCGATGGTGCGGGCCACCGATGAGCAACGCAATGCGCCCGATCCTGTGTGGTGGCACCACATGGACCGGATCACCATGCCGACGCTGGTCATCGGGGGTGGTCCCACCAGCCTCATCCCGCAGGACCAGGTCGCTCGGCTCGCCGGTCTGATCCCCGGAGCCTCGCTGGTGAGCGTGGACGCGGGGCACCTGGTGCACGAGTGCCGTCCCGAGGAGTTCCTCGCCGTGGTGCGGGAGTTCCTCGACCGGCCCGGCCGTTGAGGACCGTCGTCGGCCGCTTCAGCGCGGTTGTGGCCCGAACGCCCTCAGGAACCGGTCGCGGAAGCCGTCCATCGGCCAGATGGGGGCGTTCGCCGCGGGTTTCAGGCCCTCCGTCCAGCCCCAGCCGGAGATCCGGTCCAGCACCTTGGGGTCCCGGGCGACGATGGTGACCGGCACGTCCTTGCGGGGGCTGTTGCCGGTGACGGTCGGCACGGGCTGGTGGTCGCCCAGGAAGACGAGCACCGTGTTGTCGTTGCCGTAGCGCCGCAGGAATCCGACGAGGCTGTTCAGCGAGTACTCGACGGAGGTGCGGTATTCGCCACGCACGCTCTCCGGGTTCTTCCAGACCTCGTCCTGGGACTTGCCCTCGTTCCTGATCTGCTGGAAGAGCGAGCCGTCGCCCAGCTTCGCCCAGTCGACCATGCGGGGCAGGGGCGCCCACGGATAGTGGCTGGAGGTGAGGATGATCTCGGCCATCAGCGGGCCCCGGCCACGCCTGCCGAACTCCCGCCGCTGGAACGTCTGGAGCGTGAACTGGTCCGGCACCTGCGACCATCCGAAGTCCGGGCCGTGGTAGTCGAGGTGATGGCCGTCGTAGACGTGGTCCAGGCCGAAGAACCGGCCCTCCGGCCAGGCCACCAGCACCCCCGGCACGACGCCGACCGTGCGCCAGGCACCGGTGCTGCGGAACGCGCCGGTGAGGGTGGTCCGGTCGCTGGAGGTGAGGCTGCGGAACCGCTGCTGGTTGCTGATCCACAGACCGGACAGGAAGGTCGAGTGGGCCAGCCAGCTGCCGCCACCGGTCACCGGTGAGCGCAGCCAGCCGCTGCGGGACCGGAATCCGGCGGCCTTGAGGGCGGCGTCGCTCTCCTTGAGGACGTTGCCGATCGGCGGCCCCATCACCGGGTCCTCGATCGCCGAACGGCCGTAGCTCTCGACGAACGTGAACAGCACGTCCTTGCCGCGCAGGCCGGTCAGCAGCTGGTCCGGGGGCATGTGGGCGAAGGCGTCGCGGGCGGCCTGGCGCTCGAAGAGCCGGGCATCGGCCAGGGAGACGCGGACCTGTTCGGCGCGGTCGTTCAGGAGGCCGGCGTCGAGCGTGGAGGCGACGGGCCCGGCGCCCGTCTGCAGGCCGAGCACGACACAGGTTGTCCAGGCGGTGCTCAGCACCAGGACGACGTGGACGGACCGGGCGCGGTGCCGGGCCAGCACGGTGGTGAGGCGGACCGTGGCGCCCGCGGTCAGCAGGAGGACGGCGACCGCGAGGAGCAGGGCACCGGCGGCGGCGACCAGCTCGCCGGTGCGGCCGGAGGTGTCCCGCACATAGTCCGCCGCGTTGCCCAGCAGGCCCCAGTCCAGCACCAGGTCGAAGGGGCGGTACAGCACCGAATAGAAGCCGATGTCCAGGCACTTGAGGAGCG
Source organism: Streptomyces sp. NPDC054783 (assembly GCF_053611725.1). Lineage (NCBI taxonomy): Bacteria > Bacillati > Actinomycetota > Actinomycetes > Kitasatosporales > Streptomycetaceae > Streptomyces > Streptomyces sp. NPDC054783. The sequence continues at coordinate 336,689 of NZ_JBSHAY010000005.1, read as the reverse complement.
TGACCAGCCCGATCAGCACGCCGATCGCCGCCGCCCCGGCCCGCCTCGCCCGGGACGGCAGCACGAGCAGTACGGCCGCGAGCAGGATGCCCTCGGCGGGCAGCCGTACGAACGCGGCCGGGGTCAGCCGGTCGGGCTGGTCCGGCAGCAGCAGCGCCGCGAGCAGTACGGCGACGGCGAGGACGGTGGCGCCCACGGCCGCAGACCGCACGATACGGGTCCGCCGGCCGGGCGGGCCGGCGAGCGCGGCGAGGCCCCGCACGATGTGTCCCGGCCCCGCGAGCCGGCCGGCCGTCGTTGCCGTGTCCTGCGCGAGAGAGGACGGCCTGTCGGGTCGGCCGGTCCCGGCGGCCGAGCCCCACGTGATGCGGACGCGCCGCCAGAGCCGGCGGGCCCTGGCCGGCAGGCCCCGGGCGGCACGCGCGCGCGTGCCGCCCCGGCCGGGTGCCGCGGCCGGCCCCGCCTCCCCGGCGGTCGGGGGAGCGCCGGCCTCCTCCGGGCCGCTGCCCGTCTCGTCTGCGCCCCTCGGTAGGTGGCTAGGCGTGTGGTGAGACACCCGGAGATCCTTCCGTGCGTGGCCCGGTGCCGGTGCGGAAGGCCTCGACCGGCACCCTTCGACCGACAGTCACCCAACGTAGTTGAGCGGCGTCGATCGTGCGCGCAGAGTAGTGCTACCGGGTGGGTGGGGCGGGGGACACCCCGGGCGTCACCGCCGGTCGGCCGCCGCCGCGACCTCGCGGGCCCACCGGTAGTCGGCCTTGCCGCTCGGGGACCGCTGGATGGAATCGGCGATCACCAGCTGACGGGGGATCTTGTAGCCGGCCAGCCGGGTACGGCAATGGCTCTGGATGTCGGCCAGCGAGGGCCGGGAGGCCCCCTCGCGCAGCTGCACCACGGCCGCCACATGGTTGCCCCAGGTGGCGTCCGGGACCCCGGCGACCAGTGCGTCGTACACGTCCGGATGCGCCTTGAGCGCCTGCTCGACCTCCTCCGGATAGACTTTCTCGCCTCCGGTGTTGATGCACTGCGAGCCCCGGCCGAGCACGGTGACCACGCCGTCCTCGTCGACCGTCGCCATGTCGCCGAGCAGGACCCAGTGCTGCCCGTCCCTCTCGAAGAACGTCTCGGCGGTCTTCCGCGGGTCGTTGTAGTAGCCGAGCGGAACGTGCCCGCACTGGGCGACCCGGCCGATCTCGCCCGGGGCGACCGGCTCGTGCGTCACCGGATCCACCACGCGGGTACGGGAGTTGACACGCAGGCGGAAGCCGCGTTCGGGGCCCGAGTCCTCCGTCGCCGTACCGTTGAAGCCGGACTCGGAGGAGCCGAAGTTGTTGAGCAGCATGGCGTTCGGGACCAGCTCCCGGAACTGCCGGCGCACTGTCTCCGACATGATCGCGCCGGACGAGGACACGCTGAACAGGGCCGAACAGTCCGTGCCCTTGAGGGGCCCGCCCAGCGCGTCGATCAGTGGCCGGAGCATGGCGTCGCCGACCAGCGACATGCTGGTGACCCTCTCCTTCTCGACGGTCCGCAGCACCTCCTGCGGCACGAACCTGCGGTGCACCACGACGCGTTGGCCGAAGTTGAAGCCGATGAACGCCGTAAGGGTCGAGGTGCCGTGCATCAGCGGCGGAGTGGGGAAGAAGGTGATCCCGGAGCCCCCGGCGGCGACCCGCTCGGCCAGTTCCTCCGGCGTCTTCACCGGCTCCCCGGTCGGCGCCCCGCCGCCGAGCCCCGCGAAGAACAGGTCCTCCTGCCGCCACATCACGCCCTTGGGCATACCGGTCGTGCCGCCGGTGTAGATGATGAACTGGTCGTCGGCCGAGCGTGCAGGGAAACCCCGGGCCGGTGAACCGGAGGCCTCCGCGTCGCCGAACGGCACCGCCCCGGGCACCCCGGCCGTCTCCGGGCCCACCCGCAGCAGATGCCGCAGCTTCGGTGCCCGCGGCAGCGCCGCCGCCACCCGGTCCGCGAACTCCGCGTCGAAGACCAGCGCGACCAGATCGGCGTCCCGGTAGAGATGCACCAACTCTTCTTCGACATAGCGGTAGTTGACGTTGACCGGGACGATCCGCGCCTTCAGGCAGGCCAGCACCGTCTGCAGGTACTCGACGCCGTTGTACAGGTGGAGGCCGAGGTGTTCGCCGGGCTGTATTCCGCTGCCGGTCAAGTGGTGGGCGATGCGGTTGGCGGCCGCGTCCAGCTCCGCGTAGGTCAGGCGGCGCTCCGCGCCGGTGCCTGGATGGTCGACGTACACGAGCGCCTCGCGGTCCGGGACCACGTCGACGACCGACTCGAACAGGTCGGCAAGGTTGTACTCCACCGCTCCTCCTGACCCCGGCAGTCCTGGCGAACAAAGGCGCATCGGTCGTACGCCGGTCATCAGAGCAAAGCCCGCGGCAACTGTGAAGGGCTCGCGCCCAACAAATCTGACTGCCTGTCAGAAAACCTCGGAAGCTCCCTTGAAGTGCCTCGCCGCCTACTGCAACCTGTTCTCGTTCTCACCGAGGGGAGACAAGTCCATGGGCGGGACGGAACACCTCACCGTGCGGCGCGAGGGCGCCACACTGGTGCTCACGCTCAACAGGCCCGACGCCAGGAACGCGCTCTCGCTTCCGATGCTCGTCGGCCTGTACGACGGCTGGCTCGAGGCCGACGCGGACGACGGGATCCGCTCGATCGTGCTCACCGGCTCCGGCGGCTCCTTCTGCGCCGGAATGGACCTGAAGGCGCTGGCCGGGAACGGCATGCAAGGGGAGCAGTACCGCCACCGGCTCAAGGCCGACCCCGACCTGCACTGGAAGGCGATGCTGCGCCACCATCGCCCGCGCAAACCGGTCGTCGCCGCCGTCGAGGGGTACTGCGTCGCGGGCGGCACGGAGATCCTGCAGGGCACCGACATCCGGGTCGCGGGCGAGTCCGCGACCTTCGGCCTGTTCGAGGTCCGGCGCGGTCTGTTCCCGATCGGCGGCTCCACCGTGCGACTGCAACGCCAGATCCCGCGCACCCACGCCCTGGAGATGCTGCTCACCGGACGGCCGTACAGCGCCCGGGAGGCCGCGGACATCGGGCTGATCGGCCATGTCGTCCCCGACAGCACCGCCCTCGGCAAGGCCCTGGAGATCGCCGAGCAGATCAACGCCTGCGGGCCGCTCGCCGTCGAGGCCGTCAAGGCGTCGGTGTACGAGACCGCCGAGATGACGGAGACCGACGCCCTCGCGGCCGAACTCGCGCGCGGCTGGCCCGTCTTCGACACCGCCGACGCCAAGGAAGGCGCCCGCGCCTTCGCGGAGAAGCGGCGCCCCGTCTACAAGCGTGCGTAACGCTCCACCCGGGGACCCCCACCTCGGCGGAGCCGCATATGGCAATGCCCCGCGCCCCTTTGGGCCGCGACCGCACCGACCTTGCTCGAAGGAGGCAGGTTCCCGATGCCCGAAGTCCTCAAAGCCCCCCTCGTCGTCGAGTTCCCGTTCACCCGTTCCCTCGGCCCCGTCCAGAGCGCCTTCCTCACCGGCCTGCGCGAACGCGTCGTCCTCGGCGTGAAGACCGCAGACGGACGCACTCTCGTCCCGCCGGTCGAGTACGACCCCGTCACCGCCGAGGAGCTCGGCGACCTGGTGGAGGTCGCCAACACGGGCACGGTCACCACCTGGGCGTGGAACCACGAGCCGCGCCGCGGTCAGCCCCTCGGCGCCCCCTTCGCCTGGGTCCTGGTCCGGCTCGACGGTGCCGACACCGCCCTGCTGCACGCCCTCGACGCCCCCGGCCCCGACTCCGTGCACACCGGAATGCGGGTCCGCATCCGCTGGGCCGGGGAACGTACCGGCGCCATCACCGACATCGCCTGCTTCGAGCCGTACGCCGCAGAGCCCCACCGACCGGGTGGCCACACCGGCGAGTTCGCGGACCCGCTCACCGGGATCGTCGCCCCGGCCCGCCTGGACTACACCTACTCGCCCGGCCGCGCCCAGTCCGCCTACATCGACGCCCTCTCCGAACAGCGGACCGTCGGCGAACGCTGCCCCTCCTGCCGCAAGGTGTACGTCCCGCCCAGGGGTGCGTGCCCCACATGTGGTGTGGCCACAACGGAACAGGTCGAAGTAGGTCCCCGCGGCACAGTCACCACCTTCTGCATCGTCAACATCAAGGCGAAGAACCTCGACATCGAGGTGCCCTACGTCTACGCGCACATCGCCCTCGACGGCGCCGACCTCGCCCTGCACGCCCGGATCGGCGGCATCCCCTACGACCAGGTGCGCATGGGCCTGCGCGTGGAGCCCGTGTGGACCGAGGGCACCCGCTACCCCGACCACTACCGGCCCACCGGTGAACCCGACGCCGACTACGACACCTACAAGGAGCTGCTGTGACCCGGGAGATCGCGGTCGTCGCCTTCGCCCAGACCGACCACCGGCGCTCCACCGAGGAGTCCTCCGAGGTCGAGATGCTCATGCCGGTGCTCCACGCGGTCCTGGAGCAGACCGGCCTCAGGACCGCCGACATCGGCTTCACCTGCTCCGGCTCCAGCGACTACCTCGCCGGCCGCGCCTTCTCCTTCACCCTCGCCCTCGACGGCGTCGGCGCCTGGCCGCCGATCTCCGAGTCGCACGTCGAGATGGACGGCGCCTGGGCGCTGTACGAGGCCTGGACCAAGCTGCTCACCGGCGACGCCGACACCGCGCTCGTCTACTCCTACGGCAAGTGCTCGCCCGGCTCGGTGCGGGACGTGCTCACCCGCCAGCTCGACCCCTACTACGTCGCCCCCCTGTGGCCCGACTCCATCGCCCTCGCCGCCCTCCAGGCACAGGCCCTCATGGACGCCGGCCACACCGACGAATCCGCGCTCGCCGCCGTCGGCGCCCGCAGCCGCACGGATGCGGAAGCCAATCCGCACGCCCAGCTCAAGGGGCCGGTGCCGCAGGGCGACTACGTCGTACGGCCCCTGCGCACAGGTGACTGCCCGCCCGTCGGCGACGGCGCGGCCGCCGTGATCCTCGCGGCGGGGGAGCGCGCCCGTGAGCTGTGCGAGCGGCCCGCCTGGATCCGCGGCATCGACCACCGCATCGAGGCCCACGGCCTCGGCGTCCGCGACCTCACCGACTCACCGTCCACCCGGCTCGCCGCCGAGCGGGCCGGCGCCTTCGAACGGCCCGTCGACACCGCCGAGTTGCACGCGCCGTTCAGCTCGCAGGAGGTGATCCTGCGCCGGGCCCTCCGCCTCGGCGACGACGTCCGCGTCAACCCCTCCGGCGGAGCGCTGGCCGCCAACCCCGTCATGGCCGCCGGACTCGTCCGCATCGGCGAGGCCGCCGCCCGCATCCACCGCGGCGCGTCCGACCGTGCCCTCGCCCACGCCACCTCCGGCCCCTGCCTGCAGCAGAACCTGGTCGCCGTACTCGAAGGGGATCCACGATGAGCAAGGAGCCCGTGGCCGTCGTCGGCATCGGCCAGACCAAGCACGTCGCCGCCCGCCGGGACGTCTCGATCGCCGGACTCGTCCGCGAGGCGGCCCGAAGGGCGCTTCAGGACGCCGAGTTGACCTGGGCCGACATCGACGCCGTCGTCATCGGCAAGGCGCCCGACTTCTTCGAGGGCGTGATGATGCCCGAGTTGTACCTCGCCGACGCCCTCGGCGCCGTCGGCAAGCCCATGCTGCGGGTGCACACCGCCGGCTCCGTCGGCGGGTCCACCACGCTGGTGGCCGCGAACCTGGTCGCCGCCCGCGTCCACGGCACCGTGCTCACCCTCGCCTTCGAGAAGCAGTCCGAGTCGAACGCCATGTGGGGCCTGTCCCTGCCGATCCCCTTCCAGCAGCCCCTGCTCGCCGGCGCCGGCGGGTTCTTCGCCCCCCATGTGCGCGCCTACATGCGGCGCAGCGGCGCCCCCGACACCGTCGGCTCCCTCGTCGCCTACAAGGACCGGCGCAACGCCCTGAAGAACCCCTACGCCCACCTCCACGAGCACGACATCACCCTGGAGAAGGTCCAGGCCTCACCCATGCTGTGGGACCCCATCCGCTACTCCGAGACCTGCCCGTCCTCCGACGGCGCCTGCGCCATGGTCCTCACCGACTGCGCCGGAGCCGCCCGCGCGCCCCGCCCGCCCGCCTGGATGCTCGGCGGCGCCATGCGCAGCGAGCCGACCCTGTTCGCGGGCAAGGACTTCGTCTCCCCGCAGGCCGGCAGGGACTGCGCCGCCGACGTCTACCGGCAGGCCGGCATCGCCGACCCGCGCCGGGACATCGACGCCGTCGAGATGTACGTGCCCTTCTCCTGGTACGAGCCCATGTGGCTGGAGAACCTGGGCTTCGCGGAGGAGGGCGAGGGCTGGAAGCTCACGGAGTCCGGGGTGACCGAACTCGACGGCGACCTGCCCGTCAACATGTCGGGCGGAGTGCTCTCCACCAACCCCATCGGCGCCTCCGGCATGATCCGCTTCGCCGAGGCCGCCCTCCAGGTGCGCGGCCAGGCCGGAGAACACCAGGTCGACGGCGCCCGCAGGGTGCTCGGGCACGCCTACGGAGGCGGCTCGCAGTTCTTCTCCATGTGGCTCGTGGGAGCGCTGCCACCGGAGACCTGAAAGTCGTCCCCACGTGGCCTGTTGGGCATCGTGAGCGGTCGCTAGGCTGGCCCGCGGACGACGAACCGGGAGGAGCACGGACGTGGCCGAGACCACCACCCAGCAGAAGCCGCTCACGGGCTGGGACAAGCCGCAGCTGGACCTCAGCAAGGCCGAGTGGCAGTCCAGCAGCCGAGGGCTGGGCGATGTCCAGATCGCCTTCGTCGAGGGCTTCATCGCGATGCGCAACAGCGGCCGTCCGGAGAGCCCATCCCTGATCTTCACGCCGGCGGAGTGGGGTGCCTTCGTCTCCGGAGCACGGGAAGGGGAGTTCGACCTCACCTGATCCGGCCCGGCGGCGAGACCGGCACCACCACCCGAACCGGACCGGCACCGCGCGTGCACCGGCAGCCGAACCGGGGGTGTTCCGCGCGGATTTCCGGACACGCGACCAGCAGGACCCCGCTGGGACCGAGGCCTGCGTCAGGCTGGCCCGAGCAAGGGGAAGGTCGTGTTCCGAAAGGTGAGGGACGATGAGCACTGCGCCGGTCATCGCCGCGGTCGACGGTTCCGACGACAGCCTGCGCGCGCTGGACTGGGCCTTCGACGCCGCCCGCCGCCGCGCCGCGACGCTGCGGGTGGTGCACGTACGGCAGTACGCCGCCTGGGGCCAGGCCGATGTGCTGGTCGCCGCACCGCCCGAGGCGGAGGGCGATCCCGTGCTGGACGACGTTCGCACCCGGCTCGCGAACCGCGGCGCGGAACCTGCCGTCGAGTACGTCGCCCTGGAGGGCGTACCGGGCGCCGTGCTGCCGGAACTCGGCACCGACGCCCAGCTGTTGGTGCTCGGCTCCCGGGGCCGCGGCGGCTTCGCCAGCCTGCTCCTCGGCTCCAACGGGCTCGCCGCCGCCCGGGACGCCGAGTGCCCCGTGGTCGTCGTACCCCGGCCCGGTCGGCAGGTGCACGGCGACGGTCCGGCCGAGCCCGGACCCCGGGTGGTGGTCGGCCTGCACGCGGACAGCCCCGACGAGGCCACCCTCACCCTCGCCTTCACCGAGGCCGCCCTGCGCGGCGCGCGCGTCCAGGTGATCGCCGCCTATCCGTGGCCGGTGCAGGCCTGGTCCGCCCCTGGCCAGCCGGTGCCGCCCCAGATCGACCAGGGCGCCGTCGAGAACGAGATCCGTGCCCTCGCCGAGGGCTTCCTCGCCCCGCACCGCGAGCGCCACCCCGAGGTCCGCGCCGACGCCGAGGCGCTGCCCGGCGACGCGGCCGGCCATCTCGTCGCCGCGTCCAGGGACGCCGAACTGGTCGTAGTCGGCCGGCACCGGCGGCGCCTGCTCGCACCGGCCCGCATGATGGGCTCCGTCACCCAGGCCGTCCTGCTGCACGCGGCGAGCCCTATCGCGGTGGTGCCCCCGTTGGCGCCGGGGGAGTGAACGCCGGGAGCCGAGGCCGGGCAGCGCCGAGGCTGGGTCGGTCTCGGCTGTGGTGCCCCGCGCCATGGTGGCGGCCCACACGCCTGCATAAGGTCCCGCCATCCCCGGCGCTGTGTGCGCCACCCCGCGCCCGCGCCCTGCCGTGTTCCCCTATCCGGTCCTCGTGTTCCCCTCCCCGCTCCCCGCTCCCCGCTCCCCGCGTTCTTCCCCCGCTTCCTTCCGCGCCTGCTCGCCGTCGCCGCCGCAGTCCACGGCACCGCGCTCGTCGGCCCCGTGCCCGCCGCCCTCGCCTCCGTGACGCCCGTTCAGGTGAGCGACTTCGGATCCAACCCGGGCGCCCCCCGCATGTGCTTGTACCGGCCCGATTCACTTGTACCGGCCCGCGTCCCCGCCGGCACCCACCGGTCGTCCCGGCCCTGCACGGCTGCACCCAGAATCGCGCAGGTCCACGCCCGACGACTGCGGCCTGCCCCAACTCGCCGATCGCGACGGCCTTCTGCGACACGGTCGGTCATGGTGGCCGACGATGCTGCCGGGGCCGTCTTCATGGCGGCCGCACACATGTCCGGCGCGCCCACTCCGCCCCTAGCCTCCGGCGCATCCACCCACAGCCGGAGGAACCCGTATGCCGACCACACCGCACAGGCGGCCCACCCGCCGAGCCGTTCTCCCCGCACTCTCGCTCACCGCGGCCTGCCTGCTGCTGACCACCCCGGCCACGGCGGCACCCACCGGCACATCCGACGGCCACTGTGCCGGCCGCGCCCCCCTCCGGGTGCCTGGTGCCGCCCACCAGCAGGCCGACTGCCTCGACGAGCTGACCACCGCCGGCACCGTGGCCTCCGGCCACACCGACCCGGCCGACTACGCCGGACTCACCCCCAAGAACCTGCCCACGCCGAGCGGCGTGCCCGGCATCCAGATCGACGGCTACTTCCCCGACACCTCCACCACCAACACCAACCACGGCTGGAACCACGACTCCCAGTTCGTCATCCGGCTGCCCGACCACTTCAACGGCGGCCTGGTCGTCGCCGGGACGCCCGGCAACCGCGAGCAGTACGCGAACGACAAGGCCGTCTCGGACTGGGTGCTGGCCCGCGGCTACGCCTACGCCGCGACCGACAAGGGCAACACCGGCACCGCCTTCTACCGCGACGGCGAGCGGCCCGGCGACGCCATCGCCGAATGGAACACCCGCCTCACCCAGCTCACCCGTGCCGCCCGCGCCGTGGTCACCCAGCGCTACCACCGTCCCCCGGCCCGCACCATCGCCACCGGCCTGTCCAACGGCGGCTACCTGGTCCGCTGGCAGTTGGAGAACCACCCCGAGCTGTACGACGGCGGAGTCGACTGGGAGGGCACCCTCTGGCGCGCCGACGGCCCCGACCTGCTCACCTTCCTGCCGCAGGCCCTGCGCAACTACCCCACGTACGCGGCCGGCGGCCCCGGAGCCGCCGAGGCCGAGGCCGCCCTGCACCGGGCCGGCTTCCCGGCCGGCTCGGAGTTCCTGTGGCCGTACCACTACCAGGTCTACTGGGACCTGACCCAGCGCATCTACCGGGAGGAGCTCGACCCCGGCTACGACGGCGCCACCGAGGCCGGCACCCCGTTCTGCGCCTCCGGCACACCGGGCTGCGACGCCGACTACGACTACGCGGCCAGGCCCGCCGCCGTCCACCGCGCCGTCGAGCGGATCGCCCTCACCGGACGCCTCGGCAAACCGCTGATCACCATCCAGGGCACCCTCGACGTGCTGCTGCCGATCAGCCAGGACTCCGACGTCTACGCCCGCATGGTCCACGCGGCCGGGCGCGGCGCCCTGCTGCGCTACTACCGCATCGAGGACGGCACCCACACCGACTCACTCGTCGACGCCTTCCCCGACCGACTCCGCCCGATGGTCCCCTGCCACCACTCGGCCTTCGAGGCACTGGAGCGCTGGATCTCCGGCACCGCCCTCCCGCCCGCCGACCACACGGTCCCGCGCCCGCCCGACGCCGGCCCGGCAACGCTGCTCGGCAACTGCCCCCTGAACTGAGCGGCAGCCCCGCGCCCGAGGGGCGCGGGGCCGTGTCCGGTATCCGGTCCCGCCGAGGGGCGCGACCAGCCACAACGGACCCGCAGCCGATCGACGGCCCTGTCACGGCCGTTCCGGCGGAGCCGCTCCGCACTTCCGGCGGAGCCCACGTACCATGGCCGCATGTCGTTCCTCCGCCGCCGCAGCGCCACCCCAGCCGGACCCGACTTCGACGTGCTGGCCATGGACCCGGGCGACTGGCCGGGCAACCTCGGCGCGGGTCTGCTGCCCGCGCCCGACGGCACCTGCCAGGGTGTCTTCCTGCGCTACGACCTCTTCGGCGGCCGCGGCCCCGCCATGATCATCGGCAACCTCCCCGAGGGCTCCCCGGCCCGCGAGGTCGCCGAGGACGAGATCCCCTTCGAGGTGGGCCAGCTGCTGCTCGCGCTGGAGAACGACGAGGAGATCACCGTCGTCGGTGTCGAGGACACCCCGGTCCTCCAGGGCGACAACCTCCTCATCGTGCGGCGGCTGAAGCTGTCCGAGTCCCGGATCTCCTGCGTGCAGTTCGACCGCAGCGACGGCGTCCTCGTCACCATCGCCGCCTGGGACCGCCCCATCACCGACGACCTGTACGCCCTGCTGAAGCCGCTCCCGGCGGAGCTTTTCCAGCAGGGCTGAGTCCGCCCGCGCCGGTCAGCCGGCCGAGCCCTCGAGGGTCACGTCCGCGGCGCGGACGAAGGCCACCCGGTGGCCGTACTGGATCTCGTAGTACAGGTCCTTGCCCATCACGACCCGGTGCGAGTCGGTGGTGAAGGTGACCGAGTAGTAGTACTCGCCCGGCACCTCGTCACCGACCACGTACGTCTGTCCGGCCGGGATCGTGTACGGCAGCGGGACGACCGACTGCGCGGGGACTCCCGCCGGGTAGGCCTCCTTCTCCGGGTAGGCCCTGCCGTACACCGGGACGCTCGCCAGGCCGTCCTTCGGGGTGATCACCAGGCCCTTGGCGGGCACCGCGGCCGGAGCCGTGCGCGGGTTCTGGAACCAGGCCTTCTGGCCCAGGTACCAGATCGCCGTCCAGTCGCCCCAGTGGTCCGCGACCGCGTACTGCTGGCCGGTGGAGACCCGGGAGGACAGGTCGTTCACGTCCTCGGTCGGGTCCTTCTTCAGCCCGATGTCCTTGACCAGCGGCGCGTTGACGTCGTGGTCCGAGTACAGCCGCACCTCGCTGGAGCCGTGCGCCGTGCACGCCTCGCCGCCGGTGGTGCAGCCCGTGTACACCGGCTGGTTCTCGGCGTAGTCCGGCAGGATCGTCACCAGCCCGCCCTGCTTGCCGGCCGTGCGCTTGAAGGGGTGGCCCAGCAGCTGGAAGTAGTGCCGCCAGTCCCAGTACGGACCCGGGTCCGTGTGCATGCCGGGGATGGTGGACGTGGTCGGGCCGGGCACGTTGTCGTGGCCCAGGATGTGCTGCCGGTCCAGCGGGATGTCGTACTTCCTGGCCAGGTACTTCACCAGCCGGGCCGAGGAGCGGTACATCGCCTCGGTGTACCAGGCGTCCGGGTTGGCGAGGAAACCTTCATGCTCGATGCCGACGGACCGGGCGTTTACGTCCCAGTTGCCCGCGTGCCAGGCCACGTCCTTCGCCTTCACGTGCTGGGCGATCAGACCGTCCGTGGAGCGGATGGTGTAGTTCCACGACACATAGGTCGGGTCCTGGATCAGGTTCAGCACCCCGTCCCAGGCGCCCTCCGTGTCATGGATGACGATGTACTTGATGCTCTGCGACACCGGCCGGTCGCCGAGGTCGTGGTTGCCGTAGTCGTCGTTCCCGAACTGCGCGTACGGCGCCCAGACCGCCTCGCAGGACACCGAGCTCGGACATTCGACGCCGTCCGTCGGCAGCGTGTCCAGCCCGGCCCGCCGCAGTTGGGCGGTGTCGGCGGTCAGCCGCGGCTGGGCGGCGAGCGCGACCAGCTGGCCGTCGTCCGTGGTGCGCTCCTCGCCGGTGCGCAGGACGTCGTACACGTCGTCGGCATACGTCGCCGCGGTCGCCCCGTCGTCGGCGCCGGAGAAGCGGGCCACCGCGCCGTACCAGTCGGCCGGGTCGGCGCTCAGCGGCTCGCCCAGTTCCTTCTGCGCGGCGGCGAGCAGGGCCGCGCCGCCGGCCACGTTGGCCGCCGGGTCGCTGCGCAGTTCCTCGGCCGTCAGGCCGGTCAGCTGCGCCGCCTTCGGCAACGTCTTCAGACGGGCGGGAAGCGCGGACTCGGCCGGCACCTTGACGGCCGGGTGCACGGCGGCGCGCTCGCCGTCTCCGCGGGCGTCCTCCGAGCCCTCGGCGTTGTGCTCCGTGGTGGCGATCGCGGTCCGGGCGTCCGTGAGGTGCATCGGACCGTAACCGCCGGACACGCTGGGCGCGCCGGCGTGCCAGTCCCAGCGGGACTGGAGGTAGGAGACGGCCAGCAGGACGCTCTGCGGCACGTGGTACTCGGCCGCGGCGTTGGCGAACGCCTGCTGCAGCCGGCCCGCGGAGGAGTCCGTGGCGCTCTGCGCGGGGGCCGCGCCGAGCAGCGGCACCAGCAGGGCCGCCGAGGCGAGCGGACCGGCGGCCCGCCGCAGCTGTCTGTGGCCGGGTGCGGACGTGGAAACAGTGGCGGAACCTCGCAATGCGGCCTCCTGTGACGGGCGGGCGTGGCGGGGCGTGCGGCGCCGAGCTGGGTCAGTGGTACCGGCTGGCCGACGATCCGTCAATGATGCCTTCAGGAGGGCGATTTCCCATGTCGCGATGGGCTTTCGGCGAGTTTCCCGACGGCGGTGCGCGGGCCTGCGGGGCGTCACTGGCGTACACCAGTGGCCACCGGGCCCGGACACACGAAGGTCCGCGGTGCGCCGCCGCTCTGGCGCACCGCGGAACCGTCGTCCCCGTCAGCGAGTGCCGACCGCCGCTCGGACGGCCTTGCGGGCCATCTGGCAGTCGTCGTGCAGCCGCCTGAGCAGCAGCCGCTGTTCCTCGCCGGACGGCGCAGCACCGGGGTGGGCCAGGCCCGGTGCCGCCGGGGCCACCTCGTGCATCGAACGCTGCACGGCGGTCTCGTAGGTACGGATCTCCCGGGTCAGCACCAGCATCAGGTTCACCAGGAAGGCGTCCCTGGAGGCCGGGCCCGCCGACTGGGCGATCTGGCTGATCTGCCGCCGGGCCACCGGCGCGTCCCCGAGGACCAGCCACAGCGTCGCCAGGTCGTACCCCGGCAGGTACCAGCCCGCGTGCTCCCAGTCCACCAGCACTGGACCGGCCGGTGACAGCAGGATGTTCGACAGCAGGGCGTCGCCGTGGTTGAACTGGAGCATGCCGTGGCGGCCCACCTCGTGGGCGATGCCGTGCAGCAGCTTCTGCAGATCGCCGAGGTCCCGGTCGGTGAGCAGCCCGAGCTCGTGGTACCGGGAGATCCGGGCCCCGTAGTCCAGGGGCATGTCGAAGATGCCCGCCGGGGGCCGCCAGGCGTTCACCCGGCAGATCGCGCCCAGCGCGGCCCGGATGTCCGGGCGGGGCGGCGCCTCCGCCGGATGACGCTGCAGCGCCGCCACCCGGCCCGGCGCCCGCTCGATGACCAGGGTGCAGTTGTCCGGGTCCGCCGCGATCAGCCGGGGCACGCGGACCGGTGGCCGGTGCCGGACGAACGAGCGGTATGCGGCTATCTCGTGGCGGAACCGCTCGGCCCAGGCGGGCGAGTGGTCCAGCAGACATTTGGCCACGGCCGCGCCGCGCCCGGTCGTCCCGACGAGGAGGACGGACCGTCCGCTGCGCCGCAGCACCTGCACCGGGGTGAACTCCGGACAGATCCGGTGCACCGATGCGATCGCGGTGCGCAGCTGCGCGCCCTGGGGACCGGACAAGTCGAGTCTCCCGCTGAGCGGTTGGGTGCCGACCTGGCCCGGCACCCGCCGGAGCCGGCCCGCGACCGGCACGGGGCCGCCCGGACGCGCTGCCGGGTCCAGGTACGGCCCGCCGCCCGCGGGGCGGGAACGCAGCGGCCGGGGCGGGGCGGACACGGAGGACGATGCTGCGTACATGGGAGATACAGATCCCTTCGTGTGCCTGCGGTGCCTGCCTGTGGTGCGTGCTCGGGGCACATGCGCGGGGCCGGAGCGCGGGGGAGCCCGTACTCCGTTCGCATGCACTGCGAGCATGCGCCTGCCCGGCCCGGCCGCCCGGGTGCACCCTGGGGAATGCACCCGCGAGGCTCCACAAGAGGCGAGCGGCGACCGGGTCGGGGTGGCGCGTTCCTACTCGACACCCGATGCCCAGTGGCACACCATCTGGCGGGCCCTGGCGAACCCTGGCGAATAGTCGCCCGGCAACCTCCGCCGGGCTACTGTCAACTCAGCCGAGAACCTGGGGGCTTGATGTGAGCGGACAACCCAACACCCGTCTTGCGGACCTGTTCGGCCTGGCCGGCTGGTCCAAGGGCGAACTCGCGAGGCTGGTCAACAAGCAGGCGGCGGCCATGGGCCACCCCCAGCTGTCGACCGACACCTCCCGGGTCCGTCGGTGGATCGACATGGGAGAGATCCCGCGCGATCCCGTACCGCGGGTGCTGGCGGCCCTGTTCACCGAGCGTCTCGGCCGTGTCGTGACCATCGAGGACCTCGGTCTGGTGCGGCACGGGCGTACGGGGAATCGGCAGGGCGACGGGATCGAGGAACATCCCGACGGCGTGCCGTGGGCGCCCGAACGTACCGCCGCGGTCCTCACCGAATTCACGGGAATGGACCTCATGCTCAACCGACGCGGCTTGGTGGGCGCGGGTGCCGCGCTCGCCGCGGGATCCACACTCAGCAGCGCCATGTACGACTGGCTGCACACCGACCCGGCCCTGAAGGCCGACGCCCCCGTCCTCGACGACCCCCTGCACGCCGACCCCGCTGGGTTCGACCGCTATGAGGCCGCCCCCATCGGGTCGCAGGAGATCGAGGAACTGGAGCGCTCGGTCGAGGTGTTCCGCGCCTGGGACGCGGCCCGTGGCGGCGGGCTTCAGCGCAAGGCGGTCGTGGGCCAGCTCAACGAGGTGGGCGGCATGCTCGCCTACCACCATCCACCCCATCTCCAGCGGCGCCTGTGGGGCGTCGCCGCCAACCTCGCGGTCCTCGCGGGCTGGATGTCGCACGACGTCGGCCTGGAGCCCACGGCGCAGAAGTACTTCGTCATCGCCGCCCATGCCGCCCGCGAGGGCGGAGACCGGCCGCGCGCCGGTGAGGCCCTGTCCCGGGCGGCCCGGCAGATGGTGCACCTCGGCCGGCCCGACGACGCCCTGGACCTGATGAAGCTCGCCCAGGACGGCGCCGGCGACCGGCTCCAGCCGCGCACGAAGGCGATGTTCCACACCATCGAGGCCTGGGCGCAGGCCTCCATGGGCAAGGGCCAGGCGATGCGCCGCACGCTCGGCCAGGCGGAGGACATGTTCGTCGCCGACCGGGGCGACGGCGAACCGCTGGACTGGATGCAGACCTTCAAGGACGAGGACCTGTACGGCATGCAGGCCCTGGCCTACCGCACGCTGGCCGAGTTCGACCCGTGCGCGGCCGCGCACGCCCAGCACTACGCGGAGAAGGCCCTGTGCCTGCGCGTCGACGGGCGGGAGCGGTCGAAGATCTTCGACCATCTGTCCATGGCCTCGGCCTGCTTCATCGCCGACGACCCCGAACAGGCCGACCGCTACGCCCGGCTGGCCCTGATGTCGATGGGTTCGAACTCCTCCGGTCGCACCTGGGACCGGCTGCGGCAGATGTACCGGCTGACCGCGGAGTACGCCGGCTATCCCAGGATCCACGAACTGCGGGAGGAGATCCGGCTCGCCCTGCCCAAGCCGAGGCCCAAGGGACCGCGCAGCGCACAGGCGTGAGCGCACAGGCACGGGGCCTGTGCGCCGGCTTCCGTCAGTGACCTCGACTCGTCGTTGACGTCAACTCATGCGGTGACCTTGGCGACGAGCACACAGGCGTCGTCCTCGCGTCCGGCTCCGCCGAACTCCTCGACCACCGCCCGCAGGCAGTCCCGCGCGGTGCGCGCCGCGCCGAACCGCGGGGCGAGGTCGAGCAGGCGGTCCACGGCCGCGCTCGGGCTGTGCCCCGGCACCAGCCCGGCGGTGTGCAGCAGCAGGAGGTCGCCCGGCCGGAGGGTTTCTTCGGCCTGCCCGTAGACGGCGCCCGAGATGGCGCCGAGCAGGACGCCGTCCGGTGCCTTCAGCATGCGCCCCGTCCCGTCGCGGTACAGCAGCGGGGCGGGGTGTCCCGCCTGCGCCCAGACCAGGGTGTGGCTCTGCGGCCGGTAGCGGCAGCAGACGGCACTGCCGAGTGCGGGCTGGACGGTGGCGTCGAGTAACTGGTTCAGCATGCCGAGCAGTTCACCGGGCGGGCTGCCGGCCAGCGCCATACCGCGTACGGCACCGAGCAGCATCGCCATCCCGGAGGCGACGGCCACCCCGTGCCCGGTGAGGTCGCCGACGCTCAGCAGGGTGTCGCCGTCGGACAGTTCCAGCGCGTCGTACCAGTCGCCGCCGAGCGGTGTGGTCGTCGCCGCGGGGAGGCGGCGGGCGGCGAGGTCGAGGGTGCGCGGCCCCTGGTGCGGGAGCCGCAGGGAGCCGCGCCATGGCGGTAGCACGGCTTCCTGCAGCTCTGCCGCGATCCGGTGCTCGGTCTGCTCCTGCCGGCGATGACGCTGCAGCGAGTCACGGGTCTCGCTCACCGTCCGGTGGCAGCGGCGCAGTTCGCTGACGTCGCGCAGCACGGCCCACATCGAGGACGTGCCGCCGTCGGCGCCGAGCACGGGTTCGCCCATCATGTGCACCGCCCGCACGGAGCCCTCGGGCCGTACGACGCGGAACTCGCCGTCGATGGGTTTGCCGTCGACCAGGCAGTCCGTCACCATCGCGGTCAGTTTCGGCCGGTCCTCCTCCAGGACCAGCGAGGGCAGTTCGTCCAGGGTGAGGGCGGGGGAGTCCGGGTCCAGGCCGAGGATCTGGTACAGCTCCCCGGACCAGGTCGCCTCGTCGGTCAGCAGGTTCCACTCCGCGCTGCCGACCCGGCTGATCAGCGAGCCGCTCGGGGCGGCGGCGGGCGCGGGCCGGCGGGCGGGTGCCCCGACCGGTTCGGCGGGCTCGGCGGCCGGTCCGTCCCGGAGCTGGGCCAAGTGGGCGTCCAGGTCGTCCAGTTGGTGCAGGGCGAGGTCGTACAGGGCGCGCTGCCAGCGTTCCGCCGGATCCTCGCCGTCGCTCGGGGTGTCCCGCCTTACGGCGTCCACGTCGCCCTTGAGCCGCCGCGTCTGCGTTATCAACGCCTCCACCGAGCCGGGTCCGGGTGGCTGGGCGGCTGAGCGGTCCGCGGAGACCGGTGACGGCATGACGCACTCCGTTGGGGACGAGACGGTCGGGGAGGACGGGGGGACCGTTACGACTCTCGCACAGCCCGCGACGCCCCGTAAGGGATTTGGCACCACACGATACGGTGGTGCTTCCGGCATATGCCAGAGTCTTCCCCGAGTGATCCCCGCGCACGAATGACGTACGTGCCGGGCGGGCCAAGTCGTAGGAGAACTACGCAAGTTGTGTCGCCCGGGCCGCTTTTCCTCGGCACTCGCGCGCGCGTTCACCGCTCCGTTGTTCCAGTATGCGGGAAGCGTCTTGTACCTGTCGAAGTCTGACCGGATTTCGCGGCATGCGAGGCGCCTTCGAGGACTCCATTAAGGCATGGACGCCATCACTGTCGAACAGCCCGCACAGGCTCGGCTCGTCACCGCCGAGGACGAGGAGATCCCCGTGTCGGCCACGCTGCGCTACACCACGGACGACCCCCTGGCCGTCTTCGTGGACTTCCCGCCCGAGGCCGCCCTGGACGGCGAGGAGGTCACCTGGGTCTTTGCGCGCTCCCTACTCGACCAGGGGATGCGGGTCCCGGCCGGCCACGGGGACGTGCAGATCTGGCCGCACGGCCGCACCCGGACGGTCCTGGAGTTCCACTCGCCCCACGGGCTCGCCCTGCTGCAGTTCCCCTCATCGGCGCTGCGCCGCTTCCTGCTGCGCACCTACGGGGTGGTGGCGCCCGGGCAGGAGGACCTGGCCGGAGTGGTGGAGCGGGGCCTGAGCGCCCTGTTCGGCGGGGTATGAGGCGAGACCCCGGGCGGCTTTGACTTCTGTTCACCTTCGCCTCACCGCTCCGGTATGGACCCCGACGACCGCCGCGGGCACCCTGGCGCGCGGTGTGCCGCAGGGGCATCCGAAGGTGACAAGGACGGGGCGAATGACACCGATCAGCCGAAGAGGCTTCGTGGGGCTCGGTGCGTCCGTGGCGGCGGGTGTGGCGCTGAGCGGCGCCGCCACCCGTACCGCAGCGGCAGCCACCACCGCGACCGGCACGATCAAGGACGTACAGCACGTGGTGATCCTGATGCAGGAGAACCGCAGCTTCGACCACTACTTCGGCCGTCTGAAGGGCGTGCGCGGCTTCGACGACCGCAGCGGCATCACCCTCGGCGGCGGCTACCCGGTCTTCAACCAGCCGAACGGGACGGGCCGCCAGTACCCGTGGAAGCTGAGCGCGACCCCGTCCGCGGGCGGCAAGGACGGCGAGACCCTGGCCCAGTGCAACGGCGACCTGCCCCACTCGTGGTCCTCGCAGCACTCCGCCTGGAACAAGGGCCGCATGGACAACTGGGTGGCAGGCGTCGGCAACGTCCGCTCGCTCGGCTACCTGGACCGCTCCGACATCCCCTTCCACTACGCGCTCGCCGACAACTACACCGTCTGCGACGCCTACTTCTGCTCCGTCCTCAGCGCGACCGGCCCCAACCGCACCTATCTGTGGAGCGGCAAGGTCGACTCCACCAGCTACGACGGCGGCGACGAGTCCGGCCTGACCTGGCAGACCTACGCCGAGGCGCTGCAGGCCGCCGGGGTGACCTGGAAGGTCTACCAGAACGCGGCCGACAACTACGGTGACAACGGCTGCGCCTACTTCAAGACCTTCACGAACGCCAAGGCGGGCGACCCGCTGTACGACCGCGGCATGTCCTCGGTGCCGAAGGTGACCGGCTCGACCCCCGACGACATCGCCGCCGCCATCAAGGCCGACGTGCTCGCGGGCACCCTCCCGCAGGTCTCCTGGATCGTCCCCAACCAGGCCTTCTCCGAGCACCCCTACGCCCCGGCCGGCGACGGCGCCCACTTCGTCAGCCTCGTCTACCAGGCCCTCGCCGCCGACCAGGACGTGTTCGACTCCACCGTCCTGTTCCTCAACTACGACGAGAACGACGGCTTCTTCGACCACGTGCCCCCGCCGGCACCGCCCTCCGGAACGGCCGGGGAGTTCCTCAACGGGGTGCCGTACGGCTTCGGCTTCCGTGTCCCGATGATCGTCGTCTCGCCCTGGACACGCGGTGGCTGGGTCTCCTCGGAGGTCTTCGAGCACACCTCGGTGCTGCGCTTCCTGGAGACCTGGACGTCCGCCATCGGCAAGCCGGCCAAGTGCGCCAACATCAGCGACTGGCGGCGCAAGGTCAGCGGCGACCTCACCGGCGTCTTCGACTTCGCCAACCCGGTCCACGGCTCGGTCTCCCTGCCCGCGACCAGCGTCATCGGCATCAACACCTGCGGTCCGCTGCCCAACCCGGTGCCGACCGACAACGCCCTGCCCGCCCAGGAGCCCGGCACCCGCCCCGCCCGCGCGCTGCCCTACCAGCCGGGCGGCTACCTGGACCACCTGGAGTTCGACGCGGCCGGAAAGATCCTGGCCTGGTTCACCATGACCAACCAGGGCAGCCCGGCCGCCCGCGCCGCCCACTTCTCCATCCACCCCAACGCCTACCGGGACACCACCCCCTGGCAGTACACGCTCGACGCGGGCGGCACCGCCTCCGACTACTTCAACATCGGCACGGGCTTCGGCGGCGGCAAGTACGACTTCACCATGGTCGGTCCGAACCGCTTCCTGCGCCGCTTCCAGGGCGACGCGACCAAGGCGGGCAAGTCGGCCGAGGTGAGCACCCGGTACGCGGTCGAACCGGGGACGGGCAAGCTCGCGATCTACTTCAAGATGACCAACTCGGGCTCGTCCTCGGTGAAGTTCACCATCACCTCCAACCACTACCGCGGCGACGGCCCGTGGACCTACACCGTCGCCGCCGGCGCCTCGACGGAGGACTACTTCAACGCCGTCGCGTACCAGAACGGCTGGTACGACTTCACGGTGACCGTCGATTCCGACGCGACCTGGTCGCGCCGGTTCACCGGGCACCTGGAGACGGGCGCGGCCAGCGTCAGCGGCTGACCCCGGCGCAGGGGTCGTACAGGTCCGGGCGCGGGGCGAGTCCCACGGCCTCCCGGCCGCCGGTCTCCAGCGCCCGGACCCCCGCCTCGGCGACGACCGACGCGGCGTAACCGTCCCAGGCGCTCGGACCGGTGACCTCGCCGCGCCTGGTGGCGTCGACCCAGGCCTGCACCTCGCGGTCGTAGGCGTCGGCGAACCGGACGAGGTAGTCCTGCGCCACCACCTCGCGGGCGCCGCCCGCGGCGGTGACCACCATGGTGTGCTCGTCGCCGATCCGCGCGCTGCCCTTCTCGCACACGGCCTCGCAGCGCACCTGGTAGCCGAAGCCGCAGTTGACGAAGACCTCCACGTCGACCAGGGCGCCCCCCGCGGTCTCGAACAGCACGAACTGCGGATCGAGCAGGCCCTCGGGGGCGTTCGCGGACGGGGTGGGACGCAGCACGGTCACCGCGGTCAGCTCCTGCCCGAGCAGCCAGCGGGCCGCGTCGATCTCGTGCGAGACGGAGCTGTTGATCAGCATGGCGCTGGTGAAGTCTCCGGGGGAGGAGACGTTGCGGTGAGTGCAGTGCAGCATCAGGGGACGGCCCAGATCGCCGCCGTCCAACAGCGCCTTGAGCCGGCGGTACTCGGCGTCGTAGCGGCGCATGAAGCCGATCTGTGCCAGCCGGCGGCCCAGCCGTGCCTCGGCCTCCACCACCCGCAGCGCACCCGTGGAGTCGGGCACCATGGGCTTCTCGCACAGCACGGGCAGCCCGCGGGCGAAGGCGGCGAGCAGGGCCTCCTCGTGGGCGGGGCCGGGGGAGGCGATCAGCACCGCCCCCACGCCGGGCGCGTCCAGCGCGGCCACAGGGTCCGGGTGCACGGTCACCGCGTCGAGGCCGGCCGCGGCTTTCGCGGCCCGCTCGGCGTCGGGGTCGGCCACCGCCGCGACCCTGGCTCCGCTGACCACTTGGTCGAGGCGTCGTATGTGGTCGGCCCCCATGTGTCCGGCACCCAGTACCGCCACTCCCAGCAGGTCACCCATGTGTGCGCTCCCTTACCCGACGATCACGCCGTAGCGTACGCCGCCCGGAGAACGCTCTCTGGAGGTGTCAGTACCGCAGCACTCCCGCGATGCCGTTCGCGTCGCCGAGCGTGCCATCGGGCACGAAGCGGACATCGGCGCCGGTCTCGAGGCACTGCTCGACGATCTCGTCCACGATGTCGTCGCGGGCGTCCAGGTCGCCGGGCTCGGCCGGCACGAGGTGGTCGCCGTCGTCGCGGACGGTCGTGCGGTAGTTCTCCTCGACCGCGAGCAGCCGGACCCGGCCTTCCCGGGCGTTCTGCCACAGCTCGTCCACCCCGGCCGCGAAGGCCTTGTGGCCGCGTGCCGAGGTCAGTTCGCCCATGACGGAGGTGGTGTCCTTGCGGGCCTCCTCCTCAAGGACCGGTCGCAGGGCCTGCCACACGGCGTTCGGGTCGGCGTGGGCCAGGCCCCCGTGCGGGACGTGGACGGCGGACCTGGCGACACTGCCGGCCTCGTCCAGCAGGGACAGGGCGGCCTGCTCGCCGGTGACATAGAGCGGGCGGGGCTGCTCGCGCAGGACCGTGCCCAGGGCGGTGTCCGCCTCGCGCAGGAACTGCCGCGTGGCCTCGTCGCTGAAGATGCTCGGCTGGTCGCCGATCTGCATCCGCCGTTCCGCGTCGAAGTTCTCCTGGCCGTGGACCAGCGGGAAGCCGCCGGAGCGGTCCTCGACGACCCGGTCGGGGCCACCGCTCCACAGGGTGGCGCGGTCGGCGGAGACCGACAGCACCCAGAAGGGCCGTTCGGCGGCCTGCGCGGAGACAAGGTTGCGGGTGAGGAAGGTGTCGGAGAAAACCACCCGCTCGGGAACGGTGCGGGCCAGTGACCAGACCTGGTGTTCACCCGGGGCGGCGAAGATCACCAGGCCGTCCTCGGCGTGCGCCAGATCCACTTCCGCCAGCGCGCGTTCCAGCTGTTTCTCGATCTCGGCGCGCCGCTCGCGGGTGACGGCGGGGTCGGCCTCCAGGCGCTTGCGTGCCTCGGTGACGACATTGCGCAGCCGGACGGGGTCCTGCCCGTTCTCCGGTTCGCGGCGGTGTGTCGGGGTCAGCACGGACACCGCCGGGTAGGGACGCGGGCGCCGCAGTTCGGCCAGGGTCGCGGGACTCAGTGCGTGCTCCATGACAGCACGATAGGGCGGATTCACGAGTACGGCATTCGGGGTGTTCCGGACCTCGAGGGCTGAGCGATTTCCCCGGTCGGAGCCGGTGACGCGGCACCCCGCGGCCGGTTACCGTACCCGTCAGTAACCGAACCGCAGTGCATCCCCGGGAGGCCTGACATGCCGCAGCTCGAAGTCGACGGAGCGGCTCTGACGTACGACGACGAGGGCCCCCGCGACACGCCGGAGGCGCCCCTGGTGTTCGTCCACGGCTGGACCGCGGACCGGCACCGCTGGGACCACCAGATCGCGCACTTCTCGGCAGGACGCCGGGTGATCAGGCTGGACCTGCGCGGACACGGGGAGAGCACCGGAGCCGGGGTGCGCACGATCGCGGAGCTGGCGCGGGACGTGCTGGCCCTCCTCGACCACCTCGAGGTCGAACGGTTCGCGCTGGTCGGCCACTCGATGGGCGGGATGATCGCGCAGACCATCGCCCTGGCCCACCCCGAGCGGGTGGAGCGGATGGCGCTGGTGGGCTCCATCGGCCGGATGACGTACAGTCGCGGCCGGGGCCTGCTCATGGCCGCCTCCACCCTGGTGCCGTACCGGCTGTTCGTGGCCGCCAACATCCAGCGCGCCTTCGCCCCCGGCTATCCGCGGGAGGAGATCCGCGCGCACATCCGCGCCTCCGCCGCGACCCCGCGCGAGGTCGTGATGACGCTGTACGGCGCGATGCGTGCCTTCGACGTCCTCGACCGGGCCGGGGAGATCCGCACGCCCACGCTGATGGTGCACGGCTACCACGACGTCCAGCTGCCGGTACGGCAGATGCTGCGGATGGCCAAGGCCTACCCGGACGCGGTCGTCCGCATCCTCGACGCGGGTCACGAGCTGCCGCTGGAGAAGCCGGCCGAGCTGACCGAGGCGCTCGACTCGTTTCTGGCCGCGAAGAAGTGACGCGCCGGCCGCTTGGCCAAGTTTTTGCCCGTGGCCGGTTCCCTGCGCCGCCGGCCCGGAGTCCCGGCGATCCGGGGATTTCGCGAAGGCAAAACCCGGCCGAAACCACGGGGGAGCGGGGGGCGTGCGTGTTACGGCCGCGTTGACCGTGTGGAACACCTGACGGAGGCTCGTCATATAGGTGCTCGATACAACTGGTTTGCTCGGCCGTGTGCCGGAGGCAGGAGGCAGCGCATGTGCGGCATCACAGGATGGGTCTCTTTCGACCGCGACCTGACCGCCGAGGCCACCACATTGCATGCGATGACCGAGACGATGGCCTGCCGCGGCCCGGACGACCGCGGCACCTGGGCCGAGGGCCCGGTCGCCCTGGGGCATCGCCGGCTCGCGATCATCGACCTCCCCGGCGGCCGTCAGCCGATGTCCGTGACCACCCCGGAGGGCACCGTCGCCTTGGTGTACTCCGGGGAGGCCTACAACTTCACCGAACTGCGCCGGGAACTCCGGGACCGCGGCCACCGGTTCACCACCGACTCCGACACCGAGGTCGTCCTGCACGGCTACCTGGAATGGGGTGACGCGGTCGCCGAACGGCTCAACGGCATGTACGCGTTCGCCGTCTGGGACGGCCGCCACGACAAGCTCGTGATGATCCGCGACCGCATGGGCATCAAGCCGTTCTACTACCACCCCACCTCCGACGGCGTCCTGTTCGGCTCCGAGCCCAAGGCGATCCTCGCCAACCCGCTGGTCCGCCGCCGGGTGACGCTGGACGGGCTGCGGGAACTGTTCGTCCTGGTCAAGACGCCCGGACACGCGATCTGGGACGGCATGCGCGAGGTGGAACCCGGCACCGTCGTCACCGTCGACCGCTCCGGCCTGTCCACCCGCGTCTACTGGCGCCTGCGGACCCGTCCGCACACCGACGACCGCGACACCACCGTCAGGACCGTGCGCTCGCTGCTCGACGACATCGTGCGCCGCCAGCTGGTCGCCGACGTCCCGCGCTGCACCCTGCTCTCCGGCGGCCTCGACTCCTCCGCGATGACCGCGATCGCCGCCCGGCAACTCGCCGGGCAGGGCGAGAAGGTGCGCAGCTTCGCCGTCGACTTCGTCGGGCAGACGGACAACTTCGTCGCCGACGAACTGCGCGGCACCCCCGACGCGCCGTTCGTGCACGACGTGGCCGAACTCGCGCGCACGGACCACCAGGACATCGTGCTGGACGCCCAGTCCCTCGCCGATCCCGCCGTACGCGAGCAGGTGATCCGCGCCCGCGATCTGCCGGCCGGCTTCGGCGACATGGACACCTCGCTGCTGCTGCTCTTCCGCGCCATCCGCGAGAAGTCCACGGTCGCCCTGTCCGGCGAGTCCGCCGACGAGGTCTTCGGCGGCTACCTGCAGTTCTTCGACGAGGAGGCGCGCCGCGCCGACACCTTCCCCTGGCTCGCCACGTTCAACCGGCACTTCGGCGACGACGCCGACGTACTGCGCGCCGACCTCACCAAGTCCCTGGACCTGGAGAGTTACGTCGCCGACGGCTACCGCACGGCCGTCGCCGGCATCGAACGGCTGGACGCCGAGAGCGACTTCGAGTACCGGATGCGGCGGATGAGCCATCTGCACCTGACCCGCTTCGTGCGCGCCCTGCTCGACCGCAAGGACCGGATGAGCATGGCCGTCGGACTGGAGGTCCGGGTGCCGTTCTGCGACCACCGCCTGGTCGAGTACGTCTACAACGCCCCGTGGGCGCTGAAGTCCTTCGACGGCCGGGAGAAGAGCCTGCTGCGGGAGGCGGCCGCGGACGTGCTGCCGCGGTCGGTGTACGAACGGGTCAAGAGCCCTTACCCGTCCACGCAGGACCCGCGGTACGCCAGCGCCCTCCAGGAGCAGGCCAAGGAACTGCTCTCCCGGCCCTCGCACCAGGTCTTCGACCTCGTGGATCGCGACCGGCTCCGCCAGGCCGCCGAGCGCGAGGCGCCCGTCAGCACCCAGGCGGCCCGGCGCGGCCTGGAACGCGCCCTGGACCTCGCGCGGTGGCTGGAGGTCTACGCGCCCGAGGTGATCACCGGCTGAGGCCGATGGCCCGGTCCGCGGCCGCCCGCGTGGGCTGCCACCACGTCGTCGCCGGCTCCCACACCAGGACGTGCTTCCCGGTGCCGAGCTGCGCGGCGGTGAAGGAGCGGCCCCACCGGGCGGCCGAGGCGGCCACGGTCACGGTGTCCACCCGGCGGGCCTCGGGGTCCGCCGGGTCGCCGATGGTGCGTACGTCGGCGTAGGCGGTCCGCCCGGCCGCGAGCCGGTAGGTGCCGGCGCCGCCCTCCGGCGTCGGCAGCGCGGCGCCGTCGAGGTCCCCGAAGGTCACGGTGGGCACCCGGTCCACGACGCACGCGCGGGTGCTGCGGTTGGTGACACTGGCCCGCAGCACCGTCGGATCGCCGGCCACGGCCTTCGCCCGCACGGTAAGCGACGTCCCGGCGCAGTGGACGGACCCGGCGTGGTGGGCCGTCGCGGCCTGGCTCTGCGGTGCGGTCAGCAGCAGGGCCGCCGCGGCGGCCGAGGCGGCGGGTACGGCGATGGCGGCGCGTATGCGCATGACGGTGTCCCCCTTCGTGGTCGAGTACGGGATACGGCGGCCGGAGCGCGCTCTGCCCGGTGTGACGGCCGGAAGCGCCGGGAGGTTGTGCCGGATTCGCGGCTGTTACCCGTGTGCGTCCCCGCTGTCATCAGTTGGTGGGGTTCAGGGTGACGTTCCAGTCGTTGCCGTCCGCCGGGCAGGAGCTGCCGTTCGGCGGCAGGGAGCCGTAGAGCAGGAAGTCGTCGACCTTCTGGTGCACACACGTGGAGGAGGTGTAGCCGGTGTGGCCGTCGCCCTTGTTGTCGAGCACCACCGCGGACGGGCCGAGCCGTGCGGCCGTCTCCACCGTCCACTGGTACGGCGTCGCCGGGTCCCCGCGCGTGCCCACGAGCAGCATCCTCGCCGAGTCGACGTCCTTCACCCGGTCGCGGATGAAGTCGGTGCCCTTGGGGCGGCCGTAGCACATGAGCACCTCGGTCAGCCGGTAGCGGCCGAAGACCGGCGAGGCCTGCTCGTACTCGGCCTGCAGGCTCTTCAGGTCCTTGGCGATCCGCGCCGCGCCGGGCCGGTCGGGGTCGTCGGCGCAGTCGATCGCCATCAGCGCGGCCTCGAGGTTGTCCGCCGGCACGTCCTGCGGATCGACCAGACCGCCGTCGCGGTGGCCGCCGAGGGGCAGGCCGGCGCCGCCGGCCGCGAAGTGCTGCACGCCCCGTGCGTCGCCGTCCTGGACCAGCGAGGCCAGGGCGCGCTCCAGGGAGGGCCACAGCTGCCTGCTGTAGAGGGCCTGCCCGATGGCGCCGACCAGGTCCTGTCCGGAGAACGAACCGCCGATGTCCGTCGGGACCGGGTTCTCGTCGAGCGCGTGCACGAGCCTGACGACCTGGTCCCCGGCCGTACGCCGGTCCTGGCCGAACGGACAGGCGACGTCCGTCGTGCACCAGTCCAGGAAATCGTCCAGCGCGGTCTGCTGCCCCTCGGCGGCGGCCAGCCCCTGCGCGGACAGCGGCTCGGTCAGGGTGTCCACACCGTCGAGGGCGAGCCGGCCGACCTTGTGCGGGAACAGCGTCGCGTACACCGCGCCGAGCCGCGTTCCGTACGAGAAACCGAGGTAGTTGAGCTTCTTGTCGCCGAGGGCCTGGCGGACGACGTCCAGGTCGCGGGCGGCGTTCACGGTGCCTATGTGGGGCAGCACCCGGCCGGAGTGCCGGGCGCACTCGCCGGCGGCCTTGCGCAACCTGGCGAGCAGTGCCTGCGGATGGGCGAGGCCGGCCTCGTCGTCCAGTGCGGACGAGGCCTCTTCGCTGCCCTCGCCGCAGCTGACGGGGGAGGAGCGGCCGACGCCGCGCGGGTCGAAGGTGACCACGTCGTAGCCGTTGGTCAGGTCCATGAACTCCTTGCCGTCGGCGGCCAGTTCGGGAAGGCCCGCACCACCGGGCCCGCCGAAGTTCAGCAGCACCGAGCCCTGCTTCTTCCCGGTGGCCCGGTAGCGGGCGAGGGCCACGTCGAGCGTGCCCGCGCGGGGCCGGGCGTAGTCGAGCGGGACGGTGACCTTGCCGCACTGGATGTCCTTCGGCATGCCCGTGCCCGTGCAGGCCGCCCAGGTCACCTTCTGCCGGTAGAACCGGGACAGGTCGGGCTGCGGCCGGCCCGCCGCGGGCAGCCCGGCGCCGAGCAGCGTCAGGGCGAGGGCTCCGGTACCCGCACAGCGCCGCACGGCGGGCCGTGTGGACAGCTTGGCCAGCATCGATCGCCTCCCGGGACGCCTGTCGCGGGCGGTGGGGACGGCGCCCTGGCATCACCATAAGCGGGCCCCGGACGGCCCGCCTCCCGACGAGCGGGAGGGCGCTCGGTGCCGTACCCTCCGCACCCTCGATGCCCGTTATCGATCATTGAGAGTCTTTACATGCAGTTCGATAACACTGTCGCTCGACGGGGTGAAAGACCGATAAGCCATAACTCGGATGGTTCGCCTGCGTTTTATGGGGTGCGGGTGAGTGCCCGCGACGAAGTCTGGAAGGCAGGGAACCTATGAGACGGGCTACCCGTAACGGTGTGATCGCCGCTGTCGCCGCCTCCGGCGCGATGGCCGTGGCACTGCCGGTGTCCGCCGCCTTCGCGGCCGGCGGTGCCGCCGCCGACGGCTCCGCGGCCGGCTCGCCCGGGCTGGTCTCCGGCAACGGCATCCAGCTCCCGGTGCACGTGCCGGTGAACGTGTGCGGCAACACCGTGAACGTGGTGGGGTTGCTCAATCCCACCGTCGGCAACGCCTGCGCGAACCACGCGGACCACGGCACCGGAAGAGGCAGGTCGGCGTCCGGCGGCGCCTCCGCCCGCGGCGCCGCGAAGGACTCCCCCGGCGTGCTCTCCGGCAACGACGTCCAGCTCCCCGTCGATCTGCCGGTGAACGTCAGCGGCAACAGCGTCAACGTGGTCGGAGTGGGCAACCCGGCCGAGGGCAACCACTCGGTCAACGGCGCCGTCGGCCGGCCCCGTACCCCCCGCAGCCCGGCACCCACCAGGCACCTCCCCAGCCCGTACACGCCACGCCCCGTCGCCCAGCCGACGACGTCCGCGCTGGCCCACACCGGCACGGACATCGCACTGCCGACAGTGG
Source organism: Streptomyces sp. NPDC054783 (assembly GCF_053611725.1). Taxonomy (NCBI): domain Bacteria; kingdom Bacillati; phylum Actinomycetota; class Actinomycetes; order Kitasatosporales; family Streptomycetaceae; genus Streptomyces; species Streptomyces sp. NPDC054783. The sequence continues at coordinate 308,041 of NZ_JBSHAY010000005.1, read as the reverse complement.
CGGGCAGCGCGGTGCTCCTCCTCTCGGGCACGGCCCTCTATCGCCGCTTCCGCTCCGCCGGCACCGACTGATCCACCCCCTCCCGAGGCCCCACCGGACGTCGGCCCGGTGGGGCCTGGTTCGCGGGCGAGCCGGCGGTGGCCCACGGCGCACGGGATCCACCGGGTGACGGAGGCGTACGAGGACGCCGGCGGGCGCCGGCGCACCGGGTTCGCCGGGCTCTCGCGTGTGCCCTGGGGTGGCCGGGCCGCGTCGGGTGCAACGGCCGATCTCCCCGTGGCGCGGCCTTCGTTGATCCGGAAAGATGCGGCACGGCAGTCCGGTCCCGACGGAAAACGGAGCGCATCGATGACCCCTGCGGCCCCCCACGACCTCGTCGTCACCCAGGCCACCCTCGCCGACTGGCCGGTGATCGCCGGATGGGCGGCGGCGGAGGGCTGGAATCCCGGGCTGTCCGACGGGCCCGCGTTCTTCGCGCAGGATCCCGACGGGTTCTTCCTCGGCCGGATCGACGGGGAGCCGGTGTCGGCCGTCTCCGTGGTGAACTACGGCCCGGAGTACGCCTTCCTGGGCTGCTATCTGGTCCGCCCCGACCTGCGCGGCCACGGCCACGGCCTCACCACCTGGAAGACCGCCCTCGCCCACGCCGGCAACCGCACCGTCGGCCTGGACGGCGTCGTCGCCCAGCAGGACAACTACCGCCAGTCCGGGTTCGAACTCGCCTACCGCACCATCCGGTTCACCGGAACGGTCCCGCAGCGCGAGAGGCCCGCGGGCGTCCGTCCGGCGGGGCCCGCCGACCTCGCCGCGATCACCGCGTACGACAGCGCCTGCTACCCGGCCGACCGTCCGCGCTTCCTCGCCCAGTGGCTCACCGGCCCCGGACACCGGGCCTTCGTCCGCCACGACGGCGCCCGCCTCACCGGCTACGGCGTGCTCCGCCCCGGCCGCGACACCCTCCGCGTCGGCCCCCTCTTCGCGGACACCGCCGACGACGCCCGCGCCCTGTTCGCCGCCCTCACGGCCGAGGCCGCGGGAGGTGAGGTCGCCATCGACGTGCCCGAGCGGAACGCGGCCGGCGTCGCGCTCGCCGAGGAGGCCGGACTCCAGGCCTCCTTCGAGACCGCCCGCATGTACACCGGGCCGGTCCGCGAGCACGCCCGGCACCGCGTGTTCGGGGTCACCACTCTCGAACTGGGCTGATCCCGGACCGTACCTCCCGGGGGCGGCGAGCTGTCCCCGCCCGCCGAGTGCCTGACCCTTGAGACGGCCGCCGGGACAATCCCGTTGCCCCGGACCGGTCCGGCATGATCGAGTCGGGGCATGGATCACTCGGCGGTGCTCGCCCTCTACGACCGTGACATGCGCGAGAACGCGGCTCCCGACGGACCCGGTGCCCGGATCGAACGGACCGGCGCCGTGGTGCGTCACATCGCGGACGCCCAGGGGTGGAACGGGGTGCTCTGGTCCGGCCTGGACGCGGCGGGCGCGGACCGGGCGATCCGCGAGCAGGTCGTGTACTTCACCGGCCTCGGCCGCGACTTCGAGTGGAAGCTCTACGGCCACGACCGGCCGGACGACCTCGGTGCCCGGCTCCTCGCCGCCGGATTCCGGGCCGAGCCCGAGGAGACACTGATGGTCGGCGAGACCGGCCGGCTCGCCGTGGACGCCGAGCCTCCCGAGGGCATCCGCCTCGTACGGGCCACCGACCCGGCCGGCGTCGACCTCGTCGTGGACGTCCACGAGAAGGCCTTCGGCACCGACGGCACCCGGCTGCGGCACCGGCTGCTCGCCCGCCTGGCCGCCGAGCCCGGCACGGTCGTCGCCGTGGTCGCGCTCGCCGGGGACGAACCCGTGAGCGCCGCCCGGATGGAACTGGTGCCCGGCACCCGGTTCGCCGGGCTGTGGGGCGGCGGCACGGTCGAGGCCTGGCGAGGCCGGGGTGTCTACCGCGCCCTGGTCGCCCACCGCGCCCGCGTCGCCGCCGACCACGGCTACCGCTACCTCCAGGTCGACGCCTCACCCATGAGCCGCCCGATCCTCGAGCGCCTCGGCTTCCACGCACTGAGCACCACGACCCCTTATCAGTACGGCGGCTGACCTCACGTCAGCGACGCACGCGGGACCGGTCCAGCGCCGCGATCCCGACCGCCGCCAGGGCGATCTGGATGAACCACTCGATCCAGTCGGGACCCTTGGTGTCCGCGACCCCGAACCCGGCGGCGATCGCCGAGCCCAGCAGTGCGGCCACGATGCCGACGACGATGGTCCACAGGACGCCGATGTGCTGTCGCCCGGGGACGACCAGGCGCCCCAGGACGCCGATGACGAGGCCGATGACGATGGCGCTGACGATGCCTGAGATCTCCATGTCCACCCCTTTTGGACTTGCCTCCCGCCAAGCATCTGCCCGCTGTGGGCGGAGGCACTCCGCTCCGGTTATTGCCGGGACTTTCTGTTCATCCGAGCTTCATGCCATGTACCTTTCAACCAATCGACGCGTGTAGAACCCTCAAGCGGGCTCTACGCGCGCAGACTTGGCGCCGCACCGCCTCTCCCCACCCCTCATGGAGGTTCGCCGGATGCTCGGATCCAGGAGATCCCGCCGCAGACTCACCACCGCCCTGGCCGGTTTCGGGCTGCTCCTCACCGGAGCCGCCGTCCAGGTCGGCAGCGGCACCGCCGCCCACGCGGCGACCACGCACCGCGTCCTGTTCGACAACGCCCACGCCGAGACGGCCGGCAACGCCGACTGGATCATCTCCACCAGCCAGCCCGACCCGCTCGGCCAGGACTCCTCCCCGTCCGCCGAGACCGACTGGACCGGCGCCCTGTCCTCCTGGGGCGTGGCGCTGCAGAAGACCGGCGACTACAGCCTGAAGACGCTGCCTTCGGGCTCCAGCCTCAGCTACGGCGGCTCGTCCTCGACCGACCTGTCGAACTTCGACACGCTGGTCCTGCCGGAACCCAACACGCTGTTCACGAGCGCCGAGAAGACGGCGATCATGAACTTCGTGAAGAACGGCGGCGGTCTGTTCATGATCTCCGACCACACCGGAGCCGACCGCAACAACGACGGCGCCGACGCGGTCGAGATCCTCAACGACCTGATGACGAACAACAGCGTCGACTCCACCGACCCGTTCGGCTTCTCGATCGACTCGCTGAACATCGGCTCCGACCACCCGGCGGCGATCAGCGACAGCACCGATCCGGTGCTGCACGGCTCCTTCGGCGCCGTCACCAAGAGCCTGATCGCCAACGGCACCACGGCCACGCTCAAGCCGTCGGACAACCCGAACGTCAAGGGACTGCTCTACCGCACCGGTTACTCCGGCAACACCGGCGCCTTCTTCCTCACCAGCACCTTCGGCAGCGGCCGCGTCGCCTTCTGGGGCGACAGCTCCCCGATCGACGACGGCACCGGCCAGTCCGGAAACACCCTGTACGACGGCTGGAACGACTCCAGCGCCACCGACGCCCCGCTCGCCCTCAACGCCACCGCCTGGCTGGCCGGTTCGGGCACCAGCAGCGGCGGGGGAGGCGGCGGTGGCGGCACCTGCACCGCCGCGCAGCTGCTCGGCAACAACGGCTTCGAGTCCGGCAACACCACGTGGAGCGCGTCCAGCGGCGTCATCACCAACGCGACCGGTGAGTCGGCTCATTCGGGCTCGTACTACGCCTGGCTCGACGGCTACGGCACCGCCACCACCGACACCCTGTCCCAGTCGGTGACCATCCCGTCCGGCTGCTCGACGGCCACGCTCAGCTTCTACCTGCACATCGACACGGCCGAGACCTCGACCAGCACGGCCTACGACACCCTCAAGGTCCAGGTCCTGGGCAGCTCGGGCACGGTCCTCGGGACCCTGGCGACGTACTCGAACCTCAACGCCGCATCTGGCTACACCCAGCGCAGCTTCGACCTCAGCGGCTACGCCGGGCAGACCGTCACGCTGAAGTTCACCGGCACCGAGGGCTCCCAGTACCAGACGTCGTTCGTCGTGGACGACACCGCGCTCAACGTGAGCTGAACCGGCCGGGGGCGGGCCGTACCGGTCCGCCCCCGTTCCGTCGGGACGCCGGCACCGTCCGCTCCGCGGTGTTCCAGCCGGAGATTCGCACGCCCGGCGCCGAGCCGTGCAGACCTGCCGTCCGGTAGGTGGCGGTCAGCGTCACCGACTCGCCCGGCCACAGGCTCACCTCGTTGTCCGACCAGCGCACCGGCAGCACCGGCCTGCCCTGCGCGTCCACGAGGTGGACGTCCGTCAGCAGCGCCGGGGTCTTCCCGCTCCCGGTGTTGCGCAGGGTGACCGTCGTGGTCGACGTACCGTCCGACGACTCGGTGGCCGCCGTCGCCGACACCGGGGCCTGCGCCATCGAGGCGAGCCCGCTGAGGTCGGCGTAGCTCGTCGTCGGGGTGTAGTACCAGGTGGTGCCGGACCAGTCGAGGGTGTCGGGGCGGGTGGAGAGCCAGTACACGTTACGGCTCACCTCCTTGCCGTCCGCGCCGGTCAGGACCAGGCGGAGCAGATACGTCGAGGACAGTCCGCCCGCCGAGGGCGGCAGGGTGAGTGCGGTGCCGTGCGCCCCGTCGCCGTTCACCGCCAGCCCGCCGACCGTCTTGTCGTACTTCTGTGTGCCGTCGGGGTCGAACACGGTGGCCCGGGCGGTGAGTCCGGTCACGGAGGCGTGCCGGTGGTTGACGACGACGACCGAGCGGTTGTCGTACGAGTACTGGATGTGCAGCGGCTCGTTCGCCTTCTTCGCGCCGAAGTAGGCCCCGCCCTGATCCAGGTAGCGGTCCATCAGCTGCCAGTGCAGCGAGGTCCAGCCGCTGTTGAACATCCAGTGGATCACTCCGGTCGAGGGCTTGGCGGAGTCCGTGGCGTTGCGCTGGTACGCCTCGAACTGGGCGCGGACGTTCTCGTACTGGGCCAGCTGGGCCTTGCGCACGTAGTCGGCGAGGCTCTTCGGGGCGCCGTAGCGGCCGGTGAGGGCGGTGTCGTAGATCTTGAGCGTGCCGAAGACCGAGGACGGCGAGCGGTGGTACTGCTTGGCGTCCGGGTCCTTCCAGAGGGTGTCCAGCTCGGCCGGGGCCAGCATGCGGCGCAGGGTGTCGAGGGTGGGGATGCTGGGGCCCGCGCTCGTCTCGGAGTTGAAGCCGGTGGCCCCGCCCTCGCGCTTGGCGTACCAGTAACCGGGCGGCACCCAGTCGTAGGGCCCGGTCATCTTCATGCCCGAACTGCCCAGCTGTGGCGAGGAGTTGTCGGAGGCGGCGGCGACCACCGGGTCGGGCCAGTCGGCGGCCTCCAGGGCGTCAAGATAGGTCTTCTCGATCCTCGCGTCGGGCGCGAAGTCGCTGCCGATCAGGAAGGAGATCACGCTCGGGTGGTCGCGCAGCCGGGCAGCCTCGGCGGCCATGGACGCCTGCGCCACCGGATAGTCGGCCTCGGTCCACTTGTCGCCGGTCTCGCTGCCGTTGACCTGGCCTTCCCACTTGTCGCAGCACTCCCAGCCCGGCAGGGTGAGGATGCCGTAACGGTCGGCCAGGCCGAAGAACTCGTCGGGCTCCAGGTGCCCTTCCAGACGGATGGTGTTGAGGCCGAGGTCGAGGGCGTACTTCAGCCGGTCCTCGACAGATGTGGTGTCCCAGCGCAGGAACTCGTCAGGCGACCAGCCGCCCCCCTTGATCAGCAGTGTGCGGCCGTTGATCAGGTACTGGCGTGCGCCGTCGGCGTTCAGCGGGGCCCGGACGTCGCGGATGCCGAAGCTCTCGTGCGCGGCGTCGGACGTCGTTCCGGCGACGGACGCGGTGAGGTCGAGGTCGTACAGCGGCTGTCCGCCCATCCCGGCCGGCCACCACACCTCCGGCGAGGTGAGATGCAGCCCCGGGGCGTCGGCGGGGGAGAAGGTGACGGTCTTCGTCTCGTGGGCGGCGAGCGGTACCTGCCGGGTGAACGTGGTCGCGCCGATGCGTCCGGTGAGCTCGGCGGTGACCGCGCTGCCGGTGTCGTTGCGGGCCTGCGCCTTCACCGTCAGGTCGGCGGAGGCGAGTGACGGCACGGCGAGCTTGGTGGTCACGTGCGCGTCGCGCAGCGCCACCGGGCCGCCCCTGCGCACCAGGACGTCACGGACGATGCCCATGTTCCGGTCGGGCGGAGGCTGGAGCCAGTCGATCCAGCCCATGGTGAGGTCCTTGTCCGGATCGTTGGGCCGGATGCGGAAGGCGACCGTGTTGGTGCCGGAAGTGACCAGTGAGGTGATGTCCAACTCGTGGTGCGTGTAGGCACCGGTGACGTCTGCGGCCTGCGCCACCTGATGGCCGTCGACATAGACGTCGGCCGCCGGGATCACCCCGCTGAAGTCGAGGTAGGTGCGGCGCGCGGTGTCCTGGACGGTGAAGTCGGAGCGGTACCACCAGGGGACCTGGAAGTCGGCCTTCGGGATCTTCTGCTGGTTGGTGGAGTGGAAGGGGTCGGCGTACACGCCGTCGGCGAGCAGCGCGCCCAGGACCGTGGAGCGGGGGCCCGCCGCATACCAGCCCTGCGCCGGATAGCCCGGGGAGGAGATGACGGCCGGCGAGTCGCTCACCTTCGCCGAGGACTGGATGGCGTAACCGGCCAGCGGTGTGCCGGTGCCGGCCGCGGCGGGGACGCGGGTGGTCCGGACGGATCCGTGCGGTGGGGCCGGCTGCCGGGCACCGGCCCAGGCGCCGCCGGTGAGGGAGCCGAGCAGTCCGAGGACGAGCGCGGTGACGGCGTACCGGCGTCCGAGGGCGGGGCGAGGGGACATGACAGGGCTCCCGGGCTGTAAAGTTAGGAAACTTTACTAACCCGGCTCAAGCTAGGGCGCCGCGCGGGTCGTGTCAATGACGGTGGGGGGTGGCGCCGTTCGGGCGGTCAGGTTCCGGCCGTCCGGCGCTCGAACACCAGGTCCCGCGCCGTGTCCAGCGCCGTGGCCACCGCGCCGAGCAGCACCGCGTCCTGGCCCAGGCGGCTCGGCGCGATCCGCGGCCGCAGCGGGGTGAGCGCGCGCACCTGCTCCTGGACCGGGCGCAGCAGCAGGTCGACGCTGTGGCCGACGCCGCCGCCGAGCACCACCAGATCCGGGTCGAGCACCGCGGCGGCGGCCGCCACGGTGTGTGCGATCCGCTCGGCCTCCAGCTCCACCGCCCGCAGTGCGGCCGGATTTCCCTGTCGGGCCGCGTCGAAGACAGCCTTCGCCGTGAGCTGCCCGCTCATCCCGAACTCCCGGGCGGCCTCCACCACGGCCACCCCGGACACCGCGTCCTCCAGCCGCTCCGGTTTGTGCCGGCCCGGCCAGGGCAGGAAGCCGATCTCGCCGGCCAGCCCGTGCGCCCCCGTGAACAGCCGTCCCTCGCCGACCACGCCCATGCCCAGTCCGGTGCCGATCAGGATGTACGCGAAGAGCCGGCTGCCGGTGCCGACGCCGTAGGTGTACTCGCCGAGCGCCGCCAGGTTGGCGTCGTTGTGCACCTCGAGCGGTACGCCCAGCTCCTCGCGCATCCGGTCGACGAGCCCCGCACGCCCCCAGCCCGGCAGATGCATCGCATACCGCACCCGGCGCTGCTTCTCGTCGTACACACCGGGCGTGCCGACCACCCCGTGCACCACCTCGGCCGGGTCCACGCCCGAGTTGGCGATCACCTGCCGGGCGGTGCCCACGACGAGGTCGGCCAGTGCGGCGGAGGCACGGGCCCGGTTGCGTACGTCGGCCCGGGCGACCACCGTGCCGTCCAGGTCGACCACCGCAACGCGCAGCCAGCCGCGGCCGATGTCCACGCCCAGCGCGTACCCGGCGGCCGGGTCGGGGGCATAGAGCACGGCGGTACGCCCGCGCTCCGGGGCGTGGGTGCCGACCTCGTGCACCAGACCGGCCGTCTCCAGGGAGGCCAGCGCACTGGAGACCGTCGGCTTCGACAGTCCGGTCTCCCGGGCAAGTTGGGCGCGCGACGCCGCGCCGAGGGTGCGCAGCCGGTCCAGCAGCAGCCGCTCGTTGGTGCTGCGCAGCCGCCGGCGGTTCCAGGGCTGTTCCTGCTGCTCTATGACGTCGCTGGCGGCCATCGCACCATTCTCACGCATTCCCCGCGCACACTTGACGCGGCTAGTAAGGCTCCTTAACTTTATCGCCCAGTCAGCCCGGCCGGGCGTGCCGCCTGCGACGGCACACGGCCCGCGTGCCCGTCGCGTCAGGAGTCCCCATGTCCGGTAGTCCGCCGCCCACGGGTGGTTTCGTCCGCCGTGTCGGCCTGTTCCAGGCCACGGCCATCAACATGAGCCAGATGTGCGGCATCGGGCCGTTCGTCACGATCCCGCTGATGGTCACCGCGTTCGGCGGGCCGCAGGCGGTCATCGGCTTCGTCGCGGGCGCCGTCCTCGCGCTGTGCGACGGGCTGGTCTGGGCCGAGCTGGGCGCCGCGATGCCCGGCTCCGGCGGCAGTTACGTGTATCTGCGCCAGGCCTTCCAGTACCGCACGGGCCGGCTGATGCCGTTCCTGTTCGTGTGGACGGCGATGCTCTTCATCCCGCTGATCATGTCCACGGGCGTGGTCGGCTTCGTCCAGTACCTGGGCTATCTCGCCCCGGATCTCGGGCAGACGGCGGGCGACCTGGTCGGCCTCGGCGTCATCGCGCTGGTCGTGCTCCTGCTCTGGCGCGGCATCGAGCACATCGCCCGGATCACCGCCGTGATGTGGGTGGTGATGATCGCCTCGGTCCTGCTGGTGATCGTCGCCGCGGCCTCCGACTTCAGCCCGCACCTGGCCTTCACCTACCCGTCGGGCGCCTTCGACCTGACGGGCAACCACTTCTGGCTCGGCTTCGCCGCCGGCCTGACCATCGGCATCTACGACTACCTCGGCTACAACACCACCGCGTACATGGGCGCCGAGATCAAGGACCCGGGCCGTATCCTCCCGCGCTCGATCCTCTTCTCCATCCTCGGCATCATGGCGATCTACCTGCTCCTCCAGATCGGCACCCTCGGTGTCATCGACTGGCGCCGGATGGCCGACCCGCACGACATCGCCTCGACCTCGGTCGCCTCGGCGGTGCTGGAGAAGACCTGGGGCAAGGGCGCGGCCGACACGGTCACCGCGCTGATCCTGATCACGGCCTTCGCCTCGGTCTTCACCGGCCTGCTCGGCGGCTCCCGGGTGCCCTACGACGCCGCCCGCGACCGCGTCTTCTTCCGGCCGTACGAGAAGCTGCACCCCAGGCACCGCTTCCCGATGCTGGGCCTCGCCACCATGGGCGTGATCACCGCCGTCGGCTTCCTGATCGGCCGGCACACCGACCTCGCCACCCTCATCCAGCTCCTGACCACGGTGATGGTGATCGTCCAGGCGCTCGCCCAGATAGTGGCCCTCACCGTCCTGCGACGGCGGCAGCCGCAGCTGCGCCGCCCGTACCGGATGTGGCTGTACCCGCTGCCGAGCCTCGTCGCGTTCGCGGGCTGGTGCGTGATCTACGGCTATGCCGACAAGAACTCCCCGGGCCGCCATCCCATCGAATGGTCCCTGGCCTGGCTGGCGCTGGGCTGTGTGGCCTACGTCGTCTGGGCGCGGCTGGAGAAGGTGTGGCCGTTCGGGGAGAAGGAGATCAGCGAGGAGTACCTGGCGGGCGCGGACCCCGACGTGGCCCCCGTGTGACAGCCGGCCTCTCACCGGCATGCACAAGGGCGCGGTGCCGCACCGGCGTTGCCCGGCACGGCGCACACGCCGATGCGCCGGCTCTCCGGAAGGCCGGTCCGGAGAACCGGTGCACCGTCATTTCCCCTGCCGGGCCAGTCAGTTGACCTGTACGTAGACCGTGGGCTCGGCCGTGGCGTTGCCGGGAGCGTCGTCCACCCAGGACGTCGGCCAAGTGCGTTCGGCGGCGGGCCGGGGCTTGGGTTCGGCCCGCTCGATCCCGTCACCTTGCCATTCGGGTGCAGCGTGACGTGCAGGCCGTTGTTCTGGCCGTGGGCGGCGTGGCCCTTGGCGACGAGGGTGCCGTACTTTGTGCCCTTCGCCCAGATCTCTGCCACGAACCGGCGCTTGCCGGTCTTGTAGACCTTGGCGACGGAGACCTTGTCCGCGAGCCGCACCGTCTTGACGGGGACGCGCTGGTCCTTGCAGTGGGCCGAAGCGTGGGCGACGGGCGCCGCCTCCGGAGCGGCGGCTGCGAACGCCCCGGAGGCCGAGGCGGCGAGGACGGCGGTGGCGCCGGCGGCGACGAGGCTGGTGCGCAGGGTGCGAAGAGCACGCAGCGGTGAACTGTCCTTCGATCGGTTTCGTTCGGCCGTGTGTGTTCGACGCTACGGACCGTTCATCAAGGTCGTCCGTACATCGTGTAACAGATGTTCGTAGCGTTCTTCGCAAATCGGAAAGTAATCCAGGGTTCAAACACGCAATCTGGAGAGATTTCGGAGGCGATCCGGCGTCCAGACCTGCTCATCCTTGACAGGCAAGGAATTGCCTGCATAACGTTGAGTGTGCGATCAGAAGACGACACCGGGATGGACAGGGTCTTCAAGGCGCTGGCCGACGACACGCGCAGGCGCCTGCTGGACCGGCTCCACGAGAACAACGGCCAGACCCTGGGTGAGCTGTGCGGGCGCATCGCCATGACGCGCCAGTCGGTCACCCAGCATCTGGCGGTCCTGGAGGCCGCCAACCTGATCAGCACGGTGCGGCGGGGGCGGGAAAAGCTGCACTACCTCAACCCCGTACCGCTCCACGAGATCCAGGAGCGGTGGATCGACAAGTTCGAGCGCCCGCGCCTGAGCGCGCTCGGCGCCCTGAAGCGACGAGCCGAGGAAGCCATGACCGACAAGCCGAGTTTCGTGTACGTCACCTACATCGCGAGCACACCCGAGAAGGTCTGGGAGGCGCTGACCGACGCCGACCTGACGGCCGCTTACTGGGGCCACCGCAACGAGTCCGACTGGCGGCCCGGCTCCCGCTGGGCGCACGTGCGCACCGACGGCTCCGGCATCGCCGACGTGGTCGGCAAGGTGGTGGAGAGCGAGCCGCCGACCCGGCTGGTGACCACCTGGGCCGCGCCCGACGACGAGAGCCGGGCGGACCGGCACTCCCGCGTCACCTTCGAGATCCGCCCGTACGAGGACATCGTCCGGCTGACCGTCGTCCACGAGGACCTCAACGACGAGGGCGAGCGCTCCGACGTCGCCTCCGGCTGGCCGGCCGTGCTGTCCAACCTCAAGTCACTGCTGGAGACCGGCCGGACGCTCCCGCAGGAGCCCTGGCTGGTGCCGGGGCGCTGAGCGGGCACGGGGAGGCCGGCCCGCGCGGGCGGACCGGCCTCCCCGTACTGCTCCCGTACTTCCAGTTCTTCCTTTCCGCGCGTCTCCTGTTACGGCCTGGGGGTGCTCCGCGCCGCCGTACCGGCGCAGACCAGTCCGAGCGCGAGCGCCAGTGCGCCGATGACGACGTTGTTGATGATCACGCCCTTGTCCGGGCCGCTGCCCACGATCCAGGGAGCGATGATCATCCAGATGCCCATGGCGCACATGGCCCAGCTGAGGCCGTACATCCGCTCGGGGGCCCGGGTGAATCCCAGTGCCAGCAGACCTATCGCGATGCCCAGGATCAGGTTGTGGGTCGTCAGCGCGGGCTGGCTCGTCGTGTAGTGCACGATCCACGGGGATGCCGCGCAGTAGAGCCCGAGCAGGAAGACCGGCCCGTCCACGAGCGCCACATCACGACCACCGAGCATGCGGGCGTAGCGTTCCCGCATTTCGGAGACATCGGGGTGGGTCGATATGTCACCCCTGTGCACGTTGGCCATAACTCGTCTCCTTTGACTTGCAGGCCAGACCGTGTCTGGTGCGGTGTGTGTTTATCACCGTGTTTCCAGTTTGCTCTTATTCTTTCTTTATGTGTAGGTCCGTGTCAGTACCGTGACCGACCACCCGGCACCGCCGCATCGGGTTGCGACGGTGATGGCGGCTCGGAGGCCTGTCGGCCCCGCGGCTGCGCCGACGCCGACCGTGCGGCGCCTCACGCACCTCCCAGCGCCCGCAGCTGCGCCGCCCGGGTCTCGGCGGTCTGCCCCTGTACCAGCAGGAACAGCGCCTCCCGGGCAAGGCGCTGGGCGCGGCTCGTCACGGCCATGGACCGGCCGCCCCCGGCCACCACCGCCGCCGTGGTGGCCGTCCGCAGCACCTCGAACGCCTCCGCGCGCACCGCCAGCCGCTCCGCGACCCGCTCCAGTGGCGCCGGATGGTCGGCCAGGGCGTAGGCGCGCCGGCGGACGTCGACGAGCCGGGCCGTGAGCGGGGCGGCCGTCTCCGCGTCCAGCAGGGACAGGGCGGCCTCCGTGAGGCCGAAGACCGCGGGGCCCGCGTTCAGCGTCCTGGCCCGGTCGCGGGGTGCCAACCGCTCGTACGGCATCCGCAGGGCAACCGACTCCTCCGGCAGCCACAGTCCGGTCAGCTCCAGCGACACCGTGCGCGCGGCGGTGAGCGCCGCGAGGCGCATCGGTTCCGAGGCCCGCAGCCCCTGCTGGACGCGCGCCTCGGCGAACGCGAGCAGTGCTTCGCCCCCGTCGGTCACCCCGGCGAGCAGCATCACGTCGTTCAGGCCCCACCCGGTGAACCAGGGCACCGTCCCGTCGAACCGCCAGCCGCCACCCTCCCGGCGGACGCGAACCGGCACGCGCGGATACGACCGCAGATGCGCGTACGCCACCCCGGACATCAGCTCGCCACGCGACAGCGGACTCAACAACCGCTCGCGTACCGGGAGTTCGCTCTGCGCCAGGATCTGCACGGGTGTGTGGTGCTGGGTCTGCACGAACCACGTCGAACAGCACGCCCCGGCCAGGATCTCCGCGATCCGGCGGACCACGTCCGGCGGCGCGTCCGAGCCGCCGTACGCGACCGGAGCGCCCGCCCCGAGCAGCCCCGACCGTTTCACCGCCTCGATGTGGCTCGTCGGCACGCCCTCCTGGTCGACCCGCTCGGCCTCGGGGATCAGCAGGTCCGTGGCAAGCCGGTGGGCGCGGTCCAGGAGCGGATGTCCGGTGGTGGCTGTCATACGGGTGATTCTTCCGAAGATTTCTTCCGGCGCCGTGTCGATCCGGGGGACGGCCGTTCGTGTAGGAGGTGTCTCGCATCCGAGAGACCCTGAAGTCACCGAGGAGGACATCATGAAGCACTACCTGCTCAGCGTGGTCCAGCCGACCGGCGTGACCCCGCCCGCCCCCGACGCGCTCGCCGCGATCATGCGCGACGTCGAGGCCTTCAACGACGAGCTGCGCGCCGCCGGGGCCTGGGTGTTCGCGGGCGGCCTGCACGGCCCGGAGACCGCCACCGTGCTGCGCCCCAAGGACGGCGAGGTGCTCACCACCGACGGGCCCTACGCCGAGGGCAAGGAATACCTGGGCGGGCTCTGCCTGATCAGGGCCGCCGACCTGGACGAGGCCCTGGAGTGGGGTCGCAAGGCCGCCCTGGCCACGACGCTGCCCATCGAGGTACGGCCCTTCGTGGACCAGCACTAGCCTCATCCCCCGGATCACCTCGCGGCCCGGACGAGGCGGTCGCGAGGTGCGCCGGGGTGGCCGGCGACGCCGCACCGCCACGGCCGCCTGCCGGATCACGAGGAGCAGTGGCGTGCCGCTCTCATGCCAGCCTCTCGTCCTTGACCGCCAGCTGCTGGTCTCCCCGCCGGAAGCCCACGGTACGGATGCCGAGGGCGTCCTTCAGCCGGCGGGCGGGCACGACCTGGGGAGTGGGGGTGGCTGCCCGCCCCGGCTTCGGCAGTGGGTAGGCGGTGGTGGTGGCGGAGTGGAAGGTGATGTTGCCCTCGGTCTTGGTGAACAGCTGGTGGACGTGTCCGTTGAGGCAGGTGACCGAGGAGAAGCGGCGCAGGAGCGCTATCACCTTCAGCGCGTCGTCCGTGCTCCAGCCCCACTGCGGGTACATGGCGAAGAGCGGGATGTGGCTGAAGACCACGACGGGGGTGTCCGACGGCAGGCCCGCGAGGTCCTTGCGGACGAAATCGATCTGCTCGGTGCCGAGGTGACCGAGTTTCTCCAGGCTCAGGGTGTTGACCAGGGCGAGGAAGTGCGCACCGTGGGTGTCGAAGCTGTACCAGCCGTCGCCGAGCGTGCCCTTGCCGAAGATATGCCGGTAGGCGCGGCCCGCGTCGCCGATGGAGTCGTGCTCGCCCGGCACGGTGAAGACACGATCCGTCCGCAGCCCGGCCATCATCTGCCTGACCTGGTCGAACTGCCCCGCCGTGGACAGGTGTGTCAGGTCGCCGCTGTGCATGACGAAGTCGGGCCTGAATCCGAGCCCGTTGACCTGGTCGATCGCTGCGGTGAACGAGCCGACCACGTCGGTGTTGGCCGGGCCCTGGAAGCCGATGTGACTGTCGGAGACCTGCACGAACCGCAGTGCGGCGCTCGGCGTCGCGGCGGCCCGGGCGGTGGTGTCCCGCGAGCCGGCGACATGGCTGATCACCTCCCCGCCGGCCACGGTGAGCACCACGGCTCCGCCGAACCATCCGGCGTGGCGCATGAGTTGGCGCCGGGTCATGCCGTGCTCGCCAGGGGGTTCCCCGGCTCCGCCGGGCGGTTCCGGGCTCTGGTGGTCGTCGTGGGCGGTCATGAGGTCACCTCCACGGTGCCGGTCATGAACGGATGGATGGTGCAGACGTAGGCGTAGCTGCCGGGCTTGGTGAACGTGTAGGTGTAGCTGCCGTGCGTGGCGAGGGCGCTGGAGCGCAGCGGGCCGCCCGTGCCGGCGCTGGTGACGGTGTGGGCATCGGTGTCCTCATTGGTCCAGGTCACCGTCGTGCCCGCCTTGATCTTCAGCGTGGCCGGAGAGAACGCGAAGTTCTTGATCGCCACGGCGTGCGCGGACACCGGTGCGACGGCCGTGTTCTTGCTCGGAGAGCTCATGGGCATGCTCGGAGAGCTCATGGGCATGGTCGTGCCGGGCGTCGCCGAGGTGCCGGGCATGCCGGCCGGCTGATGCTGATCCGGGCCGGGCGTGATGGAGGTGGTGCCCGAGGTGTGGGTCGACTGGCCGCACGCGCTCAGGAGCCCCAGTACGGCGGCGGTGGCGACGGCCGGCCCGGCCGCACAGCGCGTTCGGCGGCCCACGGGGCGGAAGTTGACGTACATGATGTTCAATCCCCAGTGATCAGGTTGATGCCGTGTGCGACGGCTCATGCCTGGTTTCACGGGCGGCAGTGTCGCCTGGTTCGGGAGATACGTAATCTTTTGTCGGTTTTCTCGATGGTCACTGGGTATGACACGACAAACCGATGTATATGCGTGATGATCGGCTTATGTCATGGAGCGTCGAAAAACATGGCGATGCGGCCGATCCGAATCGCTCCGGGCGCCGTGTCTCGGGTAACGGGACCATTTCGACCACGGACGAGGAACTGCTCCGGGCTCTGTATGCCGAGCACGCGGGCCCGCTGTTCCACTACGTACTGCGACTGACGTCAGGAGACCGGCAGTGGGCCGAGGATGTCGTGCAGGAGACGTTGCTGCGGGCGTGGCAGCACCCCGCCGCGTTCGAACCGGAACGCGGCCCGGCGCGCGCCTGGCTGTGCACGGTCGCCCGGCGCCTGGTCATCGACACGCACCGGGCCCGGCAGGCGAGGCCGGCGGAGGTGGGGGGCGACGCCCTGGAGCGGGCCGCGGAGCGGACACCGGGCGAGGACCGGATCGAGCAGGCGCTGCAGAGCTGGGCCGTCGCCGACGCCATCAACGCCCTCTCGCCGGACCACCGCGCCGTACTGCTGGAGACGTACTACCGGGGCCGGACCGTGGCGGAGGCCGCGGAGGTGCTGGGCATTCCGCCGGGCACCGTCAAGTCGCGGACGTACTACGCCCTGCACGCCCTCCGGCTGGCTCTGCGGGAACGGGGCATCGAGCGATGACCACGGCATGGAGGAGGTGCCGGCCATGAACGCGGACCACGACGCCCTCCGGCTGGCGCTGGGAGCGTATGTGCTGGGCGTGCTGTCCCCGGCGGAGGCGGAACGGGTGCGTGCGCACCTCGCGGAATGCGACGAGTGCAGGGCCGAACACGCCGAGCTGGCCGGACTTCCGGCGCTGCTCGCGACGGTCACCGCGGCGGAAGCCGAGGGCCGGCCCGTACCGGTCGGTGACGAGGATCCGGCTGATCGGCTGGTGCGGCGGGCGGCGGAGAGCGTCGGGGGCCCGGCCCAGGCGCCGCCCGGCACGGCCACGGCGCCTCGTGCTCCCGAGGCGGGCCCGCTGGACCGGATGCTGCAGCAGGCCGCTGCCAGGCGCCGCAGAACCTGGCGGCGGCAACTGGCCGGTGCGGCCGCCTTGTTGACGTTGGTCGCCGGGGCGGCGGCCGGCGGGACATGGCTGGCGGTCAGCGGATCCGTGGCCGGTCAGGCGACACGGCCCGTACCGGTCTCGCCGGCTCCGGTGCGTACCTTCTCCGGAAGCGACCCCACCACCGGTGTCACCGCTTCGGTACGGGTCTCACCCTCGGCGTGGGGCAGTGTGCTGCAGGTCTCCGCCCACGGGGCGCCCGCGGGCATCACCTGCCGGTTGCAGGCGGTCGGGCCCGGTGGGAGCAGGGCGGACGCCGCCACCTGGCGGGCGGGAGCGTATCCCGCCGGCACCACGATCCCCGGCGCGGTCCCGATGTCCCCGGCGGCCATCGAGCACTTCGAGATCGTCTCGGGCGGCGGTCAGAAGCTGGTCACGATCCGGGCGTGACGCGAACGGGGCCGCACCGGCTCGCCGCGGAGCGGCCGGCTCACTTCCAAGAAGTGCCAAGAAGTTCCAAGAAGATGCGCAAAAGGGGCAAATGGCTCGAACCATATGTGCTCGTCGTCCGTAGAACTGAATGAGTGCTCACACACAGGTTCCTACGCAGAAGAGCCGGAAGACCATGTTTGTGACCGATTCCGCCCGTGCCGACACCCTCCCCGCACGGTCCTGCCACCACCAGGCAATGCTCACCCTGCCCGCGCAGGAGGCGCATGTCCCCGCCGCCCGTCACCTCGCGGCGGAGCTGCTGGAGTGCTGGCGCGTGCCCGAGAGCGAGCGGGACTCCGCCGTCCTCATCGTCGACGAACTCGCCGCCAACGCCGCCCAGTACGGCCGCGAACGCATGACGCTGCTTCTCGTCCTCGACGGCGGCACCCTGCACATCGTGGTCACCGACTCCGGAACGGCGGTCGAGCGCGTCCGCCACGACGCCGCCCCGGACGAGCACGGCCGCGGCACCGGGATCGTCGACTCCCTCGCACAGTCGACCGAGATCCACCAGACGCGCGGCGGACGAGAGGTCCGCGCCTGCCTGCGGTGCTCGGCGTGATCGAACCCGTACGCTTCCGACGACCGGCCACGGCAGGACCGCGGCCGGCCACCGGGCTGCACTCCACCCCACGGCCGGCGTCGTCGGGGTCGCGGCCTGATCGGGCTGAGCGGCGTGATCGGACAGAGCGGCGTGATCGGACAGAAGGGCACGGGCGCCCATGGCGGACACCGTCGATGTCGAGGCCGTCTTCCGCGCCGAGTACGGGCGCGCGGTCTCCGTCCTCGTCCGCTTCCTCGGCGACATCGACCTCGCCGAGGAAGCGGTACAGGACGCCTTCACCACCGCCCTGCGTACCTGGCCGGAGTCCGGCGTGCCGCCGAGCCCGGCCGGCTGGATCATCACCACCGCACGCAACCGGGCCATCGACCGGCTCCGCCGCGAGTCCTCCCGGGACGCCCGGCACGCCGAGGCCGTCCGGTTGTACGCGCCCCACCTGTACGCGCCCGACCCGCACGCGTCCGACGCGCCGTCCGAGGAGGGCCCCGTGCGCGACGACCGGCTCCGCCTGATCTTCACCTGCTGCCACCCCGCGCTCGCCCTCCAGGCCCGGGTCGCCCTCACCCTGCGCCTCCTCGGCGGCCTGAGCACCGCCCAGATCGCCCGCGCCTTCCTGGTGCCGGAGCCGACCCTCGCCCAGCGGCTCGTCCGGGCCAAGGCCAAGATCCGCGACGCGGGCATCCCGTACCGCGTGCCCCGCGACGCCGACCTTCCCGATCGGCTCGGCGGCGTGCTCGCCGTGGTCTACCTGGTCTTCAACGAGGGCTACACCGGCGACCCCGCCCTGTGCGCGGAGGCGCTCCGCCTCGGCCGGCTGCTCGCCGCACTGATGCCGGGCGAGCCCGAGGTGGCCAGCCTGCTCGCGCTGATGCTGCTGACCGAGTCCCGGCGGCCGGCCCGGCAGGGTGCGGACGGCGTCCTCGTCCCGCTGCCCGAGCAGGACCGCACGCAGTGGGACCGCGAACTGATCGCGGAGGGCCAGGACCTGGTCCGCCGCTGTCTGCACCAGAACCGACCGGGCCCGTACCAGCTCCAGGCCGCGATCAACGCCGTGCACAGCGACGCGCCCACCGCCGAGGCGACCGACTGGGACCAGATCCTGCGCCTGTACGACCAGCTCATGGGCGTGGCGCCGTCCCCGGTCGTCGCCCTGAACCGTGCCGTCGCCGTGGCCGAGACCGAGGGGCCGGCCGAGGCGCTCGCCCTCGTCGACTCCCTGGACCTCGGCCGGTATCACGTGCTGCACGCCGTCCGCGCCGACCTGCTGCGCCGCCTGGGTCGCACGGCCGAGGCGGCCGCGGAGTACGGCCTGGCCGCCGAGCTGGCCGGGAGCGAGGCCGAGCGTGCCTACCTGGGGCGGCGCCGTCGGGAGACACACCCCCCGGCGACGGCGTGACCCGCGTCACCCTGAACGGCCGGAATGAACTTGAGGACCTGAAAGGTTGGCAAATACATCCACCGACGTCCGGGCCGAAGCCGCCCGTGCACCACCAGCGAGGCACACGTGAACCAACCCGCCATCGAGCAGCCCGCCGACCTCGTGGCCCGGCTGCGCGCCACCTTCGCCACCGGCCGCACCAAGCCCGTCGAGTGGCGCACCGGCCAGCTGCGCCGGCTGCGCGCGATGCTCACCGAGCGGGGCGCCGACCTCGCCGCCGCCCTCCACGCCGACCTCGGCAAGAGCAGCACGGAGGCGTACCGCACCGAGATCGACTTCACCGTCCGCGAGATCGACCACACCCTCGACCACCTCGAGGAGTGGCTGCGCCCGGAGCCCGCGCCGGTCCCGGCCCACCTCGGCGCCGACGCGACGGCCTGGACGCAGTACGACCCGCTCGGCGTCGTCCTCGTCATCGCCCCCTGGAACTATCCGGCGCAACTGCTGCTCGCCCCGATGGCCGGTGCCCTGGCCTCCGGCAATGCGGTCGTCGTCAAGCCGAGCGAGCTGGCTCCGGCCACCTCGGCCGCCCTCGCCGAACTGATCCCGGCCTATCTGGACACCGACGCGGTCGCCGTGGTCGAGGGCGGCATCCCGGAGACCACGGCCCTGCTGGCCGAGCGCCTCGACCACATCTTCTACACCGGCAACGGCACCGTGGGCCGGATCGTGATGCGCGCCGCCGCCGAGCACCTCACCCCGGTCACCCTCGAACTGGGCGGCAAGTCCCCGGTGTTCGTGGACCGCGGCACCGACCTCGACGTGGTCGCGGACCGGCTCGCCCGCGGCAAGTTCCTCAACGCAGGGCAGACCTGTGTCGCCCCCGACTACGTCCTGACCGACCCGGAGACCGCCGCCGCGCTGGAGTCCGCGCTGGTGCGCACGGTCGAGGCACTGTTCGGCACCGATCCGGCGCAGTCCCCGGAGTACGGCCGCATCATCAACGAGCGCCACTTCGACCGCCTTTCGGGCCTGCTCGGCTCCGGCCGGATCGCGGTCGGCGGCGCGACCGACCGCGACGCGAAGTACATCGCGCCGACCGTCCTCGCGGACGTCGACCCGAAGGCGCCCGTGATGCAGGAGGAGATCTTCGGCCCGATCCTGCCGATCGTCACCGTGCCCGGCCTCGACGAGGCGATCGCCTTCATCAACGACCGCGACAAGCCGCTCGCGCTCTACGTCTTCGCCGAGTCCGAGCGGACCCGGGCACGCATCGCCGCCGAGACCTCCTCAGGCGGCCTGGGCCACGGCCTGCCGCTGGCCCATCTCACTGTCTCCGACCTGCCCTTCGGCGGGGTGGGGGAGAGTGGCATGGGCAGCTACCACGGCCGGTACTCCATCGAGACGTTCAGCCACCGCAAGGCGGTGCTGGCCAAGCCGCTGAGCTAATTCCCCTGCGTGGCACGCCAGATGTGCGACACTCCGCCGAATGACTGCTGAAACGATCACCGCGGACGCCTCCGGCACCTTCGAACTCGGCGACCTGCCCGTCCACCGCATCGGCTTCGGGGCCATGCGGCTGACGGGCAGCGCCGCGTTCCACCTCGGCACGCCCAGCGACCGCGCACGTTCCACAGCCGTGCTGCGGCGGGCCGTGGAGCTCGGCGTGAACCACATCGACACCGCCGCCTTCTACTTCTCCGCCACACGCTCCGCCAACGAACTGATCAACACCGCCCTCGCCCCGTACGCCGACGACCTGGTCATCACGACCAAGGTCGGTCCGTTCCGCGACTACTACGGCGAGTGGGGCGACGCGGCGCGGCCCGACCAGCTGCGCGGTCATGTGGAGGAGAACCTGCGCCAGCTCGGACGCGACCACCTCGACGTCGTCAACTTCCGCCGCCAGCAACAGGATTCGATCGCCGAGCACTTCGGCGCGCTCGCCGAACTGCGCGAGGCCGGCCTGATACGCCACCTGGGAGTCTCCGGCGTCGCACCGCGCCACCTCGCCGAGGCGCTGGAGATCGCCCCCGTGGTGTGCGTGCAGAACCGGTACGCCCTGGACCGGCCCGATCCCGTCGACGACGAGATGCTGCGCCTCTGCGGCGAACACGGCATCGCGTTCGTCCCCTTCTTCGCCGTCGCGGGCGAGGCCGGACCCCGGGCGGCGGCCGACACCCACGACGACACCGTGCGCGACATCGCCCGCGCCCACGGCGTGAGCCCCGCGCAGATCCGCATCGCCTGGACCCTGCACCAGGGCCCGCACGTCCTCGCCATCCCCGGCACCGGCAACCCGGACCACGTCGCGGAGAACGTCGCCGCGGGCGCCCTCCGCCTCACGGCTGACGAACTGACCCGCCTGAACGCCCTCCACACCCACACGAGCTGATGTGTCCTGGTCACACGAAGGAGGCGATGCGCGCACGTGCTCGGGGGCCTGAGCCCGACCGAGGACACCGACGAGCACCGGCCCGGCGCACGCGCGGCCTGGACGCGGCCTGGCGGCAGACGGCCGACCGGCTCGCCGAGGCCGGCGACGAGCAAAGGCGGAGATCGTCGTCCCTGGGGGCGGCGGACGCGCCCGCCCGTCGGCGGACAGGCTCGGCGCGGTGGGCGGGACTGACACGCACCCGCTCCTCGCGCCGTTCGCTGGACGCGGACGGAAAGACCCGCGCTCGACGCCGCGCTCCGGTCCGCCGACGGACACGCCCCCTCCGCTTGATTCAGTTGTTCGGTCCGTGCCGATCTCCGAAGCTCTCGCCCTCGCGCCACGCCGTGCACCTGCACACCGCGAGACGGCTCACCCAGGTTCATCCATGGTCATCCACGAGAGCCCAGAAAAAATCGGACGGCGATGTCGAGAACCTGTGACGGGCTCCGTCCCCGGGGTGAACGCGACCACAATGGGTCGCACCAGCACCGAGGAGAACCACGATGGCCAAGTACTTGCTGCTCAAGCACTACCGCGGCGCCCCGGCTTCGGTCAACGACGTGCCGATGGACCAGTGGACGCCGGAGGAGATCTCGGCCCACGTGCAGTACATGCGCGACTTCGCCGCCCGCCTCGAAGAGACCGGCGAGTTCGTCGACAGCCAGGCACTCGCCCCGGAGGGGACCTTCGTCCGGTACGACGGCGAAGGGCGCCCACCGGTCACCGACGGCCCCTTCGCCGAGACCAAGGACCTCATCGCCGGCTGGATGGTGATCGACGTCGACAGCCACGAGCGGGCCCTCGAGCTGGCCGCGGAACTGTCGGCCGCCCCCGGGGCCGGAGGGAAGCCGATCCACGAATGGCTCGAGCTGCGCCCGTTCCTGGCCGAGCACTGCAACGTCACCGAGTGACCTCGGCGATGGACGAGGTCCTGCTGCGCAGCCTCACACCGAACGTGCTCGCCGTCCTCGTGCGCCGCGGAGCGGACTTCGCGGCGGCCGAGGACGCCGTGCAGGACGCACTGGTCGAGGCACTGCGCGTCTGGCCGGCCGACCCGCCGCGGGACGCGAAGGGCTGGCTGATCACCGTCGCCTGGCGCAAGTTCCTCGACGCGATGCGGGCGGACGCCGCCCGCCGCCGGCGTGAGGGCCTCGTCGACGAGGAACCGGCGCCCGGTCCCGCGACCGCCGAGGACGACACCCTCCAGCTGTACTTCCTGTGCGCCCACCCGTCACTGACGCCGTCGTCGGCGGTCGCGCTCACGCTGCGCGCCGTCGGCGGACTCACCACCCGCCAGATCGCCCGGGCCTACCTGGTGCCCGAGGCGACCATGGCGCAACGGATCAGCCGGGCCAAGCGCACCGTCTCCGGAGTGCGGTTCGACCGGCCCGGCGATGTCGCCACCGTGCTGCGCGTCCTCTACCTGGTCTTCAACGAGGGCTACTCCGGCGATGTCGACCTCGCCGCCGAGGCCATCCGGCTCACCCGGCAGCTCGCGGCCGCGATCGACCACCCCGAGGCGGCGGGGCTGCTCGCCCTCATGCTGCTCCACCACGCCCGGCGCGCCGCCCGGACCGCGCCCGACGGCAGCCTCGTGCCGCTCGCCGAGCAGGACCGCGGCCGGTGGGACACTGCGTTGATCGCCGAGGGCGTCGGGATCCTCCAGGCCGCCCTCGCCCGCGACCGGCTGGGCGAGTTCCAGGCCCAGGCCGCCGTCGCGGCACTCCACGCAGACGCACCCACCGCCGAGGAGACCGACTGGGTGCAGATCGTCGAGTGGTACGACGAGCTCGCGCGCCTGACCGACAGCCCGGTCGTCCGGCTCAACCGCGCGGTCGCCGTCGGGGAGGCCGACGGACCGCGCGCCGGCCTGGCGGCGCTCGCGGCGCTGGACGCCTCACTGCCCCGCCACGCCGCGGTGGCGGCGTACCTCCACGAGCGCGACGGCGACCCGGCGACGGCGGCACGGCTGTACGCCGAGGCGGCCCACAAGGCCCCCAACCTCGCCGAGCGCGACCACCTGACACGCCAGGCCGCCCGGCTCAACACCCGCCCATGCCGCTGAGGGTCGCGCCAGGACTTTCCCGCGGCACCGGGCGCCCCCGTGCCCGGTGCGGTCGCCTCACACCAAGTGGGCGGGCCGGGATCCGACCTGCTGACCGACCCCGGCCGCTCGATCGGACCCGGCAAGACCGATCTCCCCGGGATTTCCTGTGCCTCGACTCCTCACACCCGATGGCCCAGGCCGCCTGTCCCCCCGACGGCGACCTCCCTGCCGGCGGCCCTCCCATAATGGTGCGGGGGCACAGCCGTACGAAGGCTCGATTGACTACTATCGTGTAGACGGTCGCCCGGCCGCACAGCCGCACACGAAGACGGGTGAGGGACGTTCCATGACCGAGGCGAAGGACGAGCGCCGGCCGGCCGGTGAGCTCGAGGCGAGCGTCATGGCCGCACTGTGGGCCGCCGGCACCCCGCAGACGCCCGGCCAGGTCCAGCTGCGCCTCGGTGCCGACCTGGCGCGTACGACGGTGACCACGATCCTGACCCGCCTGTACGACAAGGGCGTCGTCGAGCGGCACCGTCAGGGCCGTGGCTACGCCTACCTCCCGGTTCGGGACGTCCAGGACGCGCACGGTCTCACCGCCCGCCGGATGCACAGCGAACTCGACCGGGACAGTGACCGCGAGACCGTCCTCGCCCGCTTCGTCGCCCAGCTCAGCCCCGGCGACGAACGGATCCTGCGGGACCTGCTCGAACCCGACGAACAATGACCGCACTCCTCCTGCTGCCCCTGCTGCTGCCCTTCGCCCTGCCGGCGCTGGCCCGCCGGGCCCTGGACCGGCTGGCCCCGGTCGCCGCGCTGTGGGCCGTCACGGGCTGTGCGGTCGCCCTCGCCGGCTCCTCGCTGGCCGCGCTCGGCTCGTTCGTGCTCATCGGGCTGCTCAAGGTCCCGCTCTTCGCCGCGCTGGGCGAGCTGATCCACCCGCTGCGCACCGCCTCGGACCTCGTGGTGCTGCCGGCCGCCGCGACCTCCGTCGGCGTGCTCGCCGTCTGCGGCTGGACCCTCGTGCGCTCGGTGCTGCACCAGACCCGTGCCTTCCGCGCGGCTCGCACGGAGGCCGGGCGCGGCCCCTCGGCCGGCGACCTGTGCGTGGTGGACTCGCCCCGCCCGGACGCCTACGCCCTGCCCGGCCGCCCGCACCGCATCGTCGTCACCACCGCGATGCTGCGCAGCCTGGACGGTCCGGAGCGAGAGGCGCTGTTCGCGCACGAGCGGGCGCACAACGACGGCCACCACCACTACTTCCTCGGCGCCGCCGAACTCGCCGCACACTGCCACCCCGCGCTCCGCCCGGTCCGCGAGACCATCCGCCTCGCCGCCGAGCGCGCCGCCGACGAGGCCGCCGCCGCCAGCGTCGGCGACCGGCGCCTGACCGCCCGGGCCATCGCCCGCGCGGCCCTCGCCGGACAGGCCGCCCGCCCAGCCCACTCCGTCCGCCCCGACTTCGCGCCCGCCGCGACCACCGGCCCCGTCCCGCAGCGTGTCCAGGCCCTGCTGGCCGCTCCCCTCGTGCCCCGGGCCGGCCGTGCGATCGCCGCCCTCCTCGTCGTCTGCACGGCCCTTTCGTGCGCCGCCTCGGTCGTCGGCATGGCCGATTTCCACCACCGGGTGGAGGTCGCCCAGGGCGACGAGACGCCCTGAGCCGCAGGTCCGGCCCCTGACGCAACCCCGCATCACCTCCACCCCTTGAAAGCCGCACGGCAACGCGCGTAGAACCATGACTGGCGCCCGTCAGGTTTTACGTATAACCTCACGCGCTAACCACCCACACCGGAAGGTCCCGATGCGACGCGTCGCCCTGGTCACCCTCGTCGTCGACGACTACGACGAGGCCATCCGCTTCTACACCGAGGCCCTCGGCTTCCAGCTGGCAGAGGACGCCCCCCGACCCGACGGCTCCCGCTGGGTCGTCGTGGAGCCGGGCGGCCCGGAGACCGGCACCGGACTGCTGCTCGCCCGCGCCAAGGACGAGGCCCAGCGGGCCCGCGTCGGCGACCAGACCGGCGGACGCGTCGGGTTCTTCCTGCACACCGATGACTTCGCCCGTGATCACGCCCGGATGACCGCGGCCGGCGTGACCTTCCTGGAGGAGCCGCGGCACGAGCCCTACGGCACCGTCGCCGTCTTCCAGGACCTGTACGGCAACCACTGGGACCTGCTCCAGCCCGCCACCCGCTGATCACCACCGCACCACCTGCCGAGGAAACGAAACGCCATGACCGCGCCCCGCATCGACACCGAGACCCTCCGCCGGCTCCCCAAGGCCGTGCTGCACGACCACCTCGACGGCGGCCTGCGCCCCGCCACCGTCGTGGAACTCGCGGCGGAGATCGGTCACACCCTGCCCACCACCGACCCCGACGAGCTGGCCGCCTGGTACTTCGAGGCCGCCAACTCCGGCGACCTGGTCCGCTACATAGCCACCTTCGAGCACACCCTCGCCGTGATGCAGACCCGCGAGGGCCTGCTGCGCACCGCCGAGGAGTACGTCCTCGACCTCGCCGCCGACGGTGTGGTGTACGCCGAGGTGCGCTACGCCCCCGAGCTGAACACGCGGGGCGGCCTGTCGCTGAGCGAGGTCGTGGAGACCGTGCAGGAGGGCCTCGCCGCCGGTATGGCCAAGGCGGCCGCCGCCGGCACCCCCGTACGCGTGGGCACCCTGCTGTGCGGCATGCGGATGTTCGACCGGGTCCGTGAGGCCGCCGACCTGGCCGTGGCCTACCGCGACGCCGGTGTCGTCGGCTTCGACATCGCCGGCGCCGAGGACGGCTTCCCGCCCGCCGACCACCTGGAGGCCTTCGAGCACCTGCGCCGCAAGAGCGTGCCCTTCACCATCCACGCCGGCGAGGCGCACGGCCTGCCCAGCATCCACCAGGCCCTGCAGGTGTGCGGCGCCCAGCGCATCGGCCACGGCGTGCGCCTGACCGAGGACATCGTGGACGGCAAGCTCGGCCGGCTCGCCTCCTGGGTGCGCGACCGCCGGATCGCCCTGGAGATGTGCCCCACCTCCAACCTGCAGACCGGCTGCGCCACCTCCATCGCCGAGCACCCCATCACGGCCCTGAAGGACCTCGGCTTCCGGGTCACCCTCAACACCGACAACCGTCTGGTGTCGGGGACGACGATGACCCGGGAGATGTCCCTGCTGGTCGAGGAGGCCGGCTGGACGGTCGAGGACCTGCGCACGGTCACGGTGAACGCGCTCAAGAGCGCCTTCCTCCCGTTCGACGAGCGCAAGGCCCTCATCGAGGACGTGGTCCTGCCGGGTTACGCTGCGGCGCTCTGAATCAGCCCCCTGAGCTCTGAATCAGCCCCCTGAGCTCTGGACCAGCCCCCTGAGGTAGGCGGCCTGTCCGATGTGCTGAAGGTCGTCGGACAGGACGCTCACCAGGCGGAGCCCCAGGCTGACCGGGGGATCCCAGCGCTCGTCCACGATCCGTTCCAGATCCTTGGCCGCCAGCGAGCGCAGCGCGCCGAGACTCTGCTCGTGGACGGCGTCGTAGTACCCGGTCAGCAGGTCGGTGGACTCGACCCGCACCTTCGCGACCTTGGCCGGGCTGTGCCCGTACCCGGTGTCGTGGCGGGGCAGGTCGAGGCCGAAGCGCTTCTCCCAGCCCTGGGACAGCCACACCTGGTCGAGGTCGAAGGCGTCGGCGACGTGGTCGTCCTGCACCCGGGTCAGATGCCAGACGAGCCAGGCGATGGTGTTGGCGTCGGGCGCCGGGCGGTGGTGCAGCGCGTCCGGTCCGAGGCCGTCGAGGGCGGCATGGACTTCTTCCTGGATGCGGCCGTAGCCGTCGATGAGGATGTCCTTCGCATGCATACCGCCCACCATCCCAAACAGCGGGCGCTCACGCGTCCGGAATCCAGCTCCCGTGGAAGCCGAGCGGCACCCGACCGGGCAGGTGCACCCGTGCCACCGGCTCGCCGGTGAAGTCCTGAGCGGCCAGGATCACCAGGTCGGCGGCACCGCGGTCCGGGTCGTGGACGTACGCGATCGCGTATCCGTCGTCCTCGGCCGTCCGGTGGTCGGTCGGGTCCCGCGGTACGAACACCGCCTCGCCCGCCGCCGCGCCCTTCGGCAGCCGGTGCACCTGGGTGGCGCCGCGCAGCAGGTCGTGCTTGACGAGCGCGTTGGAGAAGGCGTCGTCGGACGGGGTGCCGCCGTCCGGTGTCAGATAGGCGGCCGTCATCTCGGCCGCCGCGGCCGTGTAACCGTAGCGGTGCCGCCGCGACACCAGTGACTCGTTCACACGCGGGAATTCCTGCGGCCGGTCGTCCAGCACGCGCTGCCGTACGCGGCCGTGGTGCAGATCGATCGTCCAGCGCTCCAGCTTCGTGGTGCCCGTGGCGTACGGACCGTCCGAGCCGCGCCCGGCGACGTAGAACGGCGCCGGGTAGGTCGTCAGGTCGACCACCACGGACCCGCCCTCGTCGTAGGCGTTGAGCGTGTGCGAGCAGAAGACGGGGTCGATCCCGAACCAGCGCACCGGGCCGCCGGTCCGCCGCATGACGCCGACCCGGGTCGGGTGGTTCCGGTTCCAGCCGTACGGCACCGGTGCGCCGCGTCCGGCCGCCGCCGCGTCGAAGGTGACCGGGATGTCGAAGAGGACGACGTGCCGCTCGGTCAGCGCGAAGTCGTGCATCATCGGGGCGTCCGCCACCGGGATCCGGTGCGTCCGGGCGACCCGCCCGGCGCGGTCCACGACCAGGTGCCGGACGTGGTCCCAGGTCGCGTGGTAGGCGACGGCGTGCAGCTCACCGGCGCGCACGTCGAACTTGGTGTGCGCGGCGAACGCGCCCTGCAGGGTTCCCGCGAAGTCGTACGTCCCCGACGTGCCGAGCTCTCCGTCGAGTTCGTACGGCAGCGGACCGCCCTCCTGGAGCGCGAGGATCCGTCCCCGGTACGGGATCACATGGGTGTTGCACGCGAAGTCCTCCTCCGGTACCGGTCCCGGATACGCCTCGCCCAGCTTCCGCGCGACCTGCGCGGAGCGCACCCAGCGGTTGCGGTACCACTCGGCCCTTCCGTCGCGCAGCCGGACGCCGTGCACCATGCCCTCGCCGAGCATCCAGTGATGGGCCCGGGGGTCCTCCAGGCCGAGGACGTTGGGTCCGTTGCGCAGGAAGCGGCCGTTCAGCTCGCGCGGGACGCGGCCCGTCACCGGCAGGTCGAAAGCCGTCAGTTCCTCCGTGACGGGCGCGAACGCCCCTTCCAGAAAAGGATAGTGACGATCCATCGGCTCGCCTGCGGGGCGGGCCGCCGCCCGGCCGGTCCCCAGTCCGGTGAGGGCGCCCGCCGCCGCGAGACCGGCCGTGCCGCGCAGCACGGTCCGCCGTGTGTGTTCCGCCATGCCATGTCCTCCTGACCGTCGTCGTCCTGGCCGACGGTCCCGAGTCTCGTGTGGCGGGCGGCCGGAATCAGGAGGGCTGGGACCCCTCCTGGGGTGGTGCCAGACCCCCTGTTGCACCGCCGGTCTCCAGGAGCGTGACGAGCGCCCGGGCGGCGGGACTGGTGGCACGGTCCGGCGGCAGCAGCGCCACGGTCTCGTACTCCGTCTCGCCCGTGCCCTTCAGTGGCAGCGCCGTGAGGGAGGGCCGCTTGTGACGGAAGTGCCGGGGTACGACCGCGATCCCCAGGTTCTCGTCCACGAGGTCCAGCAGGCTGTGCACGTCGTTGACCTCCAGCGCGACCGTGCGCCGCACGCCGGCCGCGGCGAACGCGGCGTCGGTGGTGCGGCGCGGGCCCCAGTCCGGGTGGAAGTCCACGAAGACCTCACCGGCCAGGTCCTCGGGGGTCAGCACCGCGCCGGCCGAGGCCAGCCGGTGTCCGGGATGGCACAGCACGGTCATCGGCTCGCTCGTCAGCGCCACCGAACGCAACTGGTCGCTGTCCGCCTGGGTGCGGTAGGCGAAGGCGAGGTCGAGCCGGCCGGCCGCCACCTCCTCGGCCAGCGCGCCCGAACCGGCCTGCCGCAGCCGGATCTCCACGTCCGGATGCCGCCCCCGGAACGCGGCCAGCAACCGTGCCGGGTGCACGCCCGCGATGCACTGCTCGGTGCCCAGCGCCAGCGTGCCGCGCAGCACGCCCTGCACCGCCGCGACCGCCTCGTGCGCCGCACGGACCTGCGCCAGGATCCGCTCGGCCTCCACCAGCAGCGCCCGCCCCGCCTCGGTGAGCGTCACCCGCCTGGTGGTACGCACGAACAACGGCGCCCGCAGCTCCCGCTCCAGCGCCCGGATGGACGCCGACAAACCCGACTGGGACACCATCAGGCGCTCGGCGGCCCGGGTGAAGTGCTGGTCCTCGGCGACGGCGACGAAATGCTGGAGATGACGCAGTTCCATGATTGAGAAGCCTAGCCGCTGAATCCCATCGGATTCTTCTGTTGGACCGCTGCCCGGCGGACGGGAAAGAGTGGAAGCGGTCACCGGGAGCCGCAGGCCCCCGGAGCCGGGAACACCGTGTGCCAACCCCTCTGGAGTCGCGTTGTACACCGCACACCCCGACCGTTACGCCGACATGCCCTACCGGCGCACCGGACGCAGCGGACTGAAGCTCCCCGCGCTGTCCCTCGGTCTGTGGCACAACTTCGGCCCGGACCGGCCCGCCGAGACCCAGCGGGCCATCCTGCGCCGCGCCTTCGACCTGGGTGTCACCCACTTCGACCTCGCCAACAACTACGGCCCGCCGCCCGGCGCCGCCGAGTCCGCCCTCGGCGAGGCGCTCAAGGCCGACTTCGGGCCGTACCGCGACGAGCTGGTGATCTCCACCAAGGCCGGCTACCTCATGTGGCCCGGCCCGTACGGCGAATGGGGCTCGCGCAAGTACCTGCTGTCCTCGCTCGACCAGAGCCTTGCGCGCATGGGCCTGGACCACGTCGACATCTTCTACTCGCACCGCTTCGACCCGGACACTCCGCTGGAGGAGACGATGGGCGCCCTGCACTCGGCGGTGCAGCAGGGCAAGGCGCTCTACGTCGGCGTCTCCAACTACTCGGCGGAGCAGACCCGCGAGGCCGCCCGCATCCTCGCCGACCTCGGCACCCCGCTGCTCATCCACCAGCCGCGCTACTCGATGCTCGACCGCCGCCCCGAGGGCGAGGGGCTGCTGGACGCCCTGGACGAACTCCAGGTCGGCTCCATCGCCTACTCCCCCCTGGAGCAGGGCCTGCTCACCGGCCGCTACCTCGACGGCATCCCCGAGGACTCCCGGGCCGCGAGCGACAGCCCCTTCCTGCACTCGGACGCGGTCACCGAGGACCTCGTCGCCCGCCTGCGCTCCCTCGACGAGATCGCCAAGTCCCGCGGCCAGACCCTGGCCCAGCTGGCCCTGGCCTGGGTGCTGCGCGGCGGCCGGGTCACCTCCGCGCTGGTCGGCGCGAGCAGCCCGCAGCAGCTCGAGGACAGCGTCGGCACCATCCGCGACCTGGACTTCGACGCCGAGGAACTGGCCTTGATCGACGCGATCGTGCAGGGCTGAGCACCCCCGGGCCGGTGACCCCGGTCAGGAGGTGAGCCGTTCGCTCACCTCCCACAGCCGGGCCGCCGCCTCCCGGCCGACGGCGTACGGCAGCACGCCGGGCCCCCCGGTTCCGCCCGCCGGCAGGCCTCGCCCCCGGGCCCACCACGGGCTGATGCCGCAGTTCTGGACCGGAGGGGCCGGGCGGAGGGCAGGCCGCGGGGCTGCCGGCCGGCTGCGGGCGCTCGCGGACGAGCGGCCGGCCCCTGGCCCCGCGCCGGATGCACTCCGGCCCGGCCCACCCCTGGCAACTGGAGGAGCGGGCGCGCGCCGCCGCGATGTCGCGGGCGACTTTCGCCGTGCGGCTCTGCGGCTCCGGGGGGCCGCGGGCGTGCGCCGGCGCCGGCCTGTCCGCAGAACTGGCGCATGAGCCTGGCCGCCCGTGCCCCGAGGAAGGACTCCGTGCCGTGGCGGAACCGGCCCGCTCGGTCGGCCACAGCTCCCAGAGCGCCTTCGGCAACGCCTTCGAGCGCACCGTCGGCGTCGCGCTCCGCCGCTACCCGGAGTCGGTCGTCAGCTGAGCCGTTCCGCCAGGCGTACGGTCACGGTGTCGCCCTCCCGCTTGCCGATCGCCTTCCGGATGCCGGCCCTCACCGGGAGCTTGTGCCGGCCGTCTCCCAGGGCCATGAACGAACTCCGGAACGGGTGGCCGTCGACCGTGCCGCCGACCTTGACCAGGCCGCGGGTGCCGAAGAACTCGGCCGAGCGCGGCCAGACCACATAGGTCCAGCCGCCGGCCTGCGGACTCCGCTGGAGAACCGCGGTGAACTCCACGTCCACCGGACCGCTCGTCTGCATGGTGTTCCTCCGTGTATGGCCGCGCGCGGCGCTCTGCCGGGAATCGTGCGTCAGGGCAGACCGTCGCGCGCGGCGGAACTCATCGCCGGCCGGGCGGTGTCAGGCAGCCGCCGGCACGCGGTCCAGAAAGCCCAGCACCTGCCGGATCCGGCCCTCGTCGTCCAGCGTGACGACGTCGAACCCGGCGACCGGCGCCGAGCCTCCCCCAGAGGGGGCACCCCCAGCCTCGTTCACCAGCTCCCAGCCGAAGCGCGCGGTGTCGTGGTGTCCGTCCACCGCACCGAGCGGGCGGAAGACGAACCCGGGGAACTGCTCGTGGGCCGCCGCGATCACGGCCGCGATGCCCTCGTGGCCGCGGACGTCGGCGAGCGGGTCGGTGTAGCCGCCGTCGGCGGTCCACGCGGCGGCGACCGCCTTCTTCAGGGCCTCCGGCTCGGTGGCGTTCCAGGCCTCGAAGTAGCGGGCTGCGGCGCTCTCGTAACGGTTGGTGTCCACGGACATGGTGAATCAGCCTCCATCGAGGTCGTAACTTGCTGATTACTGCTGGTCAGAGCCGGATCCGGGGCTACGCCGATCCGGTGTGACCACCATGCCGGAGCGCCGACAGGCGGGTCGATTACCTGCCGGGTAATGCCCGGCGGCCGCGAGGGCGCCGATGTGTTCCGGCCAGAACGTGCGGTGAATATGCCAACAGACTGGCCGGAAAGTCATGGTGACAGTGTTTCGGGAGTGGCGATACTCGAACGTCAGGGGCACTTCACCGCACAGGATCCGCACGGAGAGCGAGGCCGGGCCGGGCGCAACCAGCGAGGCGACGGGGGAGTGAGAGGTGCACGACGAATTCCTGTGCCATGTCACCGCGTACGGCATGTGCGACGGCCGGCGCATCGGGGTACCGCTCGGCACCTACCGCGCCCCGACGCTGGCCCTGGCCCTGTGGTGGCTGCGCGACCGCGCGTCCTGGATCGCGGAGCGTCTGGACCCGAGCCCGGAGGACCCCGCCTTCCCGGCAGGCTCGCTGGTGCCGGTCGCGGACACGGTGGCCGACGTGCCCGCCCTGCTGCGCGCCTGGTGCGCCGACGACGTCCGGCAGGAGCTCGTGGCCGACGAGCTGGCGGGCGGACGGCTGGTACGGATCGCCGCCAGTGACGAGACCACCGAGTACGAACTGCTCGCCGAGTCCGTCGACGCGCTGCGCATGCAGCGCACCCTGCCGGCGCTGGTCGTACCCGTCGCCTGACACGTGTCCGTCGGCCGTCCGGCCCCCGACTCTGGGCGCATATGCGGGTGAATCGGTAGAATTCTGGCCATGGCGGAGCGGCCGATCGCCCCGACGGCGCCCGAACTCGTCCTGGAGACCGACACGGGCTCCACGATCATGAGCCCGGGGCACGACTACCACGTCGGACGCGACCCGTTGAGCGACATCGTCCTGGACGATGCCCGGGTCTCGTGGCACCACGCCGTGCTGCGCTGCGACGACGATCGCTGGACCCTGACGGACCAGCACAGCACCAACGGCACCTACGCCGACGGCCGCCGGATCGACCGGTGGGGTGTGCGCCCCGGCAGCGTGATCCGCTTCGGCAACCCCACCGACGGCCCCCGCGCCGTCCCCGCCGGCGCCCCGCAGCCCGCCCCCGACCGGCCCTCCGCAGTGTCGCTCCCCCTGCTGACCGGCACCTTCCGCCGGCCCAGCAGTGTCCGCCCGCTGCCCGTGCGCCCGGTCCGCATCGGCCGGGCCGCCGACAACGACCTGGTGGTGGACGACCTGATCGTCTCCCGCCGCCACGCCGAACTGCGCGCCCACCCCGACGGCACATACGAGATCATCGACCTCGGCAGCCACAACGGCACCTACCTCAACGGCCGGCCAGTCACCCGTGCGCCCATGGGCCCGGGCGACATCGTCGGCATCGGCCACGTCGCGTTCTGCCTGGTCGGCGACGAACTCCAGGAGTACGTCGACACCGGTGAGATCTCCCTCGACGCCCAGGACCTCACCGTCGCCGTCGACGGCGGACGCAAAATCCTCCTCGACCACGTGTCCTTCCCGGTGGGGGAGAAGTCCCTGCTCGCGGTGGTCGGACCGAGCGGCGCCGGCAAGTCCACGCTGCTGAACGCCCTCACCGGGCAGCGGCCCGCCGACCGCGGCACCGTCCTGTACGACGGCCGCGACCTCTACCGCGACTACGCCGAACTGCGCCAGCGCATCGGACTGGTCCCGCAGGACGACATCCTGCACCCCCAGCTCACCGTGCGCGCCGCCCTGACCTACGCCGCCGAACTGCGCTTCCCCGAGGACACCGCCGCCGCCGAGCGACGGGCCCGGGTGGACGAGGTCATCCGGGAACTCGGCCTCGGACAGCGTGCCGACCAGCCCGTGCACAGCCTCTCCGGCGGACAGCGCAAGCGGGTCAGCGTGGCCCTGGAACTGCTCACCAAACCCTCGCTGCTCTTCCTGGACGAGCCGACCTCCGGCCTCGACCCCGGCATGGACCGCTCGGTGATGAACATGCTGCGCGGCCTCGCCGACGACGGCCGTACCGTCATCGTGGTCACCCACAGCGTCCTCAGCCTCGGCGTCTGCGACCGCCTCCTGGTGCTCGCCCCCGGCGGCAAGGTGGCCTACTACGGTCCGTCCGACGACGCCCTCGCCTTCTTCGGCTTCGAACAGTGGCCGGAGGCCTTCGAGGCCTTCGACCGCGACCCGGACCGCGACTGGGCCAGGGAGTACCGCGAGTCGCCGTTCCACCGGCACTACGTCACCGAGGCCACCACCCAGCCCCACCACCCGGGCCCGGCCCCCGTCGTCCGGGCACCACTGCCCCGCCCACGCGGCTGGGGAGGCCAGCTCGGCACGCTGGTCCGCCGTTACGCGGCCGTCCTCAGCTCCGACCGCACCTTCCTGCTCGTCATGATCGCCCTGCCGTTCGTCATGGGCGCCATGGCCCGCGCCCTGGCCGGCGGCCGGCTCGCCCGGGACACCGCGATGAACGCGCTGCTCATCCTGTGCGTCGGCGCCGTGCTGACCGGCGCCGCCAACGCGGTGCGCGAACTCGTCAAGGAACGCGTCGTCTACCAGCGCGAACGCGCCGTCGGCCTGTCCCGTTCGGCCTATCTGATGTCCAAGATCGTGGTGCTCGGCACGATCAGCGTGCTCCAGGCCGTCGTCCTCACCCTGGTCGCCCTCCTCGGTGTCGACCTGAACACCCCCGGCGGCCGGGGCGTCCTGCTGCCGCCGCTCGCCGAGATCACCCTGGCCGCCGCCCTGCTCGCGTTCACCGCGATGTTGCTCGGGCTGCTGGTCTCCGTGCTGGTGCGCAAGGAGGAGGTGACGATGCCGCTGCTGGTGCTGCTCGCCATCGTCCAGGTCGTCTTCTGCGGTGCGCTGCTCCCGCTCAACGGTGTGCCCGGCCTGGAGCAGCTGTCCTGGCTCGTGCCCTCCCGCTGGGCGCTCGGCGCGATGGCCGGCACGGTCGGGCTGTCCCGGATCGTCCCGGGCAGCCTGACCGCCGACCCCCTCTTCCGTCACTCGACGGGCGTCTGGCTGCTCGATCTGGTCATGCTGGTGGTGCTCTCCGTCCTCTACGGGATCGTGGTCGCCCGGCTGCTGCGCCGGCACGAACCCGCCGTGATGCGGAAGTAGGCGAACGCGATGGCACACACGCGGAAGCAGGCGTCCCGATGAGCAGAGCGCCCAGTCCCGGATTCCGGCCCACGCACGTCGTGCCGCCGCGCGGCATGCCCGCCTGGGAGGCCCCCGACCCGGCCCGGCCAACCCTGCCCCTCGACCCGCTGCTGCCGGTCGAGCTCGTGGAGCGGCGCGGCGACTGGGGGTACATCCGCTGCGCCAACGGCTGGGGAGCCTGGGTCGACGGCCGCCGGCTCGTCGCCGTACCCGAGGACCCGCCCGCCGTCGACGGCCCGGCGGACACCGCCGATCCACGGCCCCTGCTGGCCCGCGCCGAACAGGCCCTGGCCGACTACCGGTCCGCGGTGGAGGAGCTCGCGGCCGGCGCGCTGGACGGGGAGGACTTCGAGGAGCGCACCCGGGGCCTCAGGATCGGGGTCGTGGTCGACGGGGAGTCCATGTGGCTGTACGACCCCGAGGAGGGCCGCTGGGTGTACGGCGACGGACGGCGGCTGACCACCTACGCCACCGACCGGGAGGTCACCGGCGACGACGCCGGGCACACCCCGACCCGGCTGGTCGCGCCCGAAGGTGAGCGCTGATGGCGCACGAGACCAGCCAGTTCTCCGGCCGGCCCTCGGAGCTGATCGGCCGGCAGATCGCGAGCTACCTCATCGAGAGCGAGATCGGGCGCGGCGGCATGGCCGTCGTCTTCCGCGCCCGCGACCTGCGCCTGGACCGCACGGTCGCCCTCAAGCTGCTCGCCCCCGAACTCGCCCGCAACGACACCTTCCGCAAGCGGTTCACCCACGAGTCCCAGGTGGCCGCGGCGATCGACCACCCGCACATCGTGCCGGTCTTCGAGGCCGGCGAGACCGATGGCGTGCTCTACATCGCCATGCGGCACGTCTCCGGAAGAGACCTGCGCCATCTCCTCGACCTGCGCGGACCGCTGCCGTTGCCCGACGCCGTGCGGATCGCCGCGCAGGTGGCGTCAGCCCTCGACGCCGCCCACGAGCACGGCCTGGTGCACCGGGACGTCAAGCCCGGCAACATCCTGGTCGCCGAGGGCATCGACAGCGACCACCCCGAGCACGTGTATCTGACCGACTTCGGGCTCACCAAGAAGTCGCTGTCCCTGACCGGCTTCACCAGCGTCGGCCAGTTCGTCGGCACCCTCGACTACGTGGCCCCCGAGCAGATCTCCGGCCGCCC
Organism: Streptomyces sp. NPDC054783; assembly: GCF_053611725.1. Lineage (NCBI taxonomy): Bacteria > Bacillati > Actinomycetota > Actinomycetes > Kitasatosporales > Streptomycetaceae > Streptomyces > Streptomyces sp. NPDC054783. The sequence continues at coordinate 271,646 of NZ_JBSHAY010000005.1, read as the reverse complement.
GGTCGACGGCCGCTGCGACGTCTACGGCCTGGCCTGCGTCGTCTACGAGACGCTCACCGGCCGCCCGCCGTTCCTCCGCGACGACGACATGGCCCTGCTGTGGGCCCACCAGTACGACGATCCGCCCCCGCCGAGCGGGTCCCGCCCCGGCCTCGACCCCGCGGTGGACCCGGTCTTCGCCAAGGCCCTGGCCAAGAGCCCCGACGCCCGCTACGACACCTGCCTCGCCTTCGTCGGCGCCCTGCGCGCCACCACGGCGACCGCCGCCGGCCCGGCCGATGCCCGCCCGGCGCCGGAGCCCGACACGGAGACGGACCACACGACGGTGAGCGGCCCTCCGAGACCCCCGCACTGGGCGGACCCCGTATACCGGGCGGAGGGAGCGGACCCCGTATACCGGGCGGAGGGAACGGAGCGAAACCCCGCCTGAGACCACTCACCGTGCCGACTCGGCCGGAAGTCCTCGGTGATCCGGCCCTCGACCAGCCGGGTCACTCGCCCGGCCCGCCCACCTCGCCCCGACGCTGCACCCGGCGGGCCGACAGGCCGCCCAGGAACCCGGCGACGAGTCCCCACAGCGCGCCCAGGCCGACCGTCCGCCACAGCTGGGGTCTGAGGAACAGCTCTCCGGACAGCCCGCCGCCCAGGTCGCCGATGCCGAGCAGGGAGAGTCCGTAGTGCGCCGAGATGCGGCCCGTCAGGCAGATCATCAGCACCGTCAGCGCAAGCGCCACGCCCAGGTGAACGGCGTGCTGCCACAGACGGATCCGGGCCGGAGAGCTCGCTGCCATCCGGAAGGCCACGGCCAGCAGCAGGATCGCGTCCACGGCCACCAGCCACCACCACCTGCCGTCGTAGGCGGTGAGCGAGCGCAGGTTGAGCGCGGAGACGTCCGGGGTACGCAGGATCGCGTCCAGGACGTGCGGCATGGGCAGGCCGAACGGGCCGTGCACGCGGCCGTTCCAGGTCGCTCCCAGGCCGATGGTGAGGGCCAGCCAGGCCGGATTGGGCAGGCCGAGCAGGATCAGCGCGAAGGTGGCCTGGGCACGATCCCGGGTGGCCGCCGTGATCAGCGCGGTGACCAGGCCGACGACGACGTACGCGAGGAGCAGTACCACCATCGCGTGCGCCGCCGGGCGTACCGACTCCTGCAGACGCAGCAGCCGCCCCGGCAGCGGCGCCCCGCGCGCGACCAGCAGCGCCAGCACCAGCACCCCGGCCAGCCACAGCAGGCCGAACAGCACCGTCAGCGGCACGTCCGTGGTGAAGCCGATCCGGGGCGTGGCGTCTAACAGACCGGTCAGGTCGCTCAGTGTGCCGCTGCCCACGTCGACGGCGAAGGTCTGCCGGGCGCCGAAGGCCAGGCCGATCAGCACGAGCAGCCACAGCACCGCGATCCGGGCGGCCCAGCCGGTCAGTTCACCGGCCGAGGCGACCGCCCGGTGCCGCAGCGGGCGCAGGAAGCCCCCGCCGATCGCCAGCGCGCCGACCAGGGTCACCGACAGCGGCATCACGGTGACCCCGGCCTGGGTCTGTGCCAGCGCGCCCGCGTTGCCGGAGAGTTCCACACTGCCGCCGACCGCCGTGACCAGGGTCGCGGCCACGACCCGCGGGAACGCGCCGTCCGGCAGGTCACCCGCTCCGGCCGCCCACAGTCCCAGCGCCGCCACCAGCACCATGACGGCCAGCCCGGTCAGCACCACCGCCACGGCCTGCACCCAGCCGTGACGGGCGACGGGCGGGTCGACGGTGGAAACGCTCACGGTTGCCACGCTAAGCAGTGGCCGGGCACCCCGCCCGCCGGGTGGGCCGTTCGCGTCGGCTTGCGAGCCTCACGCCCCTGCGACACACAATGGGATCAATATGCAGCCAAATGCACCAAACGGGATTTGACTGAGAAAAGCCGCGTATCGCCCCGCGTATCGCGACGATCGCGACGGGAAGAAGTGCTCGTGAGCGCCGAACCTCCGTCCTCCGGCCGCCCGACCGGGCCGCCCTCCGGCCCGCTGTCGGGCTCGTCCCGGCCTCCTTCCGGACCACCGCCCTCCCAACCGCCGCGTGGCGGTGCCGGTGGCGGGGCCCCGGGACCCCACGGGCCGTGGTGGAAGTCCGTGCCGCGGGTGGCGGGCCTCACCGCCGCCGTCGTCGCCGCCGTGGTCCTCGCGGTGGTCTTCACCCGTCCGGGCGGATCCGCCAAGGGCGGCGAGGTCTTCCTGCAGTCCGCGAACAGCAGCGGCCAGGACCCGTTCACGGAATCCACCGCGAAGGAGAGTTCCGCCCCGCCCCCGCCCTCCGCCTCCGTCGCGCCCTCCGGCACGGCCAACGCGGTGCAGGGAATCGAGGGCGGCGCGCCCGGCCTGTACGGCGGCACCAATCGCACCCCCGCCTGCGACGTCGAGAAGCAGATCAAGTTCCTCCAGGCCGACCCGGGCAAGGAGAAGGCCTTCGCCGCCGCGGCCGGCGTCCAGCCCGCCGGCGTGCCCGCCTTTCTGCGTTCGCTGACCCCGGTTCAGCTGCGCGTCGACACCCGGGTCACCAACCACGGCTACCGCAACGGGGCCGCCAACAGCTACCAGTCGGTCCTCCAGGCGGGCACCGCCGTGCTGGTGGACAACCACGGCGTCCCCCGCGTGCGCTGCGCCTGCGGCAACCCGCTGAACCCGCCGGTCGCCCAGAAGAGCACGCCGAAGCTGGTGGGCCGAAGCTGGTCGGCGTACCGGCCCTCGAACGTGGTCGTGGTGAGGCCCGCGCCGACGGTCGTCAGCGTCTTCGAGCTCTACGACAGCCACCACAAGGACTGGATCCACCGTCAGCGCGGTGACCAGTACGGCCGGCACGACCAGCACGCCAGGCCGCCGAAGTTCCCGCATCCCTGGAGCCCACCCCGGTCCCCGTCCCCGTCGTGCCCGCCCGGCTCGAAGCACTGCCCGTCCACACCGGGCAAGCCGAGCACGTCGACGTCCTCCTCGCCGAACTCGTCGCCGTCGCCGTCCAAGTCCGCCCCGTCCTCGCCCTCGCCGTCGGCCTCGAAGTCACCGTCGCCGTCGGCCTCGAAGTCGCCGTCGGCCTCGAAGTCGCCGTCGAAGTCACCATCGCCGTCGAAGTCACCGCCGCCGTCGAAGTCACCGCCGGCGTCGAAGTCGCCGTCGGCCTCGCAGACATCGGCGTCGAAGCCGCCGGCGTCGAAGCCGCCGTCGACCGAGTCCTCCTCCGCCAGGCCGGTGTCGCCGTCCGCGGGCTCGCCGTCGGCGTCGAAGTCGTCGGAGTCGAAGTCGCCGGAGTCGAAGTCGCCGGCGTCGAAGCCGCCGTCGACCGAGTCCTCCTCCGCCAGGCCGGTGTCGCCGTCCGCGGGCTCGCCGTCGACCGAGAGGTCGTCCGCGCCCTCGTCCGCGACCGAGAAGCCGTCGCAGCAGCAGACGCCCACCTCCGCGCAGCCGTCCTCGGAGAGTTCCGGTCCGGCCCCCGGTACGCCCGGCGAGTCGGCGACCACGCCCACGGAGCAGCAGTCGGAGGTCTCGCCCACGGAGCAGCAGTCGGAGGTCTCGCCCACGGAGCAGCAGTCGGAGGTCTCGCCCACCGAGCAGCAGCCGGAGGAATCGTCCCCGGAGCAGCAGCCGGAGGAATCGCCTCCGGAGCAGCAGCCGGGGGAGCCGCCCGCGCAGTGAGCGGCCGTAGCCACCGGGCAGCGTGACCATCGCCACGGTGCGCGGTCGGCGAACGCCGCGGGGGACTGCGGAGCCCGGCACGGGGTACGAGGACAGGTGCAACAGGCGACCGGCCGGGCCGGGCTTTCCGAGAGAGACAGCATGACCAAGCACCTGGACGGGGCAGTGATACCGACTGGTTTCGACGTACCCGTGGAGCCGCTGTGGCGCGCAGCACACTACACCGGCGAACCCGGTTGCATCGCCGAGGCGCGTGCCTTCGCCGCCCGCTTCCTGGAGCAGTTGCGCACCGAGTGGTGCGCCATCGCCGACCACCGCGCCTACGGTGAGCTGCTCCTGGTCGTGAGCGAACTCGTCACCAACGCCGACCGGCACAGCAACGGCCCGTACATCCTGGAACTGGAAGGCACGGACAGCGCCGTCACGGTGTGCGTCTACGACAGCAGCTCCGCCCTTCCCCGCTGCTTCCCCAGAGACCCCCAACGCGTCGGACGGCACGGCATGGAGATCGTGTACGCCCTGGCCTCCGAGGTCACCGCGGAGCGCGTGCCCGTGGGCAAACGGGTGCGTGTCCGTTTCGAACTCAGCCGGTGAACCGAACCGCCCGCTGAACCGGACCGCGGAGGCGGCGGACGCGCCGCCGCCTCGTTCCCAGGTCCCCGATCTCAGGGATCTCGGGTTCCCGGTCTCAGACGCGGTCGAGTTCGCCGAGCATCCCCTGGCGCAGCCGGGTGATGATCCGCTTGATCAGCCGCGACACATGCATCTGGGAGCAGCCGAGCCGTTTCCCGATCTCCGCCTGGGTGGCCTCCTCGACGAACCGCAGATGGATGATCCGCCGGTCCCGCTCGCTGAGTTCCGCCATCAGCGGCGCGAGCGCGTGGAAGTCCTCCACGAGCCGCAGCCCCTCCTCCTCCACGCCGATGAAGTCGGCGAGCACCGCCTCGCCCTCCTCCGGCCCGTCGCCGGTGAGCGCGGCGTCCAGGGAGGCGGAGTTGTACCCGTTGGAGGCGAGCTGGGCCTCGACCACCTCGTCCTCGGAGATGTTCATCAGGGTCGCCAGCTCGGCCACCGTCGGGTCCCGGTCCAGCCGGCTGGACAGCTCCTCACGCGCCTTGGCCAGCTCCACCCGTAGCTCCTGGAGACGGCGCGGTACGTGCACCGCCCACGTCGTGTCCCGGAAGAACCGCTTGATCTCACCGACGATGTACGGCAGCGCGAAGGAGGTGAACTCCACCTCGCGGGCCAGCTCGAACCGGTCGATGGCCTTGATGAGGCCGATCATGCCGGTCTGGACGATGTCCTCCATGTCGTCGCCGCGGCCCCGGAACCGTCCGGCCGCGAACCGCACCAGCGACATGTTCATCTCGATGAGGGTGTTGCGCGCGTACTGGTATTCGTGCGTGCCCTCGTCCAGCTCGGCCAGCCGGCGGAAGAACTGACGGGACAGCTCCCGTGCGTCACGTGGTGCGACGGACGCCGGTTCCGCGATGCCTGGCAGTGATACCGGTGCCTCGCCCGTCCTGTCCTGCTCGGTCCTCTCGGCGACCTCTGCTTCCGACCGGATCCCGGCGGTGTCCATTACCTCTCCCACGAAAGTCACGGCTCTGTGTCTGCCTCGGCGGTCACTGCGTATCCGTTTCCTGATGTTCGCCCGCGTGTACCCGAAACATCCTGTTTCATGCGTACCAGCGGGCGTGCTCACGGGGCGGGTACCCCCGGTCACGCCGCGCATGCACGCCCCGCTGCCGGATCTGGAAACCGTCTGGCGCCTGCCTCGGAGGACGGTTTTCCCTCAGGGCGCAATGCCGCGCCCTTGTCCCACGCCTCGAGGCTCCTAGGCTGACGGGGATGAGCAACCAGGTGAGCAACGAAGCCCGAGTGATCCCCCTGCGACCGGCGCCGGACCGCTCCGCGACACCCGAGTCCGAGCCCGTGGCGGACAAGGAGCCCCTGTGGCGCGACCTGGTCGGTGAGGTGCTGCGCCGTGAACGGCGGGAGCAGGACCGCACCCTCAAGGACGTGGCCGACGCGGCGAGGATCTCGCTGCCCTACCTGTCCGAGATCGAGCGGGGCCGCAAGGAGGCTTCCTCGGAGGTCCTCGCGGCCGCGGCGCAGGCCCTCGGCCTGGGCCTCGGCGACCTGCTCTCCCTGGCGCACGGCGAGCTGACCAGGCGCACGGGCGCCCAGCACCGGATGGCAGCCGCGCCCCACCGGACAGCCGCCATGCCCCACCGGACAGCCGCCATGCCGCACCGGACGGCAGCAGCGCCGCACCGCCCCTGCAACGGCCTCTGCCTGGCCGCCTGACCCGGCGGCCGGGTCACTTCTCGCGGAGCTGCCGGAAGAAGGCCCGGACGTCGTCGATCATGAGGTCCGGCTCCTCCATCGCCGCGAAGTGGCCGCCCCGGTCGAACTCCGTCCAGCGCACGAGGTTCTCGGTCCGCTCCGCCCTGTGCCGCAGCGGCATCTGGGGGTCGGCCGGGAACACGGCCAGCGCGGTCGGCGCCGTCGAGGGCTCGGCCGGCTGCCACGCGCGGTCGCCGGCGACGTGGGCCCGCTCGTAGTAGATACGGGCGGACGAACCGGCCGTACCGGTCAGCCAGTACAGCATCACGTTGGTCAGCAGCCGGTCCCGGTCCACCGCCTCCTCCGGCAGCTCCTCGCAGTCCGCCCACTCCCGGAACTTCTCGACGATCCAGGCGAGTTGACCGACGGGCGAGTCCGTCAGGGCGTAGCCGAGGGTGTGCGGACGGGTGGACTGCAGGCCCGCGTACCCGGCGCCGTCGCGGAGCCACGCGTCCCACCGGCGCCAGGACCGCAGGGTCCGCTCCCGCTCCTCGGGACCGAGCGCGGCCAGCTCCGCCTCGGTCGGCTCGGTGGTCGCCTGCGCGCCCGGCAGCAGATTGAGGTGGACCCCGATCACCCGCTCCGGATGCACGCGCCCCAGCTCGCGCGAGATCCCCGCGCCCCAGTCGCCGCCCTGCAGCCCGAACCGCTCGTAGCCGAGCCGTCGCATCAGCTCCGCCCAGGCGTCGGCCACCCGGCGCGCCTCCCAGCCCCGCTCGGTGGTGGGCCCGGACAGGCCGAAGCCGGGAATGCTCGGCACGACGACATGGAAGGCGTCCGCCGCGTCGCCGCCGTGCGCCACCGGGTCGGTGAGGGGGCCGACCACATCCAGGAACTCCACGATCGAGCCCGGCCAGCCATGGGTGATCACCAGCGGCGTGGCATTCGGCTCCGGGGAGCGGACGTGGGCGAAGTGGACCTTGGTTCCGTCGATCGTGGTGGTGAACTGCGGCCACCGGTTCAGCTCGGCCTCGGCGGCCCGCCAGTCGTACTCGTGCCGCCAGTACCGCACCAGCTCCCGCAGATACCCGGCCGAAACGCCGTACTCCCAGCCGGCCCCCGGCAGCTCGGCCGGCCAGCGGGTGCGGTCGAGCCGGTCGTGGAGGTCGTCGAGGTCGCCCTGCGGCACCGACAGCCGGAAGGATTCGATGCGTTCGGCGGGTGTGGAGGTCATGATCGGGATGCTAGGCGGGGGCGCCGTTCGTCCGCCCGGATTATTCGGCGGCCCGGCCGATTTGTTCGGCGACCTGGCCGATGAATTTCGCCGCGAGGATCGGTCCACACACACGACCGTGTTCCCCGCCCAGGAGGTGCTCATGACCACCGACGGATTCGTCACCTGTCTCTGGTTCGACGGCCAGGCCGAGGAGGCCGCACAGTACTACGTGTCGGTCTTCAAGAACTCCAGCATCGGTCGCGTCGGCCGCTACACCGAGGCCGGTCCCGGCCCGGCCGGCTCCGTGCTGGTCGTCGAGTTCACGGCCAACGGCCAGAAGTTCGTCGCGCTCAACGGCGGCCCCCAGTTCAAGTTCAACGAGGCGATCTCCTTCCAGATCATGTGTTCGGAGCAGGAGGAGATCGACCACTACTGGGCCAAGCTCACCGAGGACGGCGGCGAGGGCGGCCCCTGCGGCTGGCTCAAGGACAAGTACGGCGTCTCCTGGCAGGTCGTCTACGACCGGATGCCCGATCTGCTCGGCGACCCGGACCAGGAGAAGGCGACCCGCACCATGAAGGCCATGCTGGCCATGGGCAAGCTGGACGTCGCCGCGCTGGAGAAGGCGTTCGCGGGGGAGTAGCGGACCCCCGGTCGGTCCGCGACCGTCACCCGGCCTCGGCCAGGATCCCGGCGATGACATGCCGGGAGTTCTCCGCCAGGGCCGGGTTGGTGTCCCAGTAGTACGGCAGCTGGATCAGCGAGACCGACAGCGCCCAGCCCCGCCCCCGCGCCCACTGGGCGTCGTCGGCGCCGACGGCCTTGCGGAAGGTGTCCCGGACGGACGCGGGCAGCAGATTCCAGGCCACGATCAGGTCCACCGCCGGGTCTCCGACTCCCGCGCAGCCGAAGTCGATGACCGCACTCAGCCGGCCCTCGTCGACCAGCACGTTCCCGGGGGAGAGGTCCCCGTGGGCCCACACCGGCGGCCCCGCGTGCCCGGGGGCCCGCAGGGACTCCTCCCACAGGGCTGTGATCGCGCCGGCGTCGACCCGTGCGCCCAGCTCGGCGACGGCCGCCCGGGTGGGCTCGTCCCGGTCCCGCAGCGGGCCGCCCCGGTAGCCGGACGGCGCGTCCTGCGGGTCGATCCGGCGCAGGGCGCGCACGAACGCCGCCAGGTCCTCGGCGAGCCGCTCCGGCTCCCGCACGGCGCCGGCCACCGGGTTGCACCCCTGGATCCAGCGGTAGACGGACCAGGGCCACGGATAGCCCTCGTCCGGCCCGCCGATGCCCACCGGCTCGGGCACGGCGACCGGCAGCTGCGGCCCGAGCCGGGGCAGCCAGCGCTGCTCCAGTCCCAGGTCCTCCACGGCGCCGGGCCGGCGGGGCAGCCGTACCAGCAGGTCGGTGCCCAGCCGGAACATGGCGTTCTCGGTCCCGGAGGACGGCAGCCGGTGTACCGGCAGCGCGGCCCACCGCGGGAAGCGGCGGGCGATCAGGCGCTGGACCAGCGGGGCGTCGAGGTCGAAAACTCGTCCGCGTGCATCCGCGGCGGACTCTGGCTGTCGTGGGCACTCATGGCGGCCCATCCCAGCGCCTCGACGCTCTCGCTGTCGACGGAATTTCCGCCGGGGCCCGGCCTCAGACCCGGTCGGCCGCGATCAGCAGGTACTGGAAGCTGCCGTTGCGGTAGGCGTCCAGGAACGTGTCCTCGATGCCCGTGACCAGGTGGTCGGCCTCCCGGCGCAGTTCCCAGTAGGGGATCGTCGCCTCGGTCAGGTCCTCGACGTGCACCGGCACCAGCCGGTTGCGGGCCATCGCCTTGAAGTACTCCGAGCGCGGGTGGATGTCGCAGATGTAGTGGGCGTTGATCAGCGACACCTCGCGCGAGGCCCGCCCGTAGGTGTCGTTGTAGCAGCCGGTGATCACCACATAGCGGCCGCCGCGGCGCAGCAGCCGGGCGTGCTCCGCGAACAGCAGGTCCAGCTCGACGTACATGGTGGACTCGTTGTTCCACGAGGCCGCGTACGCACCCGTCTCGAAGCCGGTGTCCAGCATGTTGCGGTGGTGGTAGCGCACCTTGTCGTCGATGCCCCGGCCGCGGGCCTGCTCGCCGGCGAACCCGGCCTGTTTGGCGGAGATGGTGACGCCGTCGGCGTGGCAGCCGTAGCGCAGATGCGCCACGACACTGCCGCCGCCCCGGCCGCAGCCGGCGTCGAAGACACGGTCGGCGGGGGTCAGCGGACCTAGATGCGAGGCGAGCAGCTCGGCCTGCGCGTGTTCCAGGCGGTGCAGTTCGGCGGTGACGCGGTCCCGGCGCCGGTCCGGATCAGGCTCGTCGAGCACCGTACGGTCGGCCGCTCCGATGCCGTAGTGATGGTGGTACAGGTCGTCGATCCGGCCGAGCTCGAGGTTGACCGGGTTCTCCTCGGCGTTCCAGTAGTCGGCGACCCGGCTCTGGTAGACGGACTGGGTCGGGACCGGAACGGACGTGGTCCGGGCAACGGGGACGGTGGTCAAAGGTGGCTCCTCGTGGTGCTTGTTACGGCGTTCCTGGTGCATGTGACGGCGTTTCGGAAAGAGGGCGGTCACCAGTAGTCGGGCAGGTGGTAGCGGTGGGTGTTGGTGGCGTGCCACTCGTGGTTGCCGGACACCCAGGCGGCGAGCCCCCGGGCATAGCGCTCCACCAGCGGCGAGGTGGCCGACAGCAGGGCCGACTCCTCCTCGAAGGCCGCCATGATCCGGTTGTGGATCTCGACGGACTTCAGATAGGCGGCCTTCAGCCCGCGCCGGTCGTTGGCGGCGACGACCTGCGGCAGGTTCAGATGGTCGGGGTCGCTGGCCAGCTCCTTCGTGAAGGAGTACAGGTCGTTGACGATCGTGGTGGCGTTGCAGGCGAGGGCGGTGATCCGCTGGATCTCGGGCCGGGCGTAGACCTGCTCGGGCAGCTCGTAGCCGTCCACGGCGTCGACGATCGACAGACAGGGGCGGAAGTTGTTGAACTGCCGCATCACCAGGTACTCCCAGACGTGCGGCATGTACCGCGTCTCCGCCCAGGCGGCCTCCGCGAGGTAGCCCAGGTGCAGTCGGGCGATGTCCTGCACGAACCGGTCGGTCTGGCTGGGCGTGGCGAACCCGGCGAAGTCCTCCAGGGCGAAGTGGTACGAGCGCAGCGGACCGTCGGCCCGCATGCCCTGGCGCCACTCCTCCTCCAGCTCCGGGACGCCGTGGTAGGGATCGAGCGCCGACTGGGCCATGATCAGCCGGCCGCCGAGGCCACGGCGCGCCCCGCCCCGGCCCTCGTCCTCCTCGCAGTAGCAGGAGTCGACGATGTTCTCGGCGAGCAGCAGCTTCCCGGCGGCCGTGAGCCGGTCCACGTCCAGCGCGCCGGGATGCTGCAGTACGACGGCCTGGCCGAACTGGAAGCCGGAGAAGTCCCCCTTCCAGGCCTCCGGGAACAGATCCAGGCCACGGGCCCAGGTCTCCAGGCGCCGGTCGACCTCGGCGGCCTGCACCGGGTCGGCGGGCACGGCCGGCTGGTGGTGCAGCCCGGGGATCGCCCCGGTGCGGCGGGGTCTGCGCAGGCTCGCGGCGATGTCCGGCGGCCCCGGCAGCGTGTAGGAGGCGGCGGGGGTGTTCATGGCGTGCTCGGATGTCATTCGGGGAACCGGCCGATCTGCACGTTCTCCAGGATCCCGGCCGCGTCGGGCACGAGGATCGCCAGCGAGTAGTAGGCGGTCACGAGGTAGTTGATGATCGCCGCTGTGTCGATGCCCATGAACCGGACGTTGAGGCCCGGCTGGAACTCCTCGGGGATGCCGGTCTGGTAGAGGCCGATCACCCCCTGGTCGGCCTCGCCGGTGCGCAGCGCGATGATGCTCGTGGTGTGGTCGTCACTGATCGGGATCTTGCTGCACGGGAAGATCGGCACCCCGCGCCACGCCGGTACCTCGTGGCCGTCGACGTTCGCGGTGCCGGGCACCAGACCGCGCCGGTTGCACTGCCGGAAGAACGCCGCGATCGCCTTGGGATGGGCCAGGAACACCTTGGTCTTGCGCCGCATCGACAGCAGCTCGTCCAGGTCGTCCGGGACCGGCGGGCCGGTGAAGGTGCTGATCCGCTGGCCGTAGTCGACATTGTGCAGCAGCCCGAACTCCCGGTTGTTGACCAGCTCCCACTCCTGGCGCTCGCGGATCTCCTCGACCGTGAGCCGGAGCTGCTGCTGGGTCTGGTCCATCGGGTGGTTGTAGAGGTCGGCGACCCGGGTGTGCACCCGCAGCACGGTCTGGGTGAGGGACAACTCGTATTCGCGCGGGGCGAGTTCGTAGTCCACGAAGCCGCCCGGCAGTGTGGGCTCGCCGACATGGCCGGCCTGCACCGGCACCTCGGCCTCGCCCTTGCGGTTCATCGGCAGCCGCTGCCGCTCGACATAGGCCTGGAGATGCGCGGCGAGGGAGGGGACGCGCCCGGTGAACTCCTGCACGACGGCCCAGGGCAGCGCGAGCACCACCCCCGCGGTCTCGGCCCGCACCGAGGACAGCCACAGGGGATCGGACTGCCCGACCGCCTCGTCGCCCATCTGGTCGCCGTCGGTGACGACCCCGATGATCTCCTCGTCGCCGTACTTGCCGGTGGTGTAGCGGGTGAACCGGCCGTGGACGACCAGATAGGCCTCGGTCACCGGCTGGCCGGCCTCGAACAGCACCTGCCCGGCGCGCACCTCCCGTGGCTGGAAGCGGCCGGCGATCTCCCGCAGCACGTCGGTGTCGGGGTAGCCGCGCAGGATCGGCAGCTCGGTCAGCGTCTCCGGGATGACCCGGATGTCGTCGGCGCCGTTGTGCTCGAAGTGCACCCGGCCGCGGCCCGTGCGCAGCTGAAGGCGGCGGTTGACCCGGTAGGTGCCGCCCTTGACGTCCACCCACGGCAGGGTCTTGAGCAGCCATCGCGAGGTGATGGCCTGCATCTGCGGTTCGGACTTGGTGGTCGTGGTGAGCTGGCGTGCCGCCCGGGTGGACAGACTGGTGAGTTGCCCGTCGGCCGCGGGGCCGGGGGCTGGTTCGTCGACGGCGGGACCGGTGGCGCTGTCCGGTGTGGTGGTCACATTCCCTCCAGCGGAGCTGCGTGCGAACAGGGGTGGCCGGATCGGCGGGTGGTGAGCGTGGTGATCCTGCACCCGGGCCAAGCCAAACAGTCCTCGTGAGGTGCCCGATACAGCGCGAAGGGGGCTGATCATGACACTCGGTGGTGTAAACCTGCTGATCGGGGCACAACCGGCGAACGGAGTGCCCGGGCGCCGGTGCACCGCGCCCTCGCGCGGGGTGCCCGTACGCCGGTGTGGTGTGCCTGCCTGCTGCTCAGGACAGGTCGGCGTACAGGACGGCCGCCCCGTCGAACCGGCCGGCCTTGAGGTCGCGAAGTGCCTGGGGAGCACGGGAGAGGGGATAGGCGTGCGTGGTCGCGCGAACGCCGTGCCGGGCGGCCAGGGCGAGGAACTCCCGGCCGTCGGCACGGGTGTTCGCGGTGACGCTGCGCAGTTCCTTCTCGTAGAACAGCTCGGTCTCGTAGTGCAGGGGTGGTACGTCGGTCAGGTGGATCCCGGCGAGGGCGAGCACGCCGCCCCGGTCGAGGGCGCGCAGCGCCACCGGGACCAGCTCGCCGGCCGGGGCGAACAGGATCGCCGCGTCCAGCGGCTCCGGCGGCGCCTCGTCCAGGTCCCGCGCGGAGGCCGCGCCCAGTTCCAGAGCCAGCCTGCGGGCGGCGGGCTCCCGGGTGACCACGTGCACGGTGGCACCCTCGGCGAGCGCCACCTGCGCGCACAGATGGGCGCTGCCCCCGAACCCGTACAGGCCGAGCCGCCCGCCCTTGGGCAGTCCGGTCCGCCGCAGCGCACGGAACCCGATGATCCCCGCGCACAGCAGCGGTGCCGCCGCCACGTCGGCCAGGGCGCCGGGCAGCCGGTAGGCGAACGCGGCCGGCACGGTCGTGTACTCGGCGTATCCGCCGTCGGCGTCCCAGCCGGTGTACTCCGAGTACGGGCACAGGTTCTCGGCGCCCCGCGCGCAGTACGCGCACACCCCGTCGGTGTGCCGCAGCCAGGCCACGCCGACCCGGTCACCCGCTGCGAAGTCCCGCACCCCGGCCCCGGCCCCCACCACCTCCCCGACCACCTCGTGCCCCGGGGTCACCCCGGGGCGGTGCACCGGCAGATCGCCCTCGGCGACATGCAGATCGGTCCGGCACACCCCGCAGGTCCGCACCCGCACCAGCAGCTCGTCCGCCCGCGGCACCGGCACGGGCCGCTCCACCAGCCGCAGGGGATGCCCGTCGACCGGCCCCGGCAGCACCACCGACCACGCCCGCATCGTGCCCGTCGTCATCGCACCGTCGCCTCCACTCCCATTGTCCGGGCGCTTCCCCGGTTCGGCGCGCGGGCCGACGGGCGGATCGCTAGCGTGAGCTTCGGGACGTAAGCCTCACAGGCGGGGGACCATCCGTACGGGACCGAAGACCAGGAGGCCGTGAGCATGGCCGTACAACCCGAGGGAACGCCCTGTTGGGCCGATGCGATGTTCAACGACGTCGAGGGAGCCAAGCGGTTCTACGGCGACGTCCTCGGCTGGACCTTCGGCGAGTCGTCGTCGGAGTACGGCAACTACACGCAGGCCTACGCGGACGGCAAGGCGGTGGCGGCCGTGGTCCCGCCCATGCCCGGCCAGGAGGGCCAGTCGCAGTGGTGCCTGTACTTCGCCTCGCCGGACGCCGCCGCGACCGCGGAGAAGATCCGGGAAAACGGCGGCGAGGTGCTGATGGAGCCGATGCAGGTCGGCGACTTCGGCACGATGTGTCTGGCCCGCGAGCCCAGCGGGGCCGTCTTCGGCGTCTGGCAGGCCGGCAGCCACGAGGGCTTCGAGGCGACGGCGACCCCGGGCGCCTACTGCTGGGCCGAGGTCTTCACCCGTGAGCCCGAGAAGGCCGACACCTTCCTCTCCGCCGTCTTCCCGTACCGGATGAAGGACATCGTGGACGACGCGGTGGACTTCCGGATGTTCGACGTCGGCGAGGAGACCGTCCTCGGCCGGATGCGGATGACCGACGACTTCCCGCCCGAGGTGCCGTCGTACATCAACGTCTACTTCACCGTCGACGACTGCGACGAGGCCGTGGCCCGTGCCACCAAGCTCGGCGGTGTCCTCCGCTTCGGGCCGATGAGCAGCCCCTTCGGCCGGTTCGCGGCGCTCAGCGACCCGCAGGGCGCGAACTTCTCCGTGATCGACATCGCGACCACGGAGGGTGAGATGCCCAAGGTCAAGGACGTCTGACCCGACCGTGACGGGGACCGGCGCGGCCATGGCATGATCGTGCGTATGCGTGAACGTGTGGTGGCCGCGTGCGACGGTGCTTCGAAGGGAAACCCCGGGCCGGCCGGATGGGCATGGGTGGTCTCGAACGGCGACGAGCGGACCCCCGCCCGCTGGGAGGCCGGGCCGCTCGGCCGGGCCACCAACAACGTCGCCGAACTCACCGCCCTGGAGCGACTGCTCACGGCCGTCGAGGCCGACGTGCCGCTGGAGATCCGCATGGACTCCCAGTACGCGATGAAGGCCGTCACCACCTGGCTGCCCGGCTGGAAGCGCAACGGCTGGAAGACCGCGGCCGGCAAGCCCGTCGCCAACCAGGACCTGGTCGTGCGCATCGACGCGCTTCTCGACGGCCGCACGGTCGAGTTCCGCTACGTACCGGCCCACCAGGTCGACGGCGACCCGCTGAACGACTTCGCCGACCGCGCCGCCAGCCAGGCCGCCTCCGTGCAGGAGGCGGCCGGCAGCGCACTCGGCTCGCCCGAGCCGCCGCCCTCGCCCGACACCCCGAAGGCGGCCGCCCCGCGCAGGAAGGCGCCCCGCAGCACCGGCGGCGCGGCGTCCTCCCGCACCATCAAGGCGAAGTTCCCGGGCCGCTGCCTGTGCGGCCGCTCCTACGCGGCCGGCGAGTCCATCGCCAAGAACGCGCAGGGCTGGGGCCACCCGGAGTGCCGCACCGCCGAGGCCTGATCACACCGGAGCAGATCAGCTGTCGAACGTGTAGTACCGCGTGTGGTCCATCAGGTCCGCCGGACGCACGTCGTTCCACGGCTTCATCGTCTCGCCCAGGTCCACGACGTCCGGCGTGCCGCCGGCCGGCACGTACCCCGCGTCCGGGTGCCGCCGCTGCCACTGAGCCCACAGCTTGTCGACGTAGGCGTGGTGCAGCCAGAACACCGGGTCGTTGGGGGAGACCCCGGTGGCCATCTGCCCGCCGACCCAGACATGGACCCGGTTGTGCAGATTGACCCCGCGCCATCCCTCCAGGTTGTTGCGGAAGCCGTCCGAGGCGCTGTTGTACGGCGCCATGTCGTACGTCGGCATCGACAGCACCGACTCCACCTCCGCCCGGGTCGGCAGCTCGCGCACGGCCGTGCCGAGCGAGCGGCGCAGGAAGGTACGGCCGTCGACGCGTATGTTCAGCGGCCAGTTTCCGGTGGAGCCGGCGAACGGGCCGTCCGTCACCCGACCGTCCGTGCTCCGCCCGGTGCCGCCGAGGAAGTCCGGCGCCCACAGCGAGGCACGCACGGTGCGGTCGGTGCTCCAGTCCCAGTACGGCAGCGCGACCGAGGAGTCCACCGACTGCAGCGCCCGCTCGAAGTCGAGCAGGAATCTGCGGTGCCAGGGCAGGAACGACGGTGAGCGGTGGCCGGTCCGCTCGCCGGTGTCGGTGTCCGACATGATGAACTCGTTGTGCGTGCGGACGAACTCGTCGTAGCGCCCGTTGCGCTTGAGTTCGAGGACGGCGGACACGAACCGCTTCTTCTCGTCGGCGGTCAGGGTGGCCTGGTTCTTGCGTACGGTCATGGTGCGCGATGCTCCGAAGTCCTTGCGGGGGCGGTCAGTTGGCGGGGAAGGGCAGCAGCGGGGCGCCCTGCAGCTCGTCCACCGCGGCCCGGGCGGCGGCGCGCGGGGTGGGCACCGGGGCGTAGTGGCTGACGACGCTGATCCAGCTGCTGTCGGCGTTGCGCATCACGTGCAGCTGGACGCCGTCGATCAACACCTCGTACCCGCCGCCGTGCTCGTGGTGATGGCCGCCGTGACCCATCGTCATCGGCCGACCCTGTATCCGGCGGCCCTTGTAGACCTCGTCGAAGGTCTCCGGCATCGGCATGGGCTGGTCGTGGCCGGCGGCCGAGGCGGCGGGTGCCGCGAGGGTGGTCACGGTGGCCGTCGCGGCGAGGGCCGCCGTCGCGGTGAGCGCACGGCGCCGGGTGATGTCGGGCATACGGATCCTCCTGGAGGGTGTTCCGGTGGGTGACGACGCATGCCTATCGGGGGCTTCGGGGCGGGAAGAAATCGCCCGGAGCCGGTTGGCTACGATCCGGACAATTGCCCACATGTCATACAGATTTGAACGAAGGTGATCTTGCTGTGACCGGGGGGTGATGTGCCCCGGAACAGGGAATTCCTTGCCGCTGCGGCCCCGATTCCACGGATCCTTCTCGTCCGCGGTCCGTCCGAGTGGCCCTGATCACCACGCCAAACTGACGCGATCGGGCGGCCCAGCCGCCCTGCTACCCTGCGTTTCCGTCCGACCGCATAGGGTGACTGTCAGGGGTGTGCGCGTGAAGGTCGTCTGCGTCGGAGGCGGGCCCGCGGGTCTGTACCTCGCCATCCTGCTCAAGCGACAGAACCCGTCCCATGACATCACCGTCCACGAGCGCGACCCCGAGGGCTCGACCTACGGCTGGGGCGTGACCTACCGGCGCGGCCTCCTCGAACGGCTCCGGGAGCACGACCTCGCCTCGGCGCGCGCCATCGAGGACGCTTCCGTCCGCTGGAGCGACGGCGTCGCCCACGTGGGCGGCCTGACGATCCGACACCACGGTGACGAGGGCTTCGGCATCGGCCGCCACCGGCTGCTCGGCCTGCTCGCCGACCGGGCCCGCTTCCTCGGCGTCCGGCTGGAGTTCGCAAGCGGGATCACCGAACCGCCGGCCGGCGCGGACCTCGTCGTCGCGGCCGACGGGCCGCACAGCACCCTGCGCACCCGTCGTACCGCGGCCTTCGGCACCCGGATCACCCCGGGCCGCAACCGCTACGTCTGGCTCGGCACCACCAAGGTCTTCGACGCCCTCACCTTCGCCTTCACCGAGACCGAGCACGGCTGGATCTGGGTCTGCGGCCACGGCTGCGGCGGCGAGCACAGCACCTGCGTCGTCGAGTGCTCCCCGGAGACGTTCACCGGGCTCGGCCTGGACCGGGCGACGCAGGCGGACGGCCTCACCCTGCTGGAGCGACTCTTCGCCGACGTCCTCGACGGCCACCCGCTCACCGGCCGCCCCGGCGCCGGCTGGCTGACCTTCCGCACCGTCAGCAACCGCACCTGGCACCACGGCAACCTGGTGCTGCTCGGCGACGCGGCCCACGCCACCCACTACTCCGGCGGCGCCGGCACCGCCCAAGCGCTGGAGGACGCCATGTGCCTCGCCCGCGCCCTGCACGAGCACACCGGCCTGACCGACGCCCTCGCCGCCTACGAGCACCGGCGCACGGCCGAACTGCTGCCCGAGCAGAGCGCGGCGCGCCACAGCGCCCAGTGGTACGAGAACCTGTCCCGCTACATCCACCTCCCCCCGCACCGGATGTTCGCCCTCCTCGGCCGGCGCCACTCGCCCCTGCTGCCGTACGTCCCGCCGCAGCTGTACTACGGCCTCGACAAGGCGGCCGGCCGGCTGAAGGCGCTGCACAGGTTCAAACGGTGGCTCGGCCCCAGGGCGGCGCGCCCCCCGCACGCCTGGTCCCCGGCCCGGCGCGGTTAGGTCCCCGCCCGTTCCCGCCGCCCCGGCACCCCCTGGTTTCCCCCCACACCCGAGGAGTCCCGTCCATGGCCGTACCCGTCTCGTTCGACCAGACCTCCGCCGGCTACAGCCTGCAACGCGCCTACTGGCTGGCCCGCGCCGCCGACCTGGCCTACAAGGACCCCGCCGTCGTCGAGGACCAGGCCGCCCAGTGGGGGTTCGACCAGGTGCGCCACCACGAGACCCGCTTCACCCCGCCCTTCCCGCTGCAGGACACCCAGGCGTACACCGTGGCCAGCGACCGGATGATCGTCACCGCGTTCCGCGGCACCGAACCCACCCGGATCAAGGACTGGCTCACCGACGCCACCACCCCGCCCAGGCCCGGACCCGGCGGCAACGGATACGTCCACCACGGATTCGCCGAGGCCCTGGAATCGGTCTACCCGGCCGTCCACCGGACCCTCGCCGAGCTGCGCACCGACGGCCGGACCGTGTACTTCACCGGGCACAGCCTGGGCGGCGCCCTCGCAATGCTGGCCGGCGCCCGGATGTATCTGGAGGACCCGCACCTGGCCGCCGATGGCGTGTACACCTACGGCCAGCCGCGCACCTGCGACCGGCTGCTCGCCGAGGCGTTCCACAAGGGATTCGGCGGCCGCATGTACCGCTTCGTCAACAACAACGACATCGTGCCCCAGCTGCCGCCCGAGCCCGCCTTCACCCATGTCCGCGCCCTGCGCTACATCGACTCGCACGGCCGGCTGCACGAGAGCATGCCGATGCTGTCGGCGCTCACCGACCGGGCGACCGGACTGACCGCCGACGCCTTCGCACCCGCCTCCGACGGCATCCGAGACCACTTCATGCACAACTATCTGGCGGCCCTGGAGAAGAACCTCGACTGAGTGCCCCGCGCCGGTACCGGAAACATTGGTGAATGGCCATTCACCCGATAAGGTGAATGGCCATTCACCGAGCACCGTGCCGTCCACAGGAGCGCAGAATGGACCAGTCCGCCCCGATACCCCGGCCGCCCGGCCCGGTCATGCCGCTCCCGCTGCGGGACCGGCTCACCATCCCGGTGCTGGCGTCGGGCGGCATCCTCATGGCGGTCATGCAGACCGTCGTCGTCCCCCTGCTGCCGGACCTGCCCCGGCTCACCGGCGCGTCCGCCGCAACCGTCTCCTGGACGGTCACCGCGACCCTGCTCTCCGGCGCCGTCCTCACCCCGGTGCTCGGCCGGGCCGGCGACATGTACGGCAAGCGCCGGGTGCTCACCGGTGCGCTCGCCCTGATGACCATCGGCTCGGTGCTGTGCGCCCTGACCTCCGACATCGGCGTCCTCATCGCCGCCCGCGCACTCCAGGGCGCCGCCGCCTCCGTCGTACCGCTGTCGATCAGCATCCTGCGCGACGAACTCCCGCCGGAACGGCGGGGCTCGGCGGTGGCGCTGATGAGCTCCACCGTCGGCATCGGCGCCGCGCTCGGCCTGCCGCTCGCCGCGCTGGTCGTCCAGTACGCCGACTGGCACACCATGTTCTGGCTCACCAGCGCCCTGGGCGCGATGGGCGTCGGCGCGACCTGGTGGGCGGTCAGGGAGTCGCCGGTGCGCGAGCCCGGCCGGTTCGACGTGCCCGGTGCGCTGGGGCTCGCCGCCGGGCTGGTGTGCCTGCTGCTGGGCGTCTCGCAGGGCGGCTCCTGGGGCTGGGGGAGCGCCCGGGTCCTCGGGCTGTTCCTCGGTGCCGGCGTCGTCCTCGCCCTGTGGTGGTGGCAGCAGCTGCGCGCCGAACGGCCGCTGGTCGACCTGCGGTTGGTGGCCCGGCCGCGGGTGGGCCTGTCGCATGTCGCCGCCCTGCTCACCGGGTTCGCCTTCTACGCCAACTCGCTGGTCACCGCCCAGCTGGTCCAGGCACCGAAGGCCACCGGCTACGGCCTCGGCCTGTCGATCGTCGCCACCGGTCTGTGTCTGCTGCCCGGCGGGGTGACCATGCTGCTCCTGTCGCCGCTGTCGGCCCGCATCTCGGCCGCGCGCGGCCCGCGGATCACCCTGGCGCTGGGTGCCGCCGTCATCGCCTGCGGCTACGGGGTCCGCATCGCCGACAGCCGCGACCTGTGGTTGATCATCGGCGGGGCCACGGTCGTGGCGAGCGGGACCACACTCGCCTACTCGGCGCTGCCGACGCTCATCCTGCGGGCGGTACCGGCCGGGCAGACCGCCTCCGCCAACGGCGTCAACGTCCTCATGCGCACCGTCGGCCAGGCCACCTCCAGCGCCGCCGTCGCCGCCGTCCTCGTGCACCACAGCAGCCCCGTCGGCGGCGTACCGGTCCCCACCCTGCACGGGTATCTGCTCGCGTTCGCGATGGCGGGCGCCGTCGCCCTCGCCGCCTGCGCCGCCGCCCTGTCCATCCCCGGCGACGGCGCCCCGGACGGCACCCGCCGTGCCACGGACGCCACCCGCGGCGCCCGCGGCCAGGCCATGGAGGGAGCACAGGAGACGTGAGCACGCCACCCGCACCGGGCCTGTCCGCCCGCCGCGACGCCGAGGCCACCAAGGCGGCCATCCTCACAGCGGCCCGCCACCTCCTCGCCCGGCACGCGCACGCCGACATCACGCTCAGGGCCGTCGCCGAACGCGCCGGTGTGAGCCCGCCGTTGATCGTGAAGTACTTCGGCAACAAGGACGCCCTGTTCGCCCGCGTGATGTCCTTCGACACCGACGCGGACGCCCTGCTGGACGCGCCGCTCGCCGGCCTCGGCCGGCACATGGCCCGGCACGTCCTCGCCAGCCAGCGCGAGCGCGGCGCCGATCCGCTGCTGCGCATCGCCTTCGCCCCGCTGCACGGCGACCGCGGCGACATCCTGCGCGCCAACTTCCGCGCCCAGGTGACCGAACGCCTCGCCGCCCGGCTCACCGGCCCCGACCCCGGCCTGCGTGCCGAACTCGCCGTCGCCGCACTCGTCGGCCTCGGCGTGATGTACGGCATCGCACGCGGCCCGCACCTTCGGCAGACCGACGTCGACACCATCGCCGACCGCTACGGGCCGCTCGTCCAGGCCCAGTTGACCCCGCACAGCCGACCCAGCGAGCCTCGCCCGGCCCGGTGAGCAGGGCCTCCGCGGACCCGCGGAAGGCCGCGTCGTCGACGAAGGTTCCGTCGGGGCCGGGCGGTCGTCGGGGCGCGGACGCTCCGTGGGGAGTTCGGGCGCGCCCCGGTGCCGGATGACACACTGGGCGCCATGGACGAACGTGTAATCGGCAGGTCGGGACAGTGGGCATCGGTGATCGGGCTCGGCACGTGGCAGCTGGGTGCCGACTGGGGCGACGTGGACGACAAGGAGGCGCTGTCCGTTCTCGAGACCGCGGCCGAGGCGGGCGTCACCTTCTTCGACACGGCCGACGTGTACGGCGACGGACGCAGCGAGGAGACCATCGCCTCCTTCCTGCGCGGCCGGCCCGACCTCCATGTCCTCGTGGCGACCAAGATGGGCCGCCGGGTCGAGCAGATCCCCGAGAACTACGTCCTGGACAACTTCCGTACCTGGAACGACCGCTCCCGCCGCAACCTCGGCGTCGACCGCATCGACCTGGTCCAGCTGCACTGCCCGCCGACGCCCGTCTACTCCTCCGACGCGGTGTTCGACGCCCTGGACACCCTGGTCGAGGAGGAGCGCGTCGCGGCCTACGGGGTGAGCGTGGAGACCTGCGCCGAGGCGCTGACGGCGATCGCCCGGCCGAACGTGGCGAGCGTGCAGATCATTCTCAACCCGTTCCGCATGAAGCCCCTGTACGAGGTGCTCCCCGCCGCCCGCGAGGCCGGCGTCGGCATCATCGCGCGCGTGCCCCTCGCCTCCGGCCTGCTGTCCGGCAAGTACACCAAGGACACGGTGTTCGCGGCCGACGACCACCGCACCTACAACCGGCACGGCGAGGCCTTCGACCAGGGCGAGACCTTCTCCGGCGTCGACTACGAGACGGGTGTCGAGGCCGCCGCCGAGTTCGCCGGGCTCACTCCCGAGGGCTACACCCCGGCCCAGCTGGCGCTGCGCTGGATCATCGAGCAGGACGGCGTGACCACGGTGATCCCGGGCGCCCGCAAACCGGAGCAGGCCCGGGCGAACGCGGCCGCCGCCAAGCTGCCGCCGCTGCCGGAGGAGACGTTCACCGCGATCCGCGAGCTGTACGAGCGGCGGATCAGGGAAGAGGTCGAACACCGGTGGTAGGCACTCCCGTACCCACCGTTTGAACGAACGGCCGGGCGGTTACACGACACCGCATGACGGAGGAAGGACGGCGCAGGGGGCGCAACGAGACCGAGGAGGAGCGGGCCGACCGGATGTGGGCCGATCTCATCCAGGAGGTCCGCGTCGCCCAGACGGGCGTGCAGATCCTGTTCGGCTTCCTGCTGACCGTCGTCTTCCAGCCGAAGTACGCCACGCTGCCCCACGCCGACCAGGTCATCTACATCGTGACCGTCGTCCTGGGCGCCTGCACCACCGGGGCCCTCATCGGTCCGGTCTCCCTGCACCGGCTGGTCTCCGGCCGCCGGGTCAAGCCGCGGGCGGTGCGGCTGGCGTCCCGGATGACCCTGGTGGGCCTGGTCATGCTGCTCGCCACCATGACATCGGCGCTGCTGCTGATCCTCCGGGTGGCCACGCACGGCACCTGTGTGCCGGTCCTGGTGTCAGTGGTCGTCGCCTGGTACCTGCTGTGGTGGCTCGGCCTGCCCCTGTGGGCCCGCCGCCGGCACACGTCCCCGTCCGGCGACGAGGACGTGCGCCCGCCCGGGTCCCCGGCTAGGGGCGGACGTACGGCCGGGTCATGATCTCCATGTTGTGCCCGGCCGGGTCGGCGAAGTAGGCGCCGCGGCCCCCGAAGAGCCGGTTGATCCGCCCGGGCTCGCTGTGGTGCGGGTCGGCATAGTAGGTGACGCGGAGCGCCTCCAGGCGGGCGATCATGCCGTCGAACTGCTCGTCGGGCACGAGGAACGCGTAGTGCTGCGGCTGGACCGGGGCGTCGCTCTTCTCGTAGTAGTCGAGCGTCACGCCGCCCCCGAGGCCGACGGGCAGGAACGGCCCGAACGGGGCGCCCACTTTCAGGCCCAGGACGGTGGCGAGGAATTCCGCCGACAGGCGCCGGTCCGTGGCGAGGACGGCGGTGTGGTCGAGCCGGACGGCGGGCGTGGGGGCGTGCTGCACGGTGGGCCGGACGGTCTGCATGGGCTTCAAGGGGGTCTCCGGGTGTCGAGGTCCGTGGGAAGGGCGGGCGCCCACGCGGGCGCCGGCCAGGAGCACTCGGAGACGGCGGCGGGTCTCCGGCCCGCCTCGCGCTCACGCCGGGGCCGGGAACCTCACTCGTGCGTGGCCCATGGCCGACCCGGCAGTCACCCGGATGACTTTACTGATCATCATCGGGCCGGGGCAACGGCCCGAGCTCTTCAGCCCGCGGAGAGGATCTCGGCCAACAGCGCGTCGACGGGGGCGCGTTCCCGACCCGGCGGCACGATCCGGTGGGTCTGCCGCAGGAACGCGGCGACCGCCGGCGCCCAGGCGAACACCACCGCGTGCTGCCGGCCGCCGTCCGGGCGGACGTCCCCGAGGAACTCCATGCGCAGCTCGTGCCACCCACCGGTCGAGGCCGGCCGCAGCCGTACGTCCCCCACGCCGACGGGCCGCGCCAGACCTTCCAGGAGCATCTCCCGGTCCAGCCGCCAGCAGGCCAGCACCCGGCCGTCGTGGCAGAAGACGGCGGTGACGGCGAAGGGGTCGTCGGCGTGGTAACTGAGATGGGCCAGCACGGGGCACCGGCCGGTGCCTTCCGAGCGGAGCTCCACCACCAGGGTCTTGTGCACGAACGCGGTCACGCGAGGGCCTCCCGGCGACGATCGGCTCAGGGCCCTCTAGTACCCCCGTGACGGCCGGGATGCTCAACCCTGCGACGGATTCCCGCCGGCTCCGCGCAGCGCGGCCAGACAACTGCCGATGGCCTGCTGGAGATCCTCCAGGCGCCGGACCATGTCGTCCTCGTAGAAGTCCTGGGCGTCGTCGAAGGTCAGCTCCTCGAAGGCCCTGGTCGCCTTCTGCAGGCTGCTGTAGAACTTCGTCCGCCGTTCCTGGACGCGCAAGCGGGGGTCGGCCTCGACCGCCTCGACGACGAGCGACTTCATGGTGCCGTAGGCCTCGGTGGCCCACTCGCCGGTGTCTTCGCCGTCCTCCAGCTCGTCGAGCAGCGACAGATGGCGCTCGGCCTCCTCGCGCAGCTCGGCCGGGGCGTCGACGGTCTGCCCGGCCGGCGTCCTGATCTGCCCGGACTCGGCGATCTGCCGGACGTACCCGATCCGGTCCGCGGCCCGGCTCTCGGTCGCGACGGCCTTCTTCAGGTCGTCGGTCCGTACGACGTCACGGGCCAGCTCCGCCTGCAGCCCGGGGTCCTCCTGCAGCCGGTCCAGCAGGGCGGCGCGGGCCGCTCGGGCGGTGGAGGGGTCGGCGAGGATGGCGGCGCGCAGGGCGGTCGGGTTCTCGGCGACCTCCAGTGCCTTGGTGGGGCGGATGCCCTCGGCCTCGGCGGCCTCGGCGATCGCGGTGCCGCGCTCGGAGGTCGCGCTGTTGCGGGAGACGTAGTAGCTCAGCCACACGTCCGCGTCCGGCAGTTCGACCTCCTGGCCCGGCTGAAGCGCCTCGAAGTGCGGCACGAGCCCGTCGTCGGCGGCCCGGTCCCAGGCCTTGTAGTAGCGCATGACCCGCTCCGGTGAGCAGCCGGCCAGCTGCGCGAACTCCTTCGCGGACACCTTCGGCGTCTCCCCGGCGGCCTGTCCGCCCGGCCGCACACTGCGGGCCACCATCAGCGCGAAGGCCCAGCTTCCGGCGCGCGCGTAGCCGCCGAACTCACGGGCGTCGCGCGCCACCAGGTCGGACAGCGGCTGCGCGGCCGGGGCGGACGTCTCGGACGGGTCGATGACCAGGGTCACGGATGACTCTCCTGCAGGCATGCTCAAGGGACCGCACCCGGGAGCGGGCGCAGACCGGAAAGCCTATATCGACGCATTGACCACGCTTCGGCGGTCCGGTTGGGGCCGGGTGTCCGGGCTGTCAGCCGAAGGCCTCCCGCAGCGCGGGCAGCAGGGTCTTCGCCGACCAGTCCAGGTACTCCGCCTGCGCGTCGCCGCCGATCTGCACGAGCGCGATCTCCCCGAACCCGGCCTCGGCATACGGCCGCACGGCCTCGACGAAGGCGTCCGGGTCGTCGCCGCACGGGACGGAGGCGGCCACGTCGTCCTCGTCCACGAACTGCGTCGCGGACTCGAAGGAGTCGGGGTGCGGCAGTTCGGCGTTCACCTTCCAGCCGAGCCCGAACCAGCGGAACTGGGAGTGGGCGCGCTTGACCGCCGTGTCCCGGTCGGGGTCGTAGCACACCGGCAGTTGGCCGACCCGGGGTTTGCCGCTGCCGCCGTGCCGGTCGAAGGCCTCCAGCAGTCCCCGTTCCGGTTCGGTCGCGATGACCAGGTCGGCGAGGTGCCCGGCGAGCTCGCACGACTGGTCGCCGGAGACGGCGATCCCGATCGGCGGGGGCTCCTCCGGCAGATCCCACAGCCGGGCCGAGTCCACGTCGTAGTGCGGCCCGTGGTGGGTGACATGGCCGCCCTCGAACAGGGCGCGGATGATCCCCACGGCCTCCTCGAGCATCTCGTGCCGTACGTCCACCGGAGGCCAGCCGGTGCCCACCACATGCTCGTTCAGGTTCTCGCCGGCGCCCAGCCCGAGCCGGAACCTGCCCTGGGACAGCAGCTGCACGGTGGCCGCCTTCTGCGCCACGATCGCGGGGTGGTAGCGCAGGATGGGGCAGGTCACATAGGTCATCAGCGGAATCCGCGAGGTGGCCTGGGCGGCGGCGCCCAGCACGCTCCACGCGTACGAGGAGTGGCCCTGCGAGCGCAGCCACGGAAAGTAGTGGTCGGAGATCACCGAGAAGTCGAACCCGGTCTCCTCGGCCCGGACGACGTGGTCCACGAGGTCCCGGGGGCCTGCCTGCTCGGTCATCATCGTGTACCCGATTTGCACCATACGTGGCGAGTCCCCGAGGTGGCGGCTGGAAAACGGACCACGGCGCCGGTCAGCCCTGCGGCAACCGGAACGTCTGCAGGAACGTCCTCAGCGCCAGCCGGTTCGCGGCGTCGTTCCAGGTCGCGGCAGGGGTCGTGAACCGCAGGGAGAAGGCGTCGCCGCGGCCGGTCAGGAAGCCGCGCCCGAAAGTGTGCACCCGCGCGTCCCCCGTCCCGGCCAGCCATTCCAGGTCGGCGGCCCTGTACCCCTCGTACGTGGTGGCCCGGACGGTGCCGATGCGCTGGTAGCCGGGGAAACGCTGCAGGCCGGGTTCGACGTCCTCCTGCCAGACGGCCACGGGATCCGGGCCGACGTGCTCGCTGTGCGTGACGGCGAGGGTGGGGGAGGTGCCGTCCCGGCCGAAGATGACGCGGTAGGCGCCGGTGGCGCGGGAGGTGGTCAGCCGCTTCCAGCCGGCCGGCAGGGCGACGGAGAAGCCCTCCGGGGCGGTGTAGCGGTGATAGCCGGCCGGCAGGCCGGCTGAGGCACTCGCAGTCGGGGTGGGGGAGGAGGGCGCGGTGCCCGCGGTGGGCCTGCCGGGCGGTCCGGCCGAGGTGGCGGGGTGGGCCGGTGCCTGCGCGCCGCCGGCGCCCGGCCCCTGGTGGGTCGCGGCCAGGACGGCGGCGGCGACGGTGACCACGGCCAGCGCGGTACCGGCCGCCAGGAGCCATCTGCCCGGCTCCCGCCCGGCGAGGCGGACACCGGTGTACGCGCCGCGCAGCCGGGGCACGGGAACCGGCTCCCGGTCGGCGTCGGCGTCCCCGTCGAGGGTCCGGATCAGGGCCTCCCTGACCACCGGCCGGGTCAGCCGCTCCCGCGAGTTCTTCCGCAGCAGCCCCTGCACGGCCTGGGTGAGCGGGCCCGTGCGCAGCGGGGTGCGCAGCGGCAGCCGGTCCACGGCCTTCAGCGTGGCGTCGGGCCGGCCGCGGTCGCGGAACGGCGGCCGACCCTCCACCATCGTGTACAGCAGCGCACCCAGCGCCCACAGGTCGGCGGCCGGTCCGATGCGCTCGTCGCGAGCCTGCTCGGGCGAGGCGTACGACGGTGCCGTGAGCCGTGGCACCAGGGTCGCGCCGGCCAGCCCGAACCCGGTGACGACGACCGGCCCGCTGTCCCGTACGAAGACCTGGCCGGGGCTCAGCTCGCCGTGGGTGATGCCCCCGTCGTGCGCGGCCTGCAGCACATCGAGCAGTTCCAGACCGACCCGGGCCGCCCGCGCGACGTTGAACCCGCCCTCGCGGCCGAGGAGTTCGTCGAGGGGCGTGCCGTCGATCCACTCGGTGACCGTCCACAGGGTGCCGGCCTCCACCACGGCGTCGACGACCGTGGCGACCTGGCCGGGGCACAGCAGCCGCATGGTCTCCGAGGTCCGCACGACACGGGCCGTGACCCGGCGCGCGGTGTCGTCACCGGCGGGCTCCGGCAGAGTGGTCTGGGCCACCAGCCGGGGCTGCTCCGCCGCCACGTCCTCGGCGTACCACCACAGGCGGTTCGTCTCGCGGGCGAAGACCTCCAGGAGCCGGTATCGTCCGGCGACCAACTCGTGAGCGGAGACGTGCGCCTTGGTCATGGTCATCCCTCGCTGAAACCCCTGTTTCGTGTCCTACAGAGGTACGCGGGGCGTGCCGGGGTGCGTTCAAAGAATCGCCAGTCCGGTGCCGTTCCTGCCTTTCATTCAATTCTTCGAAAGGGCTTGCGAGTTTGGGATGGCCGCACCCGGGGGTCGTTCGACCTGCGGGTAACCGAGGGTAAATTCCCGGGCGCGGCCCTGGCTCACAGCAGCCCGAACCGCTCGGCCCAGCCCGTCAGTTCCCGCGGTGTCGTGTTGCCGCCGCACACCACGAGTCCGATCCGGGCGCCGTCACCGACCCGGGCCGCGACCTGCCGGACCGCCGGCAGCAGACAGCCCGCGGCCGGCTCGGCCCACACCTTGGCGTGGTCGGCGAGGTCCAGCGAGCCCTGCACCGCGTCCCGGTCCGGCACCACGAGCACCTCCTCGACCAGCGCGGAGACATGGTCGTACGTCAGCTGGGACACGGAGGGCGCGCTGAGCGTGGTGACCAGGGACGACAGGGGTACCGGCACCGGTCCGCCCGCCCTCAGCGCACCCGACATGGCCTCGGCGCCCTCGGTCTCCACGCCCCAGACGCGCACCCCGGGACGCCGGGCGGCGAGGGCCGCCGCGACCCCGGCGATCAGCCCCCCGCCGCCGATGCTGACCACGACGTCCGTCAGGTCGTCCGCCGCGTCCTCGGCAAACTCCGACCCGACCGTGCCCTGCCCGGCGATCACCACCGGGTCGTCGAACGGGTGGACCAGGGTCAGCCCCTCGTCCCTGAGCCGCGTCACCAGCGCGAAGGCGCTGTCCATGCCGTCCGTCAGCCGCAGCTGCGCCCCCGCCCGCTCGGCGAGCGCGACGGAACGCGCGGGCGCGGTACGGGGCATGACCACGGTGGCCTTCACATCGAGGGCCGCGGCCATCACCGCGAGGGCGATCCCGTGGTTGCCGCCGCTGACGGCGACCACGCCCGCCGCTCGCTCCGCCTCGCTCAGCGACAACAGCTTCGCCGTCGCCCCGCGGGCCTTGAACGAACCGGTGCGCTGGAGCAGTTCGAGCTTGGCGGTGACCGGGACGCCGAGCAGCTCGCTCAGGCCCGGACTAGGCACGGTCGGCGTCCGTATGACATGCCCGGCGATCCGCTCCGCGGCGGCTTCGATCTCCCTGATGCCGATCAAGGTGCTTCACCCTTCCGGCGCGGGGGTGTTGGGCCGCGCCGTTCGCACCCTGACCCGTGCGGACTCCCGAGGTCAACACGGTTTCACCGGACGGCCGGGATCACAGCTGACGGTCCACCAGGTGATCGAGGAGCCGCAGGAGCTGCCCGGCGGCTCCGGCGGCCAGCGGTGCCTTCGTGAGCAGCGCCCGGGCGGCGGTGGTGTGGGCACGGGCTTCGGCCAGCGCCGCCGTACGCCCACCCGCCGCCTCGATCAGCGCGGCGGCCTCCTCGGCCCGCCCCGGAGAGTCGAGCAGTCCGGGCAGCCCGCGGGCCGCCGGGGAGCCGAGCGCGGCCAGCACCGGATACGTCTTCTTGCGCTGCCGCAGATCGCCGCCCACGGGCTTGCCGGTGACGGCCGGGTCGCCCCAGATGCCCAGCACGTCGTCGACCAGCTGGAAGGCGACGCCGAGATGCCGTCCGGCCCGGTCCAGCGCGCCCGCCTCGGCCTCGCCCGCCCCGCCGAGAACAGCGCCCAGCGCGGCGGAACAGCCCAGCAGCGCGCCGGTCTTGCCCTCCGCCATCGACCGGTACTCCTCGGGTGTGACCCGCTCCGGGCCGGTCCAGGGCCGGGTGGCGAACAGCAGGTCGTCGGCCTGCCCGCGGACCAGGTCGGCGAGAGCCGCCGACAGCAGCCGTACGGTGCCGGCGCCCTGCGGCGCGGTCGCGAGGGTCTCCACCGCCAGCGCGAACAGGGCGTCCCCGGCCAGCACCGCCGGGCCCGTGCCGTACGCCTTCCACACGGCGGGGCGGCGGCGCCGGGTCGCGT
The DNA here is from genome assembly GCF_053611725.1 of Streptomyces sp. NPDC054783. Taxonomy (NCBI): domain Bacteria; kingdom Bacillati; phylum Actinomycetota; class Actinomycetes; order Kitasatosporales; family Streptomycetaceae; genus Streptomyces; species Streptomyces sp. NPDC054783. The sequence continues at coordinate 242,008 of NZ_JBSHAY010000005.1, read as the reverse complement.
CGCCGTCCATGATGTCGTCGTGCAGCAGCGAGAAGGCGTGCACCAGCTCCACCGCGACCGCGGCCGGGACACCGGCCCGCCCGTCGGCGCCCGCCGCCTCGGCACCGAGCACCGCCAGCGCCTGCCGTACGCCCTTGCCGCCCATTGCGGCGGCGGGCGCCCCGCCGACCTCGCACCAGCCGAAGGAGTACCCGGCCATCTCGGCCACCCACGGATGCAGCCGGTCCACCGCCCCGCGCAGCGCCGGGTCCACCAACTCGCGGCAGCGGACGAGGACTTCGGGTGCGGACGGCGGCGCCTGTACGGCGGTCACCGGGCGACCTCCGCCGCCTCGAGGCCGAACTCCTCCTGGGCCCGCGCCACCATCTCCCGGGCGTGCTTGAGTCCGCTGCGCTCCAGCGTCCGTGCCAGGTCGGCGAGTTCGGCGGCGGTCTCGGCGCGGTCCCGGCCCAGCTGCGCCAGCGACTTGGCCAGGCCCAGCCGGGCCAGCGCCTCGCCGCGCGGCTCGCTCATCGCGCGGAACTCCTCCAGCGCCAGCTCGTACAGATCCCGCGCCTCGGTGTAACGGCCGGCCCGGTACAGGACGTTGCCACGCATCTTGTGGTTGTAGGCGAGCGCGCTGGAGAGGTTCATCGCCCGGCAGCCGGCTTCCGCGGTCGACAGCAGCTCCAGCGCCCGCTCGGTGTCCTTGTCGCGCACCGAGAGGATGTCGGCGAGTCCGCGCAGCGCCCAGGCGTGCCCGCGCCGGTCCTCCGCCCGCTCGGCTATCTGTGCCGCCTCCTCGAACAGCGCGTACGCCCGGTCGTGGTCCCCGGTGTTGCGGTGCATCTGCGCGATGCCCTCCAGCGCCCACACCGTGTGCCGGGCCTCGCCGCGCCGGCGTGCCTCGGCCAGCAGCTGCTCGTGCAGCCGGCCGACGGCCGCGTAGTCGCCCTGGATGCGGCCGGTCTCGGCGAGACCGGCCAGTGAGTAGCCCCGGCAGACGATGTCGCCGCCGCGCTCGCCGAGTTCGGCCGCGAGCCCCAGCAGCCGCCAGGCCAGCGGGAAGGCCCCGCGCTGCCGGGCGAGGGTGCCGCCGCTCCACAGCGCCCACGCCATCGCGGCGGTGTCGCCGGCCGCGCGGGCGGCGCGGTAACTCGCCTTCCAGGCCCGGTCCGCGTCCGCCGTGTGGCCGAGCCGCCGGTGCGCCTCGGCGACGGCGAGCCCGCAGCGGGCCGCCTCGGCGCTGCGTCCTGACCGCTCGGCCTCGCGCAGCTTCTCGGTGCCCTGCGCCAGCACATCGACCAGCGAGGAGTTCACGGACAGTGTGGTCAGGGCGCCCTGGTACTCCGGGGCGAAAGCCTTGCCGTACATGCGTGCCTTTCTATACACGACGCGTATACATCGCGTGTATACGTCGCGTGTATAGGATCTCGGAAATGCGCCCCGGCCGAGGGGACCGGGGCGTGTCGGTCTGTTGTCGATCAAGACGCGGGTACGGCGACGGGGGTTGCCCGTGCGGCGCGGATCACCCTGTGAAGGTTCAGTGCTGCTGGGACTTCTGCGGGGTCAGCTCGCTCGGACGCACCACGACGAAGCCCTCGCCCTGGAGCATCAGCTGCACGGCCTCGCCGGAACCGCCGCGCAGCATCGAGCCCATGGACTGGGAGCGGTGCAGCGAGGTCTGCAGGTGTGCCGTCCAGCCGACGACCGCATCCGTGTCGACGTACACCGGGGACTGCGCGGAGACCGGGATGACCAGCGGGTTGCCCTCGCAGACCAGCCCGAGCCGGCCCTGCCCGCTGAACACGCTGTTGAACAGGCCGCCGCCGGCGATGCCCGACCCCTTCACCGTCTTGATGTCGTACGACAGCGAGGCGTCGAAACACAGCACGTTGCGGCCGTTGACCGTGAACTGGTCGCCGGGCTCGACCTCGACGATGAAGCAGTTCTGCGCCTCGTGCGCGAACCAGGCCTCGCCCTGCCCGCGCACCGCCATGAGGGGCAGCCCCTCACCGGTGACCGCACGCTTCAGCATGCCGCCGACGCCCTGCCCCTTGCGCTCGAACCTGAGGCCGCCGCGATGGGCGATCATCGCGCCCTGGCGGGCGTACATCTCGCCGTTCACCGCGTACTTGATGCACTTGGCGTTCTCGACGGACATTCCCGGCTGCATGGCCGGCCGCACCACGTGCGCACTGGAAAAGAGGTCACCCTTCATGCGGGGCATGGTGTCCCGGAGGATGCCATTCCGCCAAGATCACGCAAAGTGCCGGCTCAGCCACCGAACAGCCGGGTCCCGTACGTGCCCGCGCGGCCGCCGCCCGCGAAGCCGACGCCTATGTGGCGGAACTCCCGCTTGAGGACGTTGGCGCGGTGCCCGGGGCTGTTCGTCCAGCCGTCCACGACCTCGGCGGGGGAGCGCCGGCCGCAGGCGGTGTTCCCGCTGATCGTGCGCCTGCGCGGCGGCCGTGAGCTGCGGGTCAGCCGCCGGCGGGGGCAGGCCGGCCCGGCCGCGCACCGCGCTCTCCACGACGGTGACCCGGGAGGCGCCACCGCGCAGCAGGGCCGGCTCGACGACCAGGGTGTCGCCGCGCGGTCGTACGTCCGCTGTTCGAGGCTGCGTCTGTCGGAGGGTTCCGGCCCTGCAGGGGCACGGAGCCAACCCTCCAACCCTCAGTCTCCCTCAGTCCCCTCAGCCCTCTCAGCCCCCTTCATTCCCTTGCTCCCGCAGAAGGCCGCTTCCAGCGCCCCCGCCAACGCATCCGCCGCCTTCCCGTTGTTGGACGTGGTGGCCATGGCCGTGAGACTCCGCGCCCCGTCCTGCGAGGCGAAGGCATACGTGTAGTACCCCTGCACGACCCCGGTGTGCCCGTACACCGGGACTCCGCACGACAGATCACGCCGCCGCAGCCCCAGCCCGTACGCCGTCGTGCTGTCGACCCGCGTGAAGCGTTCCATCTCCGCCAGCCGCGCCGAGGACAGCAGTCTGCCCCCGAGCAGCGCGCCGTAGAACGTGTCGAGATCCCGCGCACTGGAGATGATCGCCCCGGCGCTCTGCGCCCACGACACCGTCTGCTCGGTGGAGTCGACCAGCGGGTCGCCGGCCTTGTCCGGGGTGAGGTATCCGCGGGCGTACCGGCCGGGGATCCCCGTCTCGGGATGCACGTAGAACGTGTCGCGCAGGTTCAGCGGCTTGAAGACGCGGTCCTCGTACTCGGTCCGCACCGAGTGCCCGGTGAGCTTCTCGATGAGCATGCCCGCCACCACGAAATTGGTGTTGGAGTAGGAGTACGCGGCGCCGGGCGCGTTGGTGCGGGGCTTCTTCAGGGAGAGGGCGACCAGCTGACGGTAGGTGAAGACCTTGTTCCGCACCGCCTCGAAGCCGGACACGCTGTCGGCGAACATGTCGTCGGTGTAGTCGTACAGGCCACTGCGATGACCGAGCACCTGGCGGACCGTGATGCGGTCGTCCGGCAGCAGGCCCGGCAGATAGCGGTTGACCGGCGCGTCGAGCGCCAGCCGGCCTTCGTCGGCGAGCTGGAGCAGGACGACGGCCGAGAAGGTCTTGGTGACGCTGCCGACGCGGAACCGGTCGTCGGCGCTGACGGCCCGTCCCGTACTCCGGTCGGCGACGCCGCGTGTCGTCTCGTACGTCCGGCCGTGGTCGTCGACGCGGGCCAGGGCGCCCGGCGCGCCCCGGTCCACCGCGGACCGCAGCGCCGCGGCGAGGCCCGCGGTGTCGGGTGCCGGCGGCGCCGCCCGTGAAACCGCCGCTGCCGTCGGGGCGTCGGGCGCTGCCGTCGCGGCCCGCGCCGGGACCGCGAGGAGCGACAGCGCGACCGCTCCGAGGACCGCGCCCCGCCCCACCGTTGCCGAGACCATCCGCCACCCGCTTCCAGTGATACGAGTCAGTACGAGGTTTGATGCGACCTCGGTCACATTCCGGCGTTGGAACCTAGGGGATTGAGTCGCCGTCTCCACAGCCGACACACAGTCGGTCAGTAAGTGATCGCTCTATGGCACGCATTCGTAAAGGATTGCCATAGAAGGTCGCGAAATGGATCATTCCGTCTTTACGTGGACATGACTGATCGGTAAGGGTTACGCCTTGGGGCCCGACCAGCCCCCGTGACGCGGAACAGCGTCATGCCTCAAGGCAGTTGGTGACCCCGGCTGCCTCAGAACGAAGGAACCCTGATCCTTGCGTAGACCTCACATACGCAGTGTGGCCGTCGCCATCGCGGTGACGACCGCTGCCACGGGTCTGGCCGGTACGGCCTTCGCGGGTCCCTCCACGGGGGCGGAGCGGGCCTCGGTGTCCGCCACCACGAACGCCACCGGGGTGGTCGAGGCGGCGCGCACCGCGGCCTTCGCCCACGCCTCGGCGACCGGCGTCTCCCAGGGCGACGAACTGCACGCGCAGGACGTGATGCTCGACCCCGAGGGCGCCCGGCACGTCCGCTTCGTCCGCACGCACGACGGCATGCCCGTGCTCGGCGGCGACCTCGTCGTCCACCTCGACCACAAGCTGGCCTACGCCGGCGTGACCCGCGCCGCCGGTCACGCCGTCCAGCCGGCCACCACCAAGGCCAAGCTGACCGCGGACCAGGCCGCCGCCAAGGCCGCCCAGGCCGCCAAGGGCGACGCGGGCACTCCCCAGCTGGTCGTCGACGCGCGCGGCGGCTCCTCCGCCCTCGCCTACCAGGTGACCGTCACCGACCAGAGCGGCACCAACACCGTCGTCGTCGACGCCGTCACCGGCAAGGTGCGCAGCAACACGCCCGACAGCGACGAGTTCCTGTCGCCGAAGCTGCTGGAGAGCCTGCGCAAGCACGGCGAGACCATCGACCCGGCCACCGGCATCGGCACGGCCTCCCCGGAGGCCGGCCTGCTCGGCTCCGGCGTCGCAGGTGCCGCGGCGAGCTACCCGTCGGCCGCCAAGGGCACCGGCAAGACCCTCTTCGTGGGCAGCGTCGGCCTGACCACCACGCAGACCTCGCGCGGCCACTACCAGCTCAAGGACCCGAGCCGGTACGGCACCGAGACGCGCGACGCCAAGGGCAGGACCACCGAGAAGTTCAGCACGGGCACGGCGTTCACCAACACGACCAACGTGTGGGGCAACGGCACCACCAGCAACCGGGCCAGTGCCGCCGCGGACGCCCAGTACGGCATCACCAAGACCCTGGACTTCTACAAGGCCACCTTCGGGCGCAAGGGCATAGCCAACAACAGCAAGGCCGCCCAGGGCATGGTCCACTGGGGCAACAAGGTCGCCAACGCCTTCTGGGACCCGACCTGCAACTGCATGCTGTACGGCGACGGCGACGGCCAGATGTTCAAGAAGCCGCTCGTCGTCCTCGACGTCACCGGCCACGAGCTGACGCACGGTGTCGTGGACGCGACCGCGAAGCTGGAGCCGACCTACGTCGACTCCGACGGCAACCAGTACGGTGAGCCCGGCGCGCTGAACGAGTCGCTCGCGGACATCTTCGGCTCCAACGTCGAGTTCTCGGCCAACAACCCGAAGGACACGCCGGACTACCTGATCGGCGAGAAGCTGGGCCTCGCGCAGAAGTTCCTGCGCCGTCTCGACCACCCGTCGCTCGACAAGCTCGAGGGCACGATCGACTACTGGTCGCCGGACACCTACTACACCGAGGTGCACGCCGGGTCCGGTGTCTCCTCGCACGCCTACTACCTCCTCGCGGAGGGCAGCGGCAGCAAGACGATCAACGGGGTCAAGTACTACTCGCCGACCTACGACCACTCCACGGTCAAGGGCATCGGCCGTACCAAGGCCACCGCGATCTTCTACCGTGCGCTCACCCGCTACATGGTCTCCACGACCTCCTTCCACGACGCGCGCGTCGCGACGCTGAAGGCGGCCAAGGACCTGTACGGCGCGAACAGCACCGAGTACAAGACGGTGGACAAGGCGTGGGCCGCGGTCAACGTCACCGCCGCCAACACGCCGGCCGCCGGTCACTGACACGGCCGCCGCACCACCGGATGCCCCGCCTCGCGCGGGGCATCCGCATGTCCGGAGGCGTCCCGGACCGCCTCAACCGCCGCCCGGATTCCCGGCCATGAGCGCGCCCCTCCCGCCACGGCCCTCCCGACGACGCCCGGGGCGTCACCCACGCCGGCGCCGGTGCGGGCCCTGTCCGGCACTCACCGTACGGCGGCGGAACCGGCCGGGACACCGACCGCGCCGCGACCGTCGGCCCGCCGCGCGACCACCCACGGCCGACTCCCCCCGCCCACCGGCTTCGCTCCCGGCTACCTCGTGCGACCGCTCGCCCCCGGCGGGCGGCGGCCAATGCCCACGCCATCGCGGCGCAGCCGCCGACCTGCACCCTCCGGACCGCGAACCCACCGAGGTGCGCGTCCCCGGCGTCGGCGGGACCATGACCTGCGTGGGATACGCAGGCACGGCTCGCACGGCCCGCACGGCTCGCACGGCTCGCACGGCTCGCACGGCTCGCACGGCTCGCACGGCTCGCACGGCTCGCACGGCTCGCACGGCCCGCACGAACCGCACGGTCCGCATGCCGGCCGGCGGGTCCGTCACGCCGCGGGACCTCGTCAGATGACCGGCCGGACCGGAGGCGCCCGCCGCGTCGCCGCCGTCCTGCTCACGGCCGTCGTCTGCCAGCCCGCACCCGCCCGGTCGGCCCCTCCGCCCGCGTCCGCCGAGCGGGCCTCCGGGGTCGTCACCTGGGCGGCGAGCGCCGACCGCCTGGGCGAGGGCACCGCCGGAGAGGACTACCGGCTGATCGTGCACACCAGCGTCGGCGGCGACGATCCGCGCGTCCGCCTGAGCAACGCCTTCGGCGACCGGCCGCTGACCGTGGACAGCGTCTACGCCGGAGTGCGCGGCGAGGGAGCCGCCCTGCGGCCGGGCAGCAACCGGCGGCTGACCTTCGGCGGCGGTCGTACGGTCACCGTTCCGCCGGGCGCCACCGCCTGGAGCGATCCGCTGCCCGGCCGGCTGCGCGCCGGCACCGATCTGGTCGTCAGCCTGTACACCCCGGCCGCGGCGGGACCGGCCACCGGCCACTGGCTGGCGCTGCAGACCTCGTACACCGGCCGGGGCGACCACACCGCCGAGGAGAGCGGCACCGACTGGACGCGGACCACCCGCTCCTGGTGGTACCTCGACGCCGTGTCCGTACGGCCCTCCCGCCGCGCCACCGGAGCCGTGGTCGCGCTCGGCGACTCCATCACCGACGGCAGGCACTCCACCATGGACCGGAACCGACGCTGGCCCGACTACCTGGCCCGGCGCCTGAACACAGCGCACGCGGCCGTCCGAGGCGTCGCCGACGAAGGCATCTCGGGCAACCGGGTGCTCGCCGACGGCGTCGGGCAGAGCGCCCTGCACCGGCTGGACCGGGACGTGCTGTCCCTGCCCGGTGTGCGCACCGTCTTCCTCTTCGAGGGGGTGAACGACCTCAGGGCGCACCCGGGAGTCACCGCGCAGGACCTGATCGCCGGCTACCGGAAGATCGCCGAGCGGGTGCACGCGGCGGGGAAGTGCGTGGTCGCCGCCACGATCGGCCCCTTCCAGGGCCGACCGGAGTGGGACCCGGCCGCCGAGGCCGCACGCCGCCACGTGAACCGGTTCATCCGTACCAGCGGGGAGTTCGACGCCGCCGCCGACTTCGACCGCACCCTGCGCCGCCCCCACGACTCCGCACGGCTGCGGCCGGTCCTCGACGGCGGCGACCACCTCCACCCCGACGACAAGGGCATGCGGACGCTGGCCGACGCCCTCGACCTCCGCAGCCTGGACTGCACCCGCCGACCGGGGTTCCGGCCGGCTCACCCCGCCCCGGTGGGCTCCGGCGCGATCAGGCCCCGGCGGTAGGCGACCGCCACCGCCTCCGTACGGCTCGCGGCGCCCAGCTTGGCCAGGATGTTGGACACGTGCACGCTCGCCGTCTTGCCGCTGATGAACAGCTCCTCGCCGATCTGCCGGTTGCTGCGGCCCCGCGCGAGGAGCCGCAGCACGTCCTGCTCCCGGGCGGTCAGCGTCGTGGCACCGGCCGTGCCGGTCGCGGAGGCGGCGGTGAGGCGGCCCCGGCGGGTCAGCGCGTCGATCCGCTCCAGCAGCGGTGCCGCACCCAGCGTGGCCGCCGTCGCCCTCGCCGCACGCGCCTGCTCCGCCGCCTCCGCGCGCCGCTCGACGGACAGCAGCGCCTCCGCGTACCGCACCCGGCAGCGCGCCTGCTCGTACACATCGCCGTACGCGAACGCGGCGACCGCCTTCTCCCAGGCCGCCGGATCCGGGCCGGAGGCGGCCGTCGTCCACTCCGCCTCGGCGCGGGCGAGCCAGGCCTGGCCCTCCGGGCCCTGCGGACGGCCCTCCTCGTCCCCCGCGGCCGAGGCCCGGGCCTGCTCCACCAGCTCGGTCGCGGTGTCCGCCCAGCGGCGCAGCGCCGGCGCGTCCCCGGCACGCCGCAGTGCCACGGTCCGGTCGGCGACCGCCGTGAGGCAGAGCGCGGCGAGCCGGACGGTGACGTCGGGCCGCCGCCCCGAGACGTCGCCCAGCGCGGCGAGCGTCGCCCGCATCCGCTCCACGGCCGCCTCCGGGGCGCCGCGCAGCGCGGCAGCGTCGGTGAGGGCGATACCGGCGACCAGGGTGCCCATCCAGTTGAACGGCCCCTCCAGCAGGGCCTCGGTCCGCTCGACGGCCCCGGCGTCGCCCCGCGCCACCGCCACGTACAGCGCGGGACCTGCCGCGAAGGCGCCCGTGGCGGGCAGCACGGCCTCGGCCTCGGCCGCCGCGCCGAGGCACGCGTCCCACCGGCCGAGCGTGTACAGCGCCAGCAGCTGGAGATACCGCATCTCCAGCGGATAAGGCGAGGACAGCAGCCCGGTCCGGCGGGCCCGCTGAAGCGCCTCGGCCAGCAGGGGCAGGCAGGCCTCCGGATCGCCGGCTTCCAGACGGCTGATGGCCTGGTTGAACAGCGCGCGCATCTCCACCGGACCGTGCCCGGCGGACCGCGCCAGCTCCCGGGCCCGCCGCAGTCTGTCCCGGCCTTCCGCGGAGCGCCGGCCGCCGCCTTCGAGATTGGCCAGGGAGATCAGCAGATCGGCCTGGGCGTCGGCCATGCCCAGCTCCTCGGCGACGCGCAGGGCGCGGTGGGCGATGCTCAGGGCCGTCTCGTCCGCGCCGAGGTGACGGGCCGCCATGACATGGGTGGCCGCCGCCCACACCCAGGTCCGCGAGGGCGGCTCGGCGGGGATGAGCGCCAGCGCCTCGCTGCTGTACCGGAAGGCCGCCTTCAGCCGGTCCACGTGGAGCAGGTTGCCGGCCAGGGTGTAGCGGATCCGGGCGGCGAGCGCGGAGTCGGCGTCCTCGCCGACCTCGGCGAGCGCGGCCCGCGTCAGGGAGACCGCCCGATGGGAGTCGCCGGCCTGCGCGGCCGCGGCGGAGGCCCGCAGGGTCAGTGTGACGGGCGCGATCCCGTCGGCGCACGGCCGTTCCTCGGCCGGCACCGACGACCACAGGTCCAGTGCGGTCTCCAGATGCCGCAGCTCCTCGGCCGGCGCGCCCAGCCGCCGGGCGTGGTCGGCCGCCTCCAGACAGGCGGTGAGCGCCCCCGGCAGGTCGTGGCTCTCGTGGGCGTGGTGGGCGCGCTCGGCGGCGGTCTCCGGGGCGCGGCCGCGGGCGGCGAGCAGCCGGGCGTACGCCCCGTGCAGCCGGGACCGCTCGCCGGGCAGCAGGTCGGCGTAGACCGCCTCGCGGGTGAGGGCGTGCCGGAAGGCGTAGGTGTCGCCGTCCCCGGGCACGAGCAGCTGCCGTCCGACGGCCTCGCGCAGCGCCGCCTCCAGCTCCTCCTCGGGGAGCCCGGCCGCCTCGCGCAGCAGGTCGTGTTCCACCCGGCGACCGGCCACCGCGGCGGTGCGCAGCACCTGCTGGGCGGTGTCGGCCAGCTGCTCGACCCGGATGAGCAGCAGGTCCGCGAGCCCGCTGGGCACGCCGCCGGCGTCCGCGCCGGCCGCCGCGAACAGCTCCTGCGCGTAGAACGCGTTGCCCTCCGCGCGGGACACGATGCCGCGTACGACGGCCTCCGGCAGCGGACGGTCCTCCAGGGCCCGCACCAGCCGCGCGACCTCCGGATCGGGCAGCGGCCGCAGCTCCAGCCGCTCCACGGCCGGCAGCCGGACCAGTTCGGCGAGCAGCGGGCGCAGCGGGTGGCGGCGATGCAGATCGTCCGCCCGGTAGGAGGCGAGGACCGCGAGGCGCCGCTCCTGGCCGCCGCCCGGCCGGTGCAGCACGCCCCGGCTGAGCAGGAAGCGCAGCAGGTCCCGGGAGGACTGGTCGGCCCAGTGCAGATCCTCCAGGACCAGCAGCAGCGGCGCCACGGCGGCCAGTTCGGCCAGCAGCCCCGCAACGTCCTCGAACAGCCGCAGCCGCCCGTCCGGGCCGCCCGCCGGGTCCGTGCCCGCGCCCAGCAGCCGGTCCACCGCCGGATGCGCGGCCAGCACGGACGAGAAGCGTGCGTCGGCGGCGAGCACGCCGAGGATCTCGGTGAACGGCAGATACGGCAGACCCACGTCGCCGAGGTCCACACAGTGCCCGGTGACCACGGTGCTCCCCGCCCGCGCCGCCCGCCCCGCGACCTCGTCCAGCAGCCGTGTCTTGCCGACCCCCGCGTCACCGGCGAGCAGCACCGCCCGTGCCGCACCGGCCCGGGCACGCTCCAGCACGCCCATGAGCCGGGCCAGTTCCTCGTCCCGCCCGATCAACGGCGGGGCACTGAAGACGATCTGCGACACGCCCCATCCTGACACGCCGAGCGACCGAACGAGGCACCCGCAGTCGCCGTCCGCAGAGAACCCACCGAGCCGGCAGGCGCTCAACCCCGAAGCGTCTCCGCCCAGTTCTTCGGCACCCGCCCCGCAGGGCCCGGCACCGGCTGATCGGCGGGATGACTGTCGGGCGGGGCCAGCCCCGGACCCGAGGTGAACAACTCCTCCGTGGCGTAGTCCCAGAACCACTCCTCACCCGGTTCGAAGCTCTGGATCACCGGATGGCCCGTGGCGTGGTAGTGCGCGGTGGCGTGCTTCGCGGGCGAGTCGTCGCAGCAGCCGATGTGCCCGCACTGGGCGCACCGGCGCAGATGGAACCACCAGCCGCCGGCCTCCTCGCACTCCACACAGCCGGTGCCGCTGGGCGGGACGTTCCCGTCGAACCCCTCGACGCTTCTCATACGGCTTCCTCCGCTTGCTCGATGGACGTGTCCGGCACCTCGGCGGTCAACGGCAGCAGCACCTGGAAGCGGGTGTCGCCGGGCACCGACTCCACGCGCAGGCTGCCGTGGTGCTTGTTGACGACGATCCGCCAGGAGATGTCCAGGCCCAGCCCGGTGCCCTCGCCGACCGGTTTGGTGGTGAAGAACGGGTCGAAGATCCGGTCCTTGATCTCGGGCGGGACGCCGGGCCCGGTGTCCTGGAACTCCACGCGCAGCCGCTCGTGGTCGAGCACGGTCCGCACGGTCAGCGTGCCCGTGCCGCCCGCGCCGTTGATGGCGGACACCGCGTTGTCGATCAGGTTGGTCCACACCTGGTTCAGCTCCGCCGGATAGGCGGGCACCGGCGGGAGGGTGCGGTCGTACTCCTTCACGACCTCGATGCCTGCGCCGATCTTGCCGGAGAGCATCAGCAGGGTGCTGTCGAGGAGTTCGTGCACGTCCACCACGCGGTAGGGCGCCCGGTCCAGCTGCGAGTACTGCTTGGCCGCGTCGACGAGATGCGAGATGCGGGTGGTGGAGTCCTCGATCTCGTTCATCAACAGCTCGGTCTCGATGGTGTAGTTGAGCCAGCCGACCGCACCGGTGAGGATCTCCTCGTCCACGGCCGCCGCGACCTGCTCCAGCCAGTCGACGTCGAGTCCGGCCTGCACGAAGGTCGGCGCCACCTGCCAGGCCTGGGCGATGTCGTGGTCCTCCAGCCAGTCGGTGAGCAGGTCCTCGCGGTCGGCGGCCTCCAGCGGACTGAGCACCGGGGCCTTGGCGACCCGTTCGGCGGTGCGCTCCTGGATCTCGATCAGGCTCGCCAGCGCGTCACGGGAGAAGGGGCCTTCGGCGATCACGGCGAGCTTGCGCCGCATCTTCGCGACCCGTTCGCGCAGCGTGGCCGTCGCCCGTACGGCCGCCGCCGCGGGGTTGTTCAGCTCGTGCGTGAGCCCGGCCGACAGCGAGCCCAGCGCCAGCAGCCGTTCCTGCTGGCCGATCGCCGCCTGGGTGCGCTTGGACCCGAAGAACAGGCCCTCCAGCAGATGCACGGCCATCGGGAACCACTCGGTCATGACGTCGGCGAAGATGTCCGCCGGTAGCACGAAGAACCGCGTCGGCTCCGTCACCCGCATCGAGTTGTTGTAGACCTGCGGCACCCGGTCGCCGAGGTAGGCCTGCATCGCGCCCGCGTACACGCCGCGCTGCGAGGTGCGGGCGACCTCCACGTCGTCGCCGCCGACCCGGCGGGAGAGCACCACCGTGCCCTCGATCATCACGAAGAAGCAGGTGGCCGGGTCGCCTTCGGTGTACACGGGACCGGGCTCGAACAGCTCCACCCGCCCCTCGCTGCACAACCGGCCCAGTTGCTCGGGGCTCACCTTCTCGAAGAGGAACAGCGAGCCGATCTCCTTGGGGCTGCACGGCATGATCTGCCCGCTCATGACTGCTCCTGATCGTTCATGACTGTTCCAGATACCGGTGGACGAGCATCACGGCCATGGCTCCCTCGCCGACGGCGGACGCGACCCGCTTGGCGGACTCGGCACGAGCGTCACCCGCCACGAACACGCCGGGGACGCTGGTCTCCAGGTGGTACGGCGGCCGGTCCAGCTCCCAGCCGGCGGGCGCCCGCCCGTCGGCGGTCAGATCGGGCCCGGCCAGGATGAACCCGCGCTCGTCGCGCAGCACCGCGTCGCCCAGCCAGTCGGTCAGCGGGGCGGCGCCGATGAACACGAACATCCAGTGCGCGTCGACCCGTTCGCACTCCCCGGTCACGGTGTGACGCAGCGTCAGCTGCTCCAGGCGCTCCGAGCCGTGCGCCGCGTCCACGACCGTGTGCGGGCGCACCGAGATGTTCGGCGCCTCGTTGATCTGCTGGACCAGGTAGTGCGACATCGAGGCCGACAGGTCGGGGCCGCGCACCAGCAGCGTCACCGATTTCGCGCCCCGGGACAGGTACATCGCCGCCTGTCCCGCGGAGTTGGCGCCGCCGACGATGTAGATGTCCTGCCCCTGGCAGGAGGCGGCCTCGGTCAGCGCCGAGCCGTAGAACACCCCGCAGCCGGTCAGATCCATGCAGCCGGCGGCCTCCAGCCGCCGGTACTGCACGCCGGTCGCGAGGATCACGCTGTGCGCGGCGATCGCCGAGCCGTCCGCGAACCGTACGACCCGGGCGGCGCCATTGACCTCGAGTCCCGTCACCTCACGGGTGGTCAGGATCTCCGCGCCGAACTTGGCAGCCTGCCGGCGCGCCCGGTTGGTGAGCTGGGCGCCGGAGACGCCGTCGGGGAAGCCCAGGTAGTTCTCGATCCGGGAGCTCTGCCCGGCCTGCCCGCCGGTCGCCGACCGCTCCACCAGCACGGTTCTGAGCCCCTCGGAGGCCCCGTACACGGCCGCGCCGAGCCCGGCCGGCCCGCCGCCGATCACGATGAGGTCGTAGAAGTCGGCCGTCGGCGTCGTCGCCAGCCCCACCCGCGCCGCCAGCTCGGGCGCCTCCGGCTCGACCAGCGTGCCGCCGTCCGGCGTGATCACCAGCGGCAGCCGCCGCCCGTCCTGCCCGGCGGCCGCCAGCAGCCGCTGCCCCTCGGGCTCCTCCACCGAGTACCAGCGGTACGGCACCTGGTTGCGGGCGAGGAACTCGCGCACGTCCGAGGACCGCGCCGACCAGCGGTGTCCGACGACCTTGGTGCTGGGCACGGGCCGGTAGGCGCTGGTGCGCCAGGCCTGGAGCAGGTCGTCGAGCACCGGGTAGAGCTTCTCCTCCGGCGGATCCCAGGGCTTGAGCAGATAGTGATCGAGATCGACGACGTTGATCGCGTCGATGGCGGCGTTGGTGTCCGCGTACGCGGTCAGCAGCACCCGCCGCGCCCCCGGGTAGACGTCCAGCGCCTGTTCCAGGAACTCGATGCCGTTCATCTGCGGCATGCGGTAGTCGGCCAGGATCACGGCCACCAGATCGCCGCGCAGCTTCAGCTCGCGCAGCGCCTCGAGCGCGGACTCCCCGGACTCCGCGCGCACGATCCGGTACGACTCGCCGTAGCGCCGCCGCAGGTCGCGGGCGACGGCACGAGAGACCCCCGGGTCGTCGTCCACGGTCAGGATGACGGTCCGCGCTGTGTCGGCGGCCTGTGCCATACGTCTCCCACCCCGAGCGTTTGGTTCCACGGGTCGGTGTCGTGGGGACCACCGCACCGGTCCGCAGCCATCGTATGTTCGATCGGCCGGGTTCGCTTCGGATAGGGCGACGACCCTGATGGGGCCCGGCGTTGTCCGGGCGGCAGAACTCGTTGCCCGGTGCCCGATAGTGGGCACCAGCAGCACGAGGGCGGCGACGAGGAGGCCACGCATGACACGCCCGATCACGGCAGGGGTGGACGACAGTCAGGAGAGCCTGGCCGCGCTGGACTGGGCGGGCCGGGAGGCCGTACGCCGTGGACTGCCCCTGCGCGTGGTGCACGCCTGGCGGTACGCGCAGTCGCTCGCCACCGCCGACCGGGACACCCAGCACGGATGGGTGTCGGAGGGCGTGGCGGAGGCCGTGCGGGCCGTCTCCGGCCGGCACCGGGAGCTCGAGGTGAGCGTCGACGTGGTCGAGAGCGAGCCCGTGCACGCGCTGGCCCGTGCCGCGGCGGAGGCGGAGATGCTGGTGCTGGGCTCGCGGGGGCACGGGCCCGTCCTCGGGTTCCTGCTGGGCTCGGTCGGCCAGCAGGTGATCGCGGAGGCGAGCCGGCCGGTGGTCCTGGTGCGGGCCGGGGACCAGCCGGCGGCCGAGGCCGCAGGGCGGGACGTCGTCGTCGGCCAGCACGGCGACCCCGAGGACAGCGCGGACACCCTGCGGTTCGCGTTCGAGACGGCGGCGGCCCGCGGCGCGGCCGTACGGGCCGTACGGGCGTGGACCCTGCCACCGGTGTTCGCCTACAGCCCCGGCTCGCTCAGGCTCCTCGACGACGCGGGCGGCCTCGAACCCTACGAGCGGCAGGCGCTGACCGACGCGCTCAGGCCCTGGCGGGAGCGGTTCCCGGAGGTGCCCGTGGCCGAGCAGGTCGAGATGGGCAGCGCGGGCCAGGTGCTGCTGTCGGCGGCCGGCCGGGCCCAGCTGATGGTCGTCGGACGCCGGGCGCACCGTACAGCCGTGGGCGCCCGGGTCGGCTCGGTCGCGCACGGGATGCTGCACCACGCCGAGTGCCCGGTCGCCGTGGTCCCGCACGAGTGAGCTACTCGGCCTCGGCCGGCTCCAGGGTGGCCCGCGCCCTCGGCAGGACGTTCTCGATGTAGTCCTTCACCGCCGTGTCGAGGCCCATGTCGTGCTGGGCGCGCTCGGACAGGTACCAGCGGTGTTCCAGAAGTTCGTGGTAGATCTCGGCCGGGTCCATGGCACCGCGCAGCTGAAGCGGTACGGCCCGCACGGTGGGCCGGAACACGTCCCGCACCCACCGGTGGGCCAGGACCTCCGGGCGGGCGGCGAGCGGATCGCCGGGCGCGTAGTCGTCCTGGGTGGCCATCCAGCTCTCCAGGTCGTTCAGCAGCCGCCGCGCCTGGTTCTCCTCGGCGTCCAGGCCGGTCAGCCGCAGCAGCTGGCGCTGGTGGTGACCCGCGTCGACCACCTTCGGCACGAAGGTGACCGTGTCGCCGTTCGAGGAGTGCTCGATCTGCATCTCGGCCACGTCGAAGCCGAGGTCGTTCAGCCGGCGGATCCGGCGTTCGATGTAGTGGTACCTGCCCGCCGGGTACACCGAGGTGCGGGTCAGCTCCTGCCACAGGCCCTGGTACCGGGTGCAGATCTCGTGCCCGAACTCCACCGGGTCGACGGACGGGTGCAGCGCCCCGGAGGCCTCCAGGTCCAGCAGCTCGCCGCTGATGTTCACCCGGGCCAGGTCGAGGTCGTACTCCCGCTGCCCGGGGCTGAGCCGGGGGTGCAGGTCGCCCGTCTCGGCGTCGACCAGATAGGCGGCGTAGGCGCCCGCGTCCCGCCGGAAGAGGGTGTTGGACAGCGAGCAGTCGCCCCACGCGAACCCGGCCAGGTGCAGCCGCACCAGCAGCACCGCGAGGGCGTCCATCAGGCGGTGCATGGTCGCCGGGCGCATGGTCGTCTCGAACATCGAGCGGTAGGGCTGCGAGCCACGCAGATGCCGGGTGACCAGCACCGGCTCCAGCGGGGCGCCGTCGCGGTCGGTGCGGCCGGTGATCATCGCGAGCGGGTCGACCGCAGGGATGCCCAGCCGGTCCAGGTCGCGCAGCAGCTCGTACTCGCGCAGCGCGGGCCGCTGGGCCAGCTCCTTCACGGCGATCACCTCGTCACCGGCGTGCGCGTACCGCACGACGTGCCGGGAGATGCCCCTCGGCAGCGGCACGAGGTACTCCTCGGGCCACTCCTCCAGGGGCACGTCCCAGGGCAGGGCGAGCAGGAGCGCGGGGTGCTCCGGGTTCGTGGCGCTGATCTGCAAGGCCATGGCACGAACCCTAAGGCCCCGGCCGGCCGTTCTAGGAGGCCCGGTCCCGGGCCTGTTCGGCCGCCGCGCGCACCGAGCCGCGGTGCACCGGCCCGTGCCCCGGCAACAGGGTGTCGCCGTCGAGCGCGCCGATCGTCTCGAGGGAGGCCAGGACACCGGCGCGCTCGTGGTGGAAGAAGTCGAGCAGGATCTGCGGGCCCTTGACCCGTGAGGTCGCGTGCCCGGTGGCCAGGGTGTCGCCGGAGATGACGATGCCCGCCTCGGGAAGGTGGTAGACGCAGTGGCCGTCGGTGTGGCCCGGGGTGTGCACGGGCACGGGGCGGCCGGGCAGGTCCAGCGGGCCCTCCCCGGGGAACGGCTCGGGGGCGGTGACGGGGTTGTGCTCGGTGCCGCCCAGGCGGATCACATGGGCCGCCCAGGGCACGACGCCCGGCCGCCAGGCGTTGCGCACCACGTCGCCGAGGGAGGCCTGGTGCAGGAACTCCCGGCGTGCGTGGGGCACTTCGGCCGGGTGCAGGTACACGGGGGTGCCGTGGGTCGCGCGCAGGTACTCGGCCGAGCCCAGGTGGTCGTTGTGCGCGTGGGTGATCAGCACGGCGGCGACCGCCTCCGGTGAACTGCCCACTTCCGCCAGGGACGAGAGGACTCCCTCACGGTCTCCCGGATAGCCGGTGTCCACCAGGGTGACGGCGTCCCCGTCCTTGAGGATCACCCAGTTGACGTGGCTGCCGTGCACCAGATGGATGCCGTCGGCGACTTGGTGTACCTCTGCCCGCATGATCTCCCCGAGCCCTGTGCGGCTGACCGTCGGGGACAGCCAACCAGATGTGCCGGTGCTCCGCAGCGTCGGGTCGCGTCAGTGCACGCCGTGCGGACGGAACTGGATGCTGATGCGCGGCCCCGCGGCCCTGGCCGTCTTCGGCACGCAGTGTTCCCAGGTCCGCTGGCAGGAGCCGCCCATCACGATCAGGTCGCCGTGCCCGAGCGGCCGCCGCAGCGTCGTACCGCCTCCGCCCGCCGGGCGCAGCAGCAGGTCACGGGGTGTGCCGACGGACAGGATCGCGACCATCGTGTCCTCCCGGGCACCCCGCCCGATCCGGTCCCCGTGCCAGGCCACGCTGTCCCGGCCGTCGCGGTAGAAGCACAGCCCGGCGGTGGTGAACGGCTCGCCCAGTTCCCCGGCGTAGTGCCGGGACAGGGCGCCGCGTGCCTCGTCCAGCACCGGATGGGGGAGCGGGTCGTGCGCCGCGTAGAAGGCCAGCAGGCGCGGTACGGCCACCACGTTGTCGTACATCTTGCGGCGCTCCGCCCGCCACGGCACGTCCGCCGCCAGCTTCTCGAACAGGGCGTCGGCGCCGCTCAGCCAGCCCGGCAGCACGTCGATCCAGGCGCCGGCGCCCGGCTCGGTCCGGCGCAGCCCGTCGAGCGCGCCGAGCCGCAGCTCGTCGGTCTGGTCGAACAGGGAGCCCTGGAGGTGCGTAGGCATGGGTCCAGCGTACTCCTTAATCGAAAATGTGTTCCCTTTGCTTGCGGGGCGGGGCTCCCACTTTCGATACATCGGTGTATCCGATACATTCGCGTATCGAACGGGGAGGTGGCTGCCATGGAGGAGACGGCCAAGCGCGTCACCCGGCGCCGGGTCCGCACCCGGGCCAGGTTGCTTCAGGCCGCGTTCGAGGTGTTCGCGGCCAAGGGATTCGGGCGGGTCTCCATCGAGGAGGTCTGCGAGGCCGCGGGCTTCAGCCGCGGCGCCTTCTACTCGAACTTCGCCACGCTGGACGAGCTGTTCTTCGCGCTCTACCGGGAGCGCGCCGACCTGATCGCCTCCCAGGTGACCCAGGCGCTAGCCCAGGACGGGCCCGGACTCGACGTGCCGACGGCCGTGGACCGGGTCACCGAGGTGCTCCTCCTCGACGTCGACTGGCTGCTGGTCAAGACCGACTTCCTGGTGCACGCCGCCCGCGACCCGGAGACCGCCCGGGCCCTCCTCGACCACCGCGCCCGGCTCCGTGAGGCGATCTCCGACCGGCTGTTCCGGGCCCGCGGCCACACCGAACTGCCCGCCGTGCTCGGCGACGTGGACGGCGCGGCGCACGCCGTGGTAGCCGCGTACGACGGCGTCACCGTCCAGCTGCTGCTGGACAAGGACGTCGACGCCGCCCGGGCCTGGCTGGGGCAGCTGCTCACCGCCCTCCTCACGGACGGCAGCCGCACGCCGCACGACCCCGGCGGGACCACCCCCGCATGACCCCGTACGACCACCACCCCCGCATGACCCCGTACGACCACCACCCTCGCATGACCCCGTACGACCACCACCCCCGCATGACCCCGTACGACCACCACCCCCGCATGAGGACCGTCAGGAAGGACACAGTCACGATGGACGCTGACGTCATCGTCGTCGGAGCGGGCCTCGCCGGCCTGGTCGCGGCGCACGAGCTCACCAGCCGGGGCCGCCGGGTGGCCCTGGTCGACCAGGAGAACGCCGCCAACCTCGGCGGACAGGCGTTCTGGTCCTTCGGCGGGCTCTTCCTCGTCGACTCGCCCGAGCAGCGCCGCCTCGGCATCAAGGACTCCTTCGACCTCGCCTGGAGCGACTGGCAGGGCAGCGCGCGCTTCGACCGGCTCGACGACGAGGACTCCTGGGCGGTGCGCTGGGCCCGCGCCTACGTCGAGTTCGCGGCCGGCGAGAAGCGGTCCTGGCTCAAGGGGCACGGCATCGAACTGCTGCCGACCGTCGGCTGGGCCGAGCGCGGCGACCTCAGGGCGGGCGGGCACGGCAACTCGGTACCCCGCTTCCACATAGCCTGGGGCACCGGCACCGGTGTGGTCGAGCCCTTCGTCCGCCACGCCCGCCAGGCCGCCCGGGACGGGCTGCTGACCTTCTACCACCGCCACCAGGTCGACGAGCTGGTCATCGAGGACGGCACGGCACGCGGAGTGCGCGGCACCGTCCTCGCCGAGGACCGCTCGCCGCGCGGTGTCGCCTCCAGCCGCGACCGCGTCGGCGACTTCGAACTCACCGCCCAGGCGGTCGTCGTCACCTCCGGCGGCATCGGCGCCGACCACGACATCGTCCGCCGGTACTGGCCCGCGCGGCTCGGCACCCCGCCGGCCGAGATGGTCACCGGCGTCCCCGCCTACGTCGACGGCCGGATGCTCGACATCAGCGCCGAGGCCGGCGTCCGCCTGGTCAACCGCGACCGGATGTGGCACTACACCGAGGGCCTGCAGAACTGGGACCCGATCTGGCCCGGCCACGGCATCCGCATCCTGCCCGGCCCGTCCTCCATCTGGCTGGACGCCCTCGGCCGCCGCCTGCCCGACCCCTGCCTGCCGGGCTACGACACCCTCAGCACCCTCAAGTACCTGCGGACCACCGAGGACATCGCCGGATACGACCACTCCTGGTTCATTCTCACCAGGAAGATCATCGAGAAGGAGTTCGCGCTCTCCGGCTCCGAGCAGAACCCCGACATCACCGCCAAGGACCGCAAGGCCGTGCTGCGCGACCGGCTGCTCGGCAAGGGCGCGCCCGCACCGGTCAGGGCCTTCCTCGACAAGGGCGCGGACTTCGTGACCGCGGGCAACCTGGAGCAACTGGTCGGCAAGATGAACGCGCTGACCGACAAACCGCTGCTGGACGCCGGTGAGGTGCGCCGCCAGATCGAGGCCCGTGACCTGCAGATGGCCAACCCCTACAGCAAGGACTCCCAGGTCCAGGGCATCCACAACGCCCGCCGCTACATCGGGGACCGGCTCGGCCGGGTCGCCTCCCCGCACCGCATCCTCGACCCCGCCGCGGGCCCCCTCATCGGCGTCCGGCTGCACATCCTCACCCGCAAGACCCTCGGCGGCATCCAGACCGACCTCGACTCCCGCGCCCTGGCTGCCGACGGCACGCCGGTCGAGGGACTGTACGCGGCGGGCGAGGTGGCCGGCTTCGGCGGCGGCGGTGTGCACGGCTACAACGCGCTGGAGGGCACCTTCCTCGGCGGCTGCCTGTTCTCCGGGCGGGCCGCGGGCCGGCACGCCGCCCGGCACACGGGCTGACCTCAGCCCTTCAGCAGCTCCAGCAGGACCTGCGCGTGGCTCTGCTCCGGCGTCTTGGACGCGGTGAGCAGGGTCATGCGCCCGCTGCGGGCCGTCGTGCGCAGGCCGTCGAGGAGTGCGGCGGCCTCCGGAGCGTCGAGCTCCGCCTCGTAGCGGCTCCTGAACTCCTCGTACGAGCCGCCCCCGTGGAACCACTTGCGCAGCTCGGTGGACGGCGTGAGCCCCTTCGGCCACTCGTCCACCCGGGCCGCGTCCTTGGCGAGGCCGCGCGGCCACAGCCGGTCGACCAGCACGCGCAGGCCGTCGTCGGGCTCGGGCGGGTCGTAGATCCGGCGCACGCGCACGCTCACGGTCCTCACTCCTCCCTCGGCGGCGGACGGTTCCGCGAGCCTAACCCGCCGACGACCAATGCGCCGAGCGGCGATGCGGCGAGACTTGACCAGAATGAGAGGGAGACCGGACCACCGGCGCCCCTAGTCTGTCGGCCAGCCGATCACCAGCCACCCCCCGAGGAGTGCCCGTGACGCCACTTGGCAGACAGCCCGCCCGGCGCCCAACCGCCGTCCTGCGCCGCGGGGCGGTCCTCGCCACCGTCCCCGCCGCCCTCGCGGCACTCCTCGGCGCCACCGGACCGACGCCGGCGGGCACGGCCGGCGCGTCCGGCGCGGGCGACCCCTACTTCCCGCTCAGCGGCAACGGTGGCTACCACGTCCGGCACTACGGCCTGACGCTCCGTTACGACACCTCCTCCCGGCACCTCGACGGCCGCGCCGTCCTCTCCGCCTGCGCCACCCAGAACCTCAGCCGCTTCGACCTCGACCTGAAGGGGCTGAAGGTCACCGGCGTCACCGTCGACGGCACGCCCGCCGCCTTCCGGCGCGCCGGCCAGGAACTCGTCGTCACCCCGCGCCGCACCCTGCGCGCGGGCCGGGACTTCCGGGTCACCGTCACCTACGACGGCACCCCGAAGCCGGTCACCGACCCCGACGGCAGCGCGGACGGCTGGATCCCCACCGACGACGGTGCCTTCGTCGCCGGCGAGCCACAGGGGGCGATGACCTGGTTCCCGGCCAACAGCCACCCCAGGGACAAGTCGTCGTACGACATCACCGTCTCCGTCCCTGAGGGACGCACGGCCGTAGCCGGCGGCGTGCTGCTCGGACGGCGCACCGAGCACGGCCGCACGACCTTCCACTGGCGCGAGACCGAGCCGACGGCCGCCTACCTGGCCACCGTCACCATCGGAAAGTTCAAGGTCGAGCAGTTCACCACCCACGACGGCATCCGGGTGTACAACGCCGTCGACCCGCGCGAGGCGCGCGCGGCCGCACCGGTGCTGAAGAAGCTGCCGTCCGTACTCGCCTGGGAGAGCAAGCTGTTCGGGCCGTATCCGTTCCGCTCCGCCGGGTCGATCGTCGACCACGCCCCGGACGTCGGCTACGCCCTGGAGACCCAGACCCGGCCGCTCTACGACTCCGCGCCCGACCTCAGCACCCTCGTCCACGAGAACGCCCACCAGTGGTTCGGCGACTCCGTCTCCCTGACCGCCTGGAAGGACATCTGGCTCAACGAGGGCTTCGCCACCTACGCCGAGTGGCTGTACGCCGAGCAGCACGGCGGCGACAGCGCCCAGAAGACCTTCGACGCCCTCTACGCCCGCCCGGCGAACGACCACCTGTGGGCCTTCCCGCCCGGCGACCCGGGCAGCGGCCGGAACATCTTCGACACGCCCGTCTACGCCCGCGGCGCCATGACCCTCCACGCACTGCGCAAGGCCGTCGGCGACCGGGACTTCTTCCGGATCCTGCGCGCCTGGACGGCAGGCCACCGCGGCGGCCACGGTACGACGGCACAGTTCACGGGGCTGGCCGAGCGGATCTCGGGGAAGCGGCTGGACGGGCTGTTCCACACCTGGCTGTTCATGAAGGGCAAGCCGAACAGCGCCTGAATCCTGACCGGTTCCCAACAAGTGTCGGCCAGGGTCGGCACCATGATCCATCGCAGAACTGCCGTCGCCCTCCTCGCCTCCCCGCTGCTGCTCACCGGCTGCGGCGGCGGAGCCGAGGCGACCGAGCGCCGGACACCCCCCACCCGCCCGGCACCCACCGTCACCCCCGGGATACAGGCGGAGCAGGCCTCCCACGGCATACCCGGCCTCGGCCCCGTCATATCGGCGGCGGTACCCGAGCGGTGCGAGCAGGCCGTCGTCGTCGCCGGGCGCGGGAAGGACTCCCCGCTCTGTACGGTCGTCCTGCACCAACGCACCGACGCCGGCTGGCAGGCCGGCCCCGCCTGGCCCGGCGACAACGCGCTGCGCGGCTGGAGCGCCCACCACGTGCTCGGCGACCTGCGCTCCCCGCTCGGCGTCTACACCCTCTCCGACGCCGGCGGCCTGCTCCCGGACCCCGGCAGCAATCTGCCGTACCACCGCTCCGGCGGCTTCCACTCGCCCGGCACCGGCTTCGAGGGCGAACCGCTCGAGGGATGCTTCGACTACGTCATCGCCATCGACTACAACCGCAAGCCCGGCACCTCCCCGCTGGACTGGACCCGGCCGCTCGGCCCGAAACGCGGCGGCGGAGTATGGCTGCACGTCGACCACGGCGGTCCCACGCACGGCTGTGTCAGTGTCGCCAAGGCCCACATGAGGGAACTGCTGCGCACCCTCGACCCGCACCGGCATCCGGTCGTGGTCATGGGGTACGCCGACTTCCTCGCCGCCTGAGCCGCCTAGGATCCGAACCTGTGTGCGCACATGTACTGGTCGCCGAGGACGACGAGAAGCAGGCCGAACTGATCCGCCGCACCCTGCTGGCCGAGGGACACACCGCCACGGTGGTGCACGACGGCGCCGCCGCGCTGGAGGCCGCCCGCAGCCTCAGGCCCGACCTCGTCGTCCTGGACCTGATGCTCCCGGTCGTCGACGGCTTCGGCGTGTGCCGGGCACTGCGCGGCGGCGGGGACCCGGACATCCCGGTGGTCATGCTCACCGCCCGCTCCGCCGAGGACGATGTGCTGCTCGGCCTCGAACTGGGCGCCGACGACTACATGACCAAGCCGTACAGCCCGCGCGAGCTCATGGCCCGCATCCGTACGGTCCTCAGGCGCAGCGGACGCGGCCTCGGCACCCGGGACGACGACCCGGTGGTACGGGCCGCCGGGATCGGCGTCGACCCCGTACGGCACGAGGTGCGCTGCGACGGCGCGGTCGTGGACTGTACGCCCGCCGAGTTCCAGATCCTGCTGGCCATGGCCGCGGAACCGGAACGGGTGTTCACCCGGCGGCAGTTGCTGCAGTGCACCCGCGGCTTCGACCGGGCCTCCACCGAGCGGGCCGTCGACGTCCACATCATGAACCTGCGCCGCAAGATCGAGACCGACCCGCGCCGCCCGGTACGGCTGCTGACCGTGTTCGGCGTCGGCTACAAGCTGAGCGGCGCCCGTCCGTGAGGCGCGGGGGCAGCACCGGCGAGACGTGCGCCGGCCGGAGGTGGGACACGCGCGTACGGCGCGGGCGTGTGCGCGCCGGGTGGCGGCGTGCGTACCGGGGCACGTGCGCGCCGGGTGGGCGGTGCCCCTGCGATGCCGGCGGCTTCGAGACGAGATGCTGTGAGCTGTCGGCGGGTCCGGGTTGGGCGGGGGTGCCGTGGGGTGTCGGTGGGGTCCGGGGTGGCGGAGGTGTCCGTGAGTCGAGGGCGGGTCCGGGACGGGTGGAGGCGCCGTGAGCTGTCGGCGGGTCCGGGAGGGGCGGACGTACCCGTGAGGCGCCGGCGGGTTCGAGTCGGGCGGAGGCATTCGTGAGGCGCCGGCTGCTCCGGGTCCGGCCGGGCACGCCCGGGCTGCGCGGAAGGAGCGGGCAGGGCGGCGCAGGCCGGCAGGCGTCCGTGAGGCGGCGGATCCCGCTGCGCAAACGGCTTCTCGTCCGGCTGCTGTCCGTCTCCGCCCTGATCGCCGTCTGCTCGGTGGCCGCCACCGCCTGGCTCGCGGTGACCACCACCACCAGCGCCCTGAAGGAGGAACAGGGCCAGGACCTCGCGGCCGACAACAGCATCCTGGCCCGGCTCAGCGGGTACGCCGCCACCCACTCCGACTGGACGGAGGTCCGCCGCACCGTCCGGCAACTGGCCGCCGAGACCGGGCGCCGGATCGCGCTCACCACCGCCGACCGCACCCTCGTCGCCGACTCCGCGCCCCGCGGCACCCCGCTGCCGCCCCGGCCCGCCGCCACCGTCGACCCGCTGCGCACCGACACCTACAGCGAGACCGGCGCGCAGCTCAGCGGCATCGACCCGCGCGTGGTCGGCCCCTACCGGCTTCCCGCGCAGGAACGCGCGAAGCTGGACGCGCTGGCAGCCAGACGCAGGCAGTGCTACGAGCGCTACGGCCTCCAGGCCGGCATCGTCCGCACGGCGAGCGGGCGACCCGTCGTCAGACTCCCGGACGGCACCGACCCGACCGGCTACGGCGCGGCGGTCTGCGAGGACGGACTGCTCAACACGCCCACACCGACGGAACACAAGGCCCTGGCCGACCTCACCGACCTTGCCCGGCCGTGCCTGAAACAGGCCGGCCTGGACTTCGGCGGGCAGCTCTTCCTCACCTTCGACCCCAGCGGCAAGGACCCCCTCGGCGGCGGCTACCTCTTCGCCAAGTACGCCGGCGCCGGCAAGAAGGCGACGGCGCGGGCCGCCCAGCACTGCATCCTGACCGCCCGGCGCACCCAACTGGAGCCCTACGTCGCCCCGGTGGCCGACCTGTTCCTCGGCATCGGCGACCAGACCCCCTCCCGCTTCGACATGTCCCCGGCCAACAAGGCCAAGGTCATCGGCGCGGCCGGGCTGGTCCTCGCCGTCACCGTCGCCGTGACCGCCCTCGTCGCCACGCGGCTGGTACGGCCGCTGCGCGCGCTGACAGAGGCCGCCCAGCAGCCGCCCGAACTGCACGTACGGGTCCCAGTGACCACCCGGGACGAGACCGGCATCCTCGCCGAGGCCTTCAACGACCTGACGGAGCGCCGCGCCCGCCTGGAGGCCCAGCGCAAGGCGATGGTCAGCGACATCGCGCACGAACTGCGCAGCCCGCTCACCAACATCCGCGGCTGGCTGGAGGTCGTCCGCGACGGAGTCGTCGAGCCCGACCCGCCCCTGCTGGACTCGCTGCACGAGGAGGCGCTCGTCCTGCAGCGGATCATCGACGACCTGCAGGACCTCGCCGCCGCCGACGCAGGCACCCTGCGGCTGCACCGCGAACCGCTGCGCGCCGGCGATCTGCTGGACCAGGTGGCCGCCGCGCACCGGGTCGCAGCCAGAGCCGCCGGGGTCGCCCTGCGCACCGAGGCCGACGCCGCGGCCTGGCTCGACGCCGACCCGGTCCGGATGCGGCAGGCCCTCGGGAACCTGGTCTCCAACGCGCTGCGGCACACCCCGGCCGACGGCACGGTCACGCTCGCCGCCCGCCGGGACGGCGCCGACGTCGTGCTGACCGTCACCGACACCGGCACGGGCATCGCGCCCGAGGACCTGCCGCACGTCTTCGACCGGTTCTGGCGCGCCGAGAAGTCCCGCAGCCGCCGCACCGGCGGCAGCGGCCTGGGCCTGCCGATCGTGCGCCATCTGCTGGCCGCCCACGAAGGCACGGCCGAGGCGACGAGCGAGCCCGGCGCGGGCGCGGTGTTCACCCTGCGGCTGCCCGCCCGGAAGCCGCCGCGCGAGGAACCCTGAAGGGGCGGGGATTCCTGGCTCCCGCCGGGGGGTACTCCGGTCGTGCGGCGCCGTCGAGGGAGGTGTTGCCATGAGCGCATCGCAGGACCTGCCGGTCGTGTCCACGCTCGCCGAGGTGGCCCGCCTGGTGGACAGGCAGCAGGGCCTGTACGTCCGCTGGTCCCGGGGTCCGGGCGCCGACCTCGCCGAGGTCTCCAGCACCGACGACCTCACCGGCGTGGCGTTGCCCGGGCTGTCCGCCAGTCCGCTCGACATCGAAAGCTGGTGGGCGGACCGGTCGGTGGAGCTGTGGGTGGCCCGCCGCCTGTACGACTACGCGCACCTGCCGCACGACAAGGGGCCCGGCGTACGTCCCTGGGTCCTGCGCGGCCGGGAGGCCGGCCGGGGCCCCGACAACGAGCCGCTCGTGACCGATGCCGAGCCGCTCTGCTGGATCGCGGACGAGGTGATCGACGCGGCGAAGAAGGAGATGGCCCGGCAGGAGCGGGAGTGGGGGACGCTGCGCCGCGGTGGCCGCTGAGGCCCGGACCGCGGGCGCCGGGGTCAGCCGGAGCGCGGCCGGGTACGGGTGCGGCGGCTCAGTGCCCGGCGCTCCGGCTCGGTCGTCCCGCCCCAGATGCCGATGCCCTGGCCCGTGCCCAGCGCCCAGTCCAGGCACTCCTCCCGGACGGCGCACCGGCCGCAGACCGCCTTGGCCCGTTGGGTCTGTACGTGCGCCGGACCGGTGGTGCCGATGGGGAAGAACAGGTCGGGGTCCTCGTGACGGCACGCGGCGTGGTCGCGCCAGTTGTCCATGGAAGTCTCCCGGATCCGATCGAAGTCGTCCGTGCCTGTCGATTGCGTGCTGCGGGTTCGGGTGACCGGTCGGGGCGGTGTGAAACGGCGTGTGCGACAGGGGTTGGTGCGACGACCGCGATCCGGCCACGGGTGCGCGCGGGGCCTCGGGCGTGCCGCACGCGTCCAACGGGCCGGGGAACGGGGCGGACGGGCCACCGGGCCGAGGGCACCCGTACCCGACCGGGCACCGGGGGCGCGGAGTTGGGGGCGGGAACCGGCTGGGACCGGACCGCCGTCCGCCGCGCCACCGCCCGACCACCGTACTCCACAGGGCCCTTCCAGGGGCGCGAAACGGATAAAGCGTGACGTGACCGTCAGTGGCGCAGGGCCTCGGCCGCCGTCGCCGTCACCGCCTCGGCCAGTCCGGCCAGCGCGGGGGAGTCCAGCTTCCACTGCTGCCAGTACAGCGTGACGTCCATCCACTCCTCGGGCGCGAGGAGCACCAACCGGCCCTCCGTCAGCAGCGGGTGCGCCTGGACCTCCGGCACCATGCCCCAGCCGAGCCCGGCGGCGACCGCGTCCAGGAAGCCCTCCGAGGTGGGTACGAGATGTCTGAGCGGGCCGGCTGAGCCCCGGCCCAGCCGGCGTACGAAGGCGTCCTGGAAGTCGTCCTTGCGGTCGAAGACCACGACGGGCGCCTCGCACAGTGCCTCCGGCAGCGGCCGCACGCCCAGGTGGTTGGCGGTGAACTCCGGTGTGGCGACCGGCAGATACCGCATCCGGCCGAGCGGCCGGACCGTGCAGCCCGGCACCGGATCGGCGGCCGTGGTCACCGCCGCCATCACCAGCCCCTCGCGCAACAGGGCCGCCGTGTGGTCCTCGTCCTCCCGGTGCAGTTCGAAGCAGAGGCCCGCCACCCGGGTCAGTGCCGGCAGGAACCAGGTCGCCAGCGAGTCCGCGTTCACCGCCACCGACACCCGGGTCGGCTCCCCGGCGCCGCTCAGTCCGAGTTCGCCCCAGGCGTCCCGTGCCAGCCGGGCGAGCTGCCGGGCGTACCGCACCAGCACCGCGCCGGACTCCGTGGGCCGCACCGGTTTGGTGCGCTGCAGCAGCA
Source organism: Streptomyces sp. NPDC054783 (assembly GCF_053611725.1). NCBI lineage: Bacteria > Bacillati > Actinomycetota > Actinomycetes > Kitasatosporales > Streptomycetaceae > Streptomyces > Streptomyces sp. NPDC054783. Next base: position 213,660 of record NZ_JBSHAY010000005.1, on the reverse strand, counting down.
CCCGGCCGGTGCGCTGTTCGAGGGCCTTGACCCGCTGGCTGACCGCCGACGGGGTCACGTGCAGGACTGCCGCGGCGGCGTCGAAGGTGCCCTCGTCCACCACGGCGAGCAGGGTCCGCACCTGCTCCAGCGGAAGCTCTGTCATCACGAGTGCTAAGGATACGTAAGAAACTTTAGCTGTACTTGCGGGGTTGGGCTTCCTAGGTTCGAGGCATGAACCACGCCCTGACCGCCGCGGCCGCCGGATTCGGCACCGGCCTCTCCCTGATCGTCGCCATCGGCGCCCAGAACGCCTTCGTCCTGCGGCAGGGGGTGCGCCGGGACGCCGTCCTCGCCGTGGTGGGGATCTGTGCCCTGTCCGACGCGGTGCTCATCGCGCTCGGCGTCGGCGGGGTCGGGGCGGTCGTGGAGGCGTGGCCGGGCGCGGTACGGGCGGTCGGCATCGTCGGCGGTGTCTTCCTGCTCTGCTACGGCGTCCTCGCCGCCCGCCGGGTGCTGAGGCCGGGCCCGGCCGGACTGAGCACCGAGGGGCAGGCCGCGGGTTCCCGGCGCCGGGCGGTGTTCACCTGTCTGGCGATGACCTGGCTGAACCCGCACGTCTACCTGGACACCGTGTTCCTGCTCGGCTCCCTCGCCGCCGACCGGGGCGCGCTGCGCTGGACCTTCGGGCTCGGCGCCGCGCTCGCCAGTCTGTGCTGGTTCGCCGCGCTCGGCTTCGGCGCCCGGCTGCTCGGCCGACACCTCGCCCGGCCGGCGGCGTGGCGGGTGCTGGACGCCCTGGTCGCCGTCACCATGCTGGCGCTGGGGGCCACGCTCGTCGCCGGGTCCTGAAACAGACCCCTTCGGCGTGCACAGGTGTTGCTGAGATAGTTAGGCTCTCGAATCGAAAAGATGTAGCGAGCAATCTCTATCGGCAACAGGACACCCGTGGACACGAGCGAGAGCAGCACCACCGAACCGGGCGCCGCGACGGACGCGGCGGCTCCGCCCAGGCGAGGCTGGCGCCGCTGGGCGATGGACACCCGTCCGCTGGGCATCCCGGCCTACCGCCGCCTGTGGACGTCGACCATCGTCACCGCCGTCGGCAGTCAGCTCACCGCCGTGGCCGTGCCCAAGCAGATCTACGACGTCACGCACTCCTCGGCGTGGGTCGGCTACGCGAGCCTGGCCGGCCTTGTGCCCATGGTGGCGTTCGCACTGTGGGGCGGCGCGGTCGCCGACACCGTGGACCGCCGCAAGCTGCTGCTGGTCACCAACACCGGTATCGCGGTCACCTCGCTGCTGTTCTGGGCCCAGGCCGTCACGGGGACGGACTCCGTCGCCGTCCTCATGGTGCTGCTCGCGTGCCAGCAGGCGTTCTTCGGCCTCAACGCCCCGGCCCGCAACGCCTCCATCGCCCGGCTGGTCCCGGCCGAGCAGCTGCCCGCCGCCAACGCGCTCGGCTCCACGGTCATGCAGACCGGCCTGGTCGCCGGGCCGCTGCTCGCCGGTGTGCTGATCCCGGTCATCGGGCTGCCCGAGCTGTACCTCATCGACGCCGTGGCGCTGTGCGTGACCGTGTGGGCCGTCTTCCGGCTGCCCGCCCTGCCGCCGCTCGTCGAGGCCGGCGCCCGCCGGGCCGGGGTGCGCGAGATAGCCGCCGGGTTCCGGTACATCTCCCGGCACAAGGTGCTGCTGCTGTCCTTCCTCGCCGACATCGTCGCCATGGTCCTCGGCATGCCCCGCGCCCTGTTCCCGCAGCTCGCGGCGCAGACGTACCACTCCTACGGCGAGGGCGTCGCGCTCGGCGTGCTGTTCGCCGGCATCCCGGTCGGCGCGGTGCTCGGCGGCCTGTTCTCCGGGGTGTTCTCGCGGGCCCGCCGGCACGGCTGGATGGTGATCGGGGCGGTCGTCGGCTGGGGCGTGGCCATCGCCGGGTTCGGACTGAGCCGCAACCTCTGGGTGGCCCTGGCCTTCCTCGCCGCGGCCGGCGTCGCCGACATGGTCTCGATGGTGTTCCGCGGCGCGATCCTCCTGTCGGCCGCGACCGACGAGATGCGCGGCCGGATGCAGGGCGTGTTCACGGTGGTCGTCGCGGGCGGGCCGCGCCTGGCTGACGTCCTGCACGGCACGGCCGGCGCGTCCTTCGGCCCGCGCGCCGCGGTGGCCGGCGGCGGCGCCCTGGTGGTCGTGGTGATGCTGGCCCTGGCCGCCACCGTACCGGCGCTGCGCCGCTACCGGATCTGAGCTACAGCAGGCCGCCGCGTCGCTTGGTCGTGTACTGGTCCATCAGCTTGCCCCGGGTCGTCTCCAGGCGGTGGGCGAGGATCTCGGCCACCGTCCGGACCAGCGAGAGGCCGAGCAGCGGGTCCTCCACGCACAGGGCGAGCACGGAGGGGCCGTCGAACTCGTAGGCGCGTACGTCGGTGAAGGCGACCGCGCCGAAGTCCCACCGGTACGGCGGGAACAGCCAGGACCAGCCGAGCATGTCGCCCGCGCCGAGCGTGGCCACGGTGACCCGCTGCCGGGAGGTGACCTGCTGGTCCAGGTGGACCGCGCCGGAACGGATCACCCAGAACCGGTCGGCGGTGCCGCCCGCCTCGAAGATGCGCATGTCCTCGGGGAACGAGACCTCCTTGGCCAGTTCCATCAGGCGTTCGCGCTGTGCCTGGGGCAGGGCGGTCAGCAGTTTTATCGCTTTGGTCATGGCGCGGGGCTCCTCGCCGAGGCGGTCCGGGGGTGCTTTCCCTAAGCCCATTTCAGCTGCTGCCGCCCCTCCGGGCACCTCGAGGGACGCGGATTTCCGCGGAGCGTGTCCAGCCGGCCGACGGTTCCGGACAGCAAGAAGCCCTGGCTGGACGGGGGAGACCAGCCAGGGCCGTCTGCGGTGACGCGACAGAGGGAGGAAGGACGGTTCCGGTCACCTCCGGCATCACGTATGTATGAACGATAAACCATCTGGTGGCCGTTCTACCAATCAGTAGCGGGTCACGTGACCTGTTTCATACCTTCGGCCGTACTCGGCGGCCCGCCCGGACAGACGATCTCATTCAGCACCCGCGCCACCGCCTCGAACGCCCACGCCCGGACCGCCGCCTCCCGCGCCCCCTCCGGGTCCGTCGCCGTCAGGCTCTGTGCACGCTCCCGCCAGGCCCGTTCCTCCTCGGCCGCGTGTTCCCGGCCGCGCCGGATGCGCCGCAGCAATTCGTCCGCGTCCACGACATCGGTCATACCGGACTGGTACCCGCGAGACCGCGGTGATGACACGGGCACCGACGGTGTTTGACGCCTTTGAAAGAGGTGATGCGGAAATGGGGAACCCTGGTAGGCCGGGCATCGCTCAGGGAGGACGGATGCGCGACAAGCACCGGACCAACTGCTCCACGACGCTGCGGGATCCATGCCGCCGACTGCCGTGCCGACCGGCCGACGCCCGTAGAACCGTGGAGCGCGCGGTGGCCGAGCGGTGCCGGGCCCGCGCCGCCTCCTGCGGTGCGGCGGCCATGGCGGACGCCCTGCTGGTCACCTCGGAGCTCACCACCAACGCCATCCTGCACGGCGGCGGCATCACCGGCTTCGACGTCGCCGTCGACTCCGGCGCCGTACGGGTCTCGGTCAGCGACCGCAGCGACGAGCTGCCGGTGGCCGCCCCACCTGTCGACGAGCGCGGCCTCGGCGGCCGCGGCTGGCCCATCGTCTGCCGGCTGTCCCGGGACATCCGGGTCGCGCAGCTGCCCTGCGGGGGCAAGCGCATCACGGCCGTCGTGCCGCTGCACTGAAGCCGTACCGGGAAGTTCCGCCCTCTCGGTGTTTGCCTCTCGGAGCGAGGGGCAGGCGGAAACTCGTGCTTCGGACCGGAGGCGCGCGCCCAGCGGGAACCGTACGACGGCCTGGGTCCCCCTCTCGGTGGACCCGGCGACCGACCCGCGGCGAACCCTGACCACCGTTCGGGCCCGGCCCCGAAACCTCGTTGTGGCCGTGCGCCCTGAATCCACGTTCAGGAGCGATTCCGCATGCTGACCGACATGTCGACAAGCCGCCCCGGCACACCCACCACGGACTCCGCCGCCGCTCCCGCGCGGCGGCCCCATGACGACGCCCCCGACACCGCGGAACTGTTCGCCCGGCTGGCGGAGCTGGAGGACGGCCCCGAGCGGGACGCCGTGCGCGACGAACTCGTCGCCGCCTGGCTGCCCATGGCCCACCGGATCGCCGGCCGTTTCCGCGACCGGGGCGAGTCCGTCGAGGACCTGCGGCAGGTGGCCGCGCTCGGGCTGGTCAAGGCCGTCGACCGGTTCGACCCGTCCCGCGGTGCCTTCGAGAGCTACGCCGTACCGACCATCACCGGCGAGGTCAAGCGGCACTTCCGGGACCGGATGTGGGCGCTGCGGGTGCCGCGCCGGGTGCAGGAACTGCGCAACCGGGTGCGCGTGGCCCGTCGCGAGCTCGCCCAGCACCCCGGCAGCCCCGAACCCACCACCGCCGCCATCGCCGCCCACACGGGCCTCAGTGAGGACGAGGTCGGTGCCGGCTTGGAGGCACTGGAGAGCTTCAGCACCCTGTCCCTGGACGCCGAACTGTCCACCGGGGACGACGGCTACAGCCTCGCCGACACCCTCGGGGCGGCGGACACCTCGTACGACGTCGTGGTCGACCGCGAGGCCGCCAAGGAGGGGCTGCGCCGGCTGCCCGAGCGGGAACGGGCCATCCTCTACATGCGGTTCTTCGAGGACATGACACAGAGCCGCATCGCCGACCGCCTGGGCATCTCCCAGATGCACGTCTCCCGGCTGATCAGCCGCAGCTGCGCCCGCGTCCGCGACGAGGCCATGGGCCGGCGCGCGTGGGCGGACCCGGCGTGAGGTTCCCCAGTCTTCGACCGACGTGCTGGTCCGGGCGGCCGGCAACCGTGCGGCCGCCGCCACCGTCGCCCGCTGCACCCCGCTCATCCGCCGCTTGGAGCGGCAGCGCTTCGGCGAGGGCGGCTCGTGCCGCTCCGCCGGACTGCACGAGCGGCTGATCGAAGCCTGCGCCGGCGGTGACGTGGACGGCGCGGTCCGGGTCACGGTGTCCTCGGCCGACGGCCCGTCACTTCTTCGGGCGGTCCGCCCGCGTGGTGACGCCCAGCGGCCGGGCCAGACCGGAGACCGCCTCGTCCAGCCGCTGCAGATGGCGCAGCACCCGGTCGGTGACCCGGCCGTAGCGCGGGGTGCGCAGAGTTCCCGGCTCCAGCATCGAGGCGATGCTGGAGCCGGTCTCGATCTCCGCCGTGGCACGCGGGTCCGCGACATGCGCGGCGATCGCCTCGATGTTGTGCACGATCCGCCTGCACGCCCCGCGCAGCCGGGGATCCGCCGAGATCGACGGGTGCGTCGGCAGCAGCTCGGCCGTGGCCGCGAGCGAGCGCGCGTGGTAGGCGCACGTCTCCAGCAGCGCCACCACGTACCGGGCGGTGTCCCGGCGCGCGCGCAGCGGGGTGATCGGATGGGTCAGCGGCTGGGTGGCCGCGCGAAGGTCCGCCAGCGCCTGGTCCAGATCGCGCGCCTGCTCCACCAGATCGGCGCCGGCCCCGCCGCTCAACTGGTCCACGGCGGCCCGGGTGACCTCGGCGAGCCGGTTCAGGACCGTGCCGAGAAGGTCGTTCGTACGGCGGTCGGTGTGCACGGGCAGCACCACCGCCGCCGCGATCACCCCGCAGGCCGCGCCGAGCGCCGTCTCCTCCACCCGCAGCACCAGCACCGCCATGCTGTAGGTGTTCAGCAGCGTGTACAGCAGGCCCAGCATCGCCGTGACGAAGAACGACATCAGCGTGTACGACAGGGGCGCGGTGTAGAACATCGCGAAGATGAACACCAGCACCAGGCCGAACGCCGTCCACGTGTGGGGCCCGACCAGACCGGCCAGCCCGATGCCGGCCACCACGCCGAGCACCGTGCCCAGCAGCCGCCGGTAGCCCTTGACCAGGATCTCGCCGGTCGAGGCGGTGTTGATGAACACGATCCAGCAGGTCAGCACCGCCCAGTACCAGCGCTGGCTGGACAGCAGCTCGCCGCCCGCGATGGCCAGTGCGGAGCCGACGGCCACCTGGACCGCGGCGCGGGTCGTGGGCCGCTCCAGACCGCTCGGCCCCGGCTCCTCCGCCTCGGCCTCCTCGCCCGCCTCGATCGCGGCGTCCTCCGCGTCCAGCTCCTCGCGCGAGCGGGCCGTCGCCGGGGTGTCGTCGGACTCGTCCTGCGGCCCTTCCACCGCGACCCGCAGACCCAGCGAGGCCCGGGCGGCCTCACCGAGCCCACGGAAGACGTCCTGCACGGCAGGCGAGGCCTTGGGCAGGTTCTCCTCCTCGCGGTAGCCGAGCAGCCGGTTGCGCACCTGGGCGAGAGCGGTGCCCCGGGCCTCGCCGACCGGCCGCAGCATCAGCAGCCGCAGCGCCTGCAGGTCCCGGCGCAGCGCCTCCGTCGCCTCGTCCCGCACCGGCAGTTCCCCGCCGTAGGGCAGCGCGGCGCCCGGCAGATGCAGGGTGAGGGTGTCGGTCCGCTCGGCGCTGCGCGCGGTGAGCAGCAGCAGGCCGAGCCGCTCGGAGGCGATCTCGGCGTCCGCGACCCGGCGCTGCAGCAGCCGGGCCACCGCCGGGTCGGAGGCGCCGTCCTCCAGCCGCCCCTGGATCAGCAGTGCCGTCTCGTGCAGCCGCGCGGTGGCGGTACGCAGATCGTCCAGGACCTTGTCCACGTCGTCCGGCCCGGCGTCCAGCAACTCGGCCTGGACGGCGATCAGCTGCGCGAGCCGGGCGCGGAACGCCCGCCGCAGCTGGTCCAGGGTGCCCGCCGGGGTCTGCGGCAGCAGCACGAAGCGCGCGGCGGCGCTGCACGCGAAGGCCACGCAGACGACCCCGCACAGCGCGGGCAGCGCCGAGGTGGTCGCGCGCACGAACAGGGAGAGGAAGTAGACCTGGAAGCCGATCAGGCCGAGCGCCGTGCCGCGGTCGCCGAACCGGCGGCCGTAGACCGCGCAGAAGATCAGGACGACGAAGAACAGGTCCCCGACGACGACCCGTTGGTTCAGCAGTGTGCCCAGCGACACCGACGCCAGCGCCACCGGCAGGCCGAGCGCGAGGGTCACGGCCTGCGCCGCGCGCTGCTTCTCCCGGATGGCGAAGGTCGCCACCATCGCGGCCATGGCGCCGGCGACCAGCTGGGGCACCGGCACCCGCAGGGCGGCCAGGACGGCGAGGGTGAGCGCGATCGCCGTGACCGTGCGCGCTCCCGCGGTGAGCCGGAGCAGCCCGGGATCGGACGCCGCGAGGCGGTCCCACATCCGTACCCGCCCAGGTCGTCCCGCTGTGCTCACGCCGCCGCGCTCTCTCCCGTGCCGGAAATCGATCTCCGACCCAGCATCGCACGACGGTCCTGACCGGTTGCCCCACGGGCCGGGGCAGCAGCGCGGAACGGATCAGCTCCTGCCGGTCGGTGTCACGGGTTCTCCGCCGCCCCGCTCTGCACCCGCGCCCGGACCTGTTCCGGCGTCAGGTACGCGTCGGTGAACTCGAAGTCCTTCAGCCGGGCCGGCTTGCGGGCCTGGAAGCCGGTGCGCACGAAATCGTCGCCGGCGACCGCGTTCAGCAGCCAGTTGGTCATCACCCGGGTCTTGGCGACGTTGGTGCGCAGTGCCGACCAGTGGTAACCGCGGGCCACCGCCTGGGCAGCCACTCCGCGCAGCTCGACGCCGAGCGGCTTGGACACCGCGTCCCTGCCGCCGAGGTCGACGACGAGGCCGAGGTCGTGGTGCACGTACGGCTGCATCGGCGCGCCCCGCAGCGTCGCGATGACGTTGTCCGCGACGCTCTTGCCCTGCCGCATGGCGTGCTGCGCGGTCGGCGGGCACACCGCGCCGTCGCCCTTGGCCAGGTCCGGCACGGCGGCCGAGTCGCCGAGCGCGAACACCCCGTCGTGGCCCGGCAGGCACATCTCGGGGGTGACCGCCAGCCGGCCCCGCACGGTCTCCGCGCCGAGCGTGCCGATCAGCGGGCTCGCGACCACGCCGGCCGTCCAGATCAGCGTGTGCGTCGGCACCACCCGGCCGTCGGTGAAGGTGACCTCCTCGGGGCCGGCCTTGTCGATCGACACGCCCAGCGACACGTCGATGCCACGCCGCTTGAGGATCTCCTGCGCGCTGCGGCCGAGCTTCTCGCCCAGTTCCGGCATCAGCTTGGGCGCGATGTCGATCAGATGCCACTTGATCAGGCCCGGGTCCAGGCGCGGGTAGCGCTGTACGGCGGCGTGCGTGAGCCGTTGCAGACAGGCGGCGGTCTCGGTGCCGGCGTATCCGCCGCCGACCACCACGAACTGCAGCCGGGCGGCCCGCTCCGCAGGGTCGTCGCTGGCGTCCGCGAGGTCGAGCTGCGAGATGACGTGGTCGCGGATGTAGGCGGCCTCGGCCAGGGTCTTCAGCCCGAAGGCGTGCTCGGTCAGCCCCGGGATGTCGAAGGTGCGGGTCACGCTGCCCGGTGCCAGCACGATGTAGTCGTAGGGTTCATTGACGATCTTGTCGGTGATGGTGCGAACGACGCACACCTTGGACCTCAGGTCCACGCCGATCGCGCCACCCGGGATGATCCGGGTGCGGTACCTCTTGCTGCGGCGCAGGCTCAGGGCGATCGACTGCGGCGTGAGCACGCCGGAGGCCACCTGGGGCAGCAGGGGCAGATACAGCTGGTAGGACTGCGGCGTCACCAGGGTGACGTCGGCCTCGGCGGGGGCGAGTTTGCGCTCCAGGCGGCGCACGCACCCGACTCCGGCGAAGCCTGCGCCAACCACCAGGATCCTGGGTCGTGTCACGGTGTTCATCCCTTTCTGCGGCTCCAGGCGGTCCGACTCCACGCCGTTCGCTTGCCCTGGATTCGGCGCGCGCCACCTTCGATCCCACCGTGCCCCGAGCCGTTCCGCCAGCCGGGTGCGGCAGGCAGACGAACGCGTGGGCTCCAGCATGCCCCCGCTGCGGCTGGAGTAACCGGTTGTCGCACAGATACACGTCGCACATCCAGTGCGGTCACCAGGGCAGGAACACGTGGATGTCCTTGCCCGCGTCGTGGACGACGACGCTGACCTGTGTGCACAGCGTGTGCACCAGGTGCCAGCCGATGCCGCCGCCGCCCGTGCGGGGGTGGAAGGGGCGCGGTTCCGGCTTGGTGGTGCTCGTGTCGCGCATCGTCACGTGCACGCCGTCGAAGGTGCGGCGCATCCGCAGGCCGAACGGCCCGGGCGCGTACTGGATCACGTTGGCGGCCAGCTCCGTCACGACCAGCAGTATGTCGTCCCAGTACTCGGGCGCGGCGGGCGGCGCCTGGGTGGCGAGCGCGCAGAGCCACTCCTCCGCGGCGAGCCGGGCCTCGGTGACGTTGCGCAGCTCACCCGCGAAGGAGAAGGTGCGCTCGTACTCGTCCTCCGAGGGCGGTGTGTCGTCCCCACGTGGCTCCGTCGCCATCTCGCATTCCCCGGTCCCGGGCGGTCAGGCCCGTGGCGAGGCCCTCCGACCAGGACGGCTGTCGGTGCTGATCTCATTCTGTGCGTGCGAGTTCCCGCTGCCGGGCGGGATATCCGTCCGCCCCGGCCCCGTGGTCCGGACGGACGCGTCTTCCGGTCGGACGCGCCCTTTGGGGGGAGGGCGTCAGCGGAAGACGTCGTCGGGCTCGTCCCAGTCCGCCGGCTCCTGCGGGACCCGCGCCGCCCGGGACCGCGCCTGGTACATCGCGTCGATCTCGGCGGCGTAGTGCCGCACTATGGCGTCACGGCGCAGCTTCAACGACGGCGTGAGCAGTCCGTTGTCCGCGGCGAACGGCTCCGGGAGCACACGGTGGACCCGGATGGACTCCGCGCGGGAGACGGCGCTGTTGGCGGAGGCGACGGCCCGCGCGATCTCCTCCCGCAGCGCGTTCTCCTCACGTCTCTCCCGGGCCGGACTGTCGCCCTGCAGCGCCAGGGCGGCGCGCCAGTGCGCGAGGAAGTCCGGGTCCAGGGTGATCAGGGCGCCGACACAGGGCTGGTCGTCGCCGATCACGACCGCCTGGTGGACCAGCGGATGCATGCGCAGCCGCTGCTCCAGCGGGGCCGGGGCGACGCTGGTGCCGCCGCGGGTGACGATGACGTCCTTCTTGCGCCCGGTGATCGTCAGATAGCCCTCGGAGTCCAGCCGTCCGATGTCCCCGGTGGCCAGCCAGCCGCCGCGCAGCGCGGCCCGAGTCGCCGGCTCGTCGCCGACATAGCCCTGGAACACCGACGGACCGCGCACCAGGATCTCCCCGTCGTCGGCCACCTGGATCTCGGTGCCCGGCAGCGGCCGGCCGACCGTACCGGACTTCTCCCGGCCGAGCGGCTGCATGGTGATCCCGCCGGAGGACTCGGTGAGGCCGAACCCGTCGTGGACGAACATCCCGATGCCCTCGTAGAACAGGGTCAGTTCGCGGTTGAGCGAGGAACCGCCGGAGCTGCCGCGCACCACCCGTCCGCCGAGCGCCGCGCGCAGCCTGCGGTACACCGTCCGCTCGTACAGGGCGTGTTGCAGCCTCAGCTCGAACCCGGGACCCGGTCCGGTGCCCAGCCGGTGGCGCTCCTGTGCCTGGGCGAAGTCCCGCGCGGTCTGCGCGGCCCGCTCGAACAGGGCACCCCGGCCCGCCTGTTCGGCCGCCTGCAGGAACTTCTTGTAGAGCTTCTCGAACACCGACGGCACGCCGTACAGATACGTCGGCCGGAACGTGGTCAGTGCCGAGGCCAGCGACGCTCCGGTCAGCTCCGGCTCGTGCGCCATCAGGGCGCCGCCGCGCACACACACCAGCATGATCATGATGCCGTACACATGGGAGAACGGCAGAAACGCCAGCACGGACGGCTGCTCGCCGGGCGGAGCCGCGGTGTGCTTCCAGCCGGCCAGGTAGGTGTCGCAGGGATAGGCGAGGCTCCGGTGGCTCAGGGCGCAGCCCTGGGGACGGCCGGACGTGCCGGAGGTGTACACGACCGCCGCCGTGGCGTCCGGCAGCACGATCCGGCGCAGCGACTCCACCGTGGTGTACGGCACGACCGTGCCCTGCCCGACGAGTTCGGGCAGCGCGCCCGCGTCCAGCTGCCAGACGTGGCGCAGCCGCGGCAGCCCGGCGCACACCGTGCCGACGGTCATGACGCCCTGCTCGTCCTCCACGACCACGGCCACACAGCCGGCGTCCCGCAGGATCCACTCGACCTGGTCCCGCGAGGAGGCCGGATGGATCGGCACGACCTCGGCGCCCACGGCCCACAGCGCATGGCTGAACACCGTCCACTCGTAGCGGGTGCGGGACATCAGGGCCACCCGGTGGCCGGGGGAGATCCCGGCGGCGACCAGCCCCTTGGCCAGGTCCACCACCTCGTCGCGCAGCTCGACGGCCGTCACCTCGTGCCACACGGTGGCGGCGGAGTCCACGCGGTGCGCGAGCACCGGCAGGGTGGGACTGCGCTCCGCGGTCTCGAAGACGCTGTCGGCGAGGCCGCCGGTGAGCGGCGGGGCAACGGAGGGAGCGAGGGCGACGTCGCGCATGCGCTGCTCCTGGATGTACAGAGGGTCACACCGCCGACCGGCTCGGTGTCGGCGGTGCTCGAATGTAGCCCAGCGGACCGCGTTCGGTGACGGGAACGGAGAAGTCGTGATCGGCTGATGATGTGAGCGTGTCCTGGGGACTCGGCAGACATGAGTCATGTGAACCCCGATCCGGAGCCCGAGCGGACCACCGGGCTGGAGCCCGGGGGTTCGGTACCGCCCGGCGAGACCCCGCCGGCCGAGAGCAGCATGCCCGAGGCCGGGCCCCAGGAGACGCACAACCCGACCCGCGGCTGGGCCGTGGCGCCGCTGACGCTGATCCTCATCGTCGTCGCCCTGGTCGCGGCGGGCTTCCTGGCGTACGCCGTGTCGCTGATGGTCTGAGCGGTTGCTCGGCCCTGCCACCCGGGGGCGTTCGGCCCCGGGTGCTCAGGCCTGGGTGTGCCGTACGCACTCGGTGACGACGCCCCGCAGGTCGCCGGCCCGCTCCAGCAGCCGGCGCTGCTGGAGTGCGCCGTTGCCGCGCCGCAGCAGCTCCGCCACGCCGTGCTCGGCGCGCTCGGCGTCACCGACGGCGTCGAGGGCGTCCCGGGTGTGCGCCAGCAGCGACCGCAGCACCTGCGCGGCGGGGCCGGGCCGCATGGTCGCCGGATCCAGCAGGTTCTCCTCCAGGCCGAACCGGGCGGCCTGCCAGTCGGCCAGCCGCAGCATGCTCACGCTGTGGCCGGGCGCCGGTCGGCCCGCCCGCCAGTGTCGTGCGGCCGTCTCCACGAGGGCGCGGGTCAGCGTCGCGATCAGGACGGCCGTGTCCGCGCCCAGGCACACGTCCGCCACCCGGATCTCCACGGTGGGATAGCGGGCGGACAGCCGGGCGTCGAAGTAGACCATCCTCTCGTCCAGCAGGGTGCCGGTGGCCACCATCTCCGCCACCCGCTGGTGATAGTGCTCGGCCGACACGAACGGCTCGGTCGGCCCGGCCGACGGCCAGCGGTTCCACACCCGGCTGCGGTAGCTGGCGTAGCTGGTGTCCTTTCCCTGCCAGAACGGCGAGTTCGCGCTCATCGCGCGCAGTACCGGGAGCCACGGGCGGATCCGGTCGAGGACGGCGATGCCCTCCTCGTCGGACTCCACGCACACATGCACATGGCAGCCGCACACCAGCTGCTCCCAGGTCGGTATCCCGTAGTGTTCGGCCAGCCACTGGTACCGCTCGTTCACGCTGAGGGAGGGGCTGACCGGCAGGGGAGAGGTGGCCAGGGCCGCGACCGCGCAGCCGAGTTCCCCGGCGTGCCGCGCCGCCTCCTTGCGGCAGCGCACGATCTCCTCGCCGAGGTCCGCCATGTTGGTCTGCGGATGCGTGGCGAACTCCAGCATCTGCCGGAACAGCTCCTTCTCGAAGACGTTCTGGCCCGGATCGTCATGGGCGAACCGGGCGAGGACGGCCGCCGCCAGCGCCTTCGGTTCGCCGCTGTCGGGGTCGACCAGAAGGAGCTCCTCCTCCACTCCCACGGTGCGCACGTGGTGCCACCCTTCCGAGTCCATGCCACGAGGGGCAGTCAAGGCTCCGTACGACCCCCGACTGCCCCTGGGCGGGCCGCCGACACCTGCGGTTCTCAGCGCTCCGGCGTCAGCCAGACCGTGGCGAGCGGTGGCAACGTGAGCTTGAGGAACCCGTCCTCGGGCTTCAGCAGCCCCTCATCGCCGACCCCGCTGCCGCCGTAGCGGACGTCGTCGGTGTTCAGCTCCTCCTGCCAGGCCGCGATCTCGTCGCCGGCCCACAGCCGGTACTCGTGCCGGACGACCGGGGAGAAGTTCGACACCGCGAGCAGCGGGGAGCCGTCGGCGGCGTAGCGCAGGAACGCGAAGACGTTGTCGTCCGCCGCGTCGCACAGCACCCACCGGAAACCGCCCGGGTCGGTGTCCCGCTGCCACAGCGCCGGCGTCGCCCGGTACACGGTGTTCAGATCCCGTACCAGGTCCCGCACGCCGCGGTGGTCCCCGGCCGAGTGGTAGTCGTCGCCGAGCAGCCACCACTCGGGGCCGTGCGGCTCGGACCACTCCGCCCCCTGGGCGAACTCCTGCCCCATGAACAACAGCTGTTTGCCCGGATGGGCCCACATGAAGCCCAGATAGGCGCGGTGGTTGGCCCGCCGCTGCCACCAGTCGCCCGGCATCTTCGACACCAGCGCCTGCTTGCCGTGCACCACCTCGTCGTGGGAGATCGGCAGCACATAGTTCTCGCTGTAGGCGTACACCATCGAGAAGGTCATCTCGTTGTGGTGGTACTTGCGGTGCACCGGCTCCTTCTGGACGTACTGGAGCGAGTCGTGCATCCAGCCCATGTTCCACTTCAGCCCGAAGCCGAGCCCGCCGCTGTCCGTCGGCCGGGTCACCCCGTCCCAGGCGGTGGACTCCTCGGCGATGGTCACCACGCCCGGACAGCGCCGGTAGACGGTGGCGTTCATCTCCTGCAGGAAGGCGACGGCGTCCAGGTCCTCCCGGCCGCCGAACACGTTCGGCTGCCACTGGCCGGAGTCCCGCGAGTAGTCCAGGTAGAGCATCGAGGCGACGGCGTCCACCCGCAGCCCGTCGATGTGGAACTCCTGGCACCAGTACACCGCGTTGGCGACGAGGAAGTTGCGCACCTCGGTGCGGCCGTAGTCGAACTCGTACGTCCCCCAGTCCGGGTGCTCGGCGCGCGTCGCGTTCCCGGGCTCGTAGAGCGGATCCCCGTCGAACCGGGCCAGCGCCCAGTCGTCCTTCGGGAAGTGCGCCGGCACCCAGTCCATGATCACGCCGATGCCGGCCCGGTGCAGCGCGTCCACCAGGTACTTGAAGTCGTCCGGGGCGCCCAGGCGCGGCGTCGGCGCGTAGTAGGAGGTGACCTGGTAGCCCCAGGAGCCGCTGAACGGATACCCGGCGACCGGCATCAGCTCGACATGCGTGAAGCCCATCTCCCTGACGTAGGCAGGGAGTTCCTCCGCCAGCCGGCGGTACGTCAAACCTGGCCGCCAGGACGGAAGGTGTACCTCGTAGACGGAGAACGGCGCCTGGTGCACGGGCGTGTCACCCCGGTGCGCCATCCACTCCGCGTCGCCCCACTCGTACCGCGAGACCGCGACGACCGACGCGGTGTCCGGCGGCGTCTCCGTGCACCGCGCCATCGGGTCGGCCTTGAGGAAGCGGTGGCCGTAGCGCGAGGTGATCTCGAACTTGTAGCGGGCGCCCTCGCCGATCCCGGGCAGGAACAGCTCCCACACCCCGGACGCGCCGAGCGACCGCATAGGGTACTGGGTGCCGTCCCAGTACGTGAAGTCCCCGGCCACCCGCACCCCTTGGGCGTTGGGCGCCCACACGGTGAAGCGGGTGCCGGTCACGCCCTGGTGCGTCATCGGCTCGGCGCCGAGCGCCTGCCAGAGCTGCTCGTGCCGCCCCTCCCGGATCAGATGCAGGTCCAGCTCGCCCAGGGCGGGCAGGAAACGGTACGGGTCGTGCACCTCCTGCTCGGCGTCGTCGTAGGTCGCCAGCAGCGTGTATGACGGGATCTCCGGGTACGGCAGGACGGCCGCGAACAGACCGTCGCCCTCGGAGCGCAGCGGGCTGCGCATCCCGTCGACCACCACGCTCACCACGCGCGCGTTCGGGCGCAGGGCCCGGAACAGGATGCCGCCCGGGACCGGGTGGGCGCCGAGCAGGGCGTGCGGATCGTGATGGGCGCCGCCGAGCAGCCGGCCGCGATCGGCCGGGTCGAGGGGCAGGGCCGGCGCCGGCGCGGGGCCGGCGGCCTCGGGGAGCGAGGTGTCGCGCAGAGCCATGACGTCATCCTCCCCACACGGCGAGCCGCTTGATCGCCGCCATCGGTACCGGCATCCAGTCCGGCCGGTGTCTCGCCTCGTACAGCACCTCGTACACCGCCCTGTCCGTCTCGTGCGCGCGCAGCAGCGCGTGCTTCTTGCGTGGATCCCAGCCGGCGCGGGCCGCGTAGCCCGCGCAGAACGCCTCCCGGCAGCGGCGCGCCCATTCGGGTCGCCAGGGGCGGCGCTGCCGGGCCGCGTAGTCGAAGGAGCGCAGCATCCCCGCCACGTCCCGCACCGGGGAGTGCGGGGCCTGCCGCTCGGCGAGCGGCCGGGACGGCTCGCCCTCGAAGTCGATGACGAACCAGTCACGGCCGGCCTGCAGCACCTGACCGAGGTGCAGATCGCCGTGGATGCGCTGGGCCGGCGGCCCGGAGTCGCAGGTGGCGAGCGCTCCGAACGCCGCCCGCAGCCCCGGCACGAAGGGCAGCAGCCCCGGTACGGCGTGCGCGGCCGCGTCCAGCCGTGCGCACATCGCCTCGGCCGTACGGCCGTTCTCGCCGCCCGGCCCGGCCGACGGAAAGGCCTCGGCGAGTGCGAGGTGCACCTCGGCCATGGCCCGGCCCAGCGCCCAGGCCTCGGCGGTGAATTCGTCACCCGCGGCGAGCGCGCGCAGCGCCAGCGTCCAGCCGTCGGTCGCGTCCGGCAGAAAGGGCTGCAGCACGCCCAGCGTGGCCGGCTGCGGCGCGGTCGTACCGAACCAGGCCACCGGTGCCGGCACCCGGGTGCACCCCTGTGCGGCCAGCGCGGCCGTCACCTCCAGATCCGGGTTGACGCCCGGCTGGATCCGGCGGAAGACCTTCAGGATGTACGCGTCGCCGTACACGATCGAGGAGTTGGACTGCTCGGCGTCCAGCAGGCGCGGCGGCAGACCGCCGGGCACGCGGGCCGCGGGGTCGGCCCGGAAGCGCAGCGGGCCGGCCGCGCCGGGCTGTCGCAGCCGCTCCAGCAGCAGGCTCGCCGCGCGCGGGTCGTGCAGCGCGTCGTAGACCGCGAGCCCGGCGAACGGGCCTTCCTCGGCCCGCCCGATGTACGCCCGCTCCAGTCGCGGGGCGAGGTGTTCGCGCAGGCCGAGCAGCAGCTGGTAGCAGTCACCGGGCAGAGGAGTGCCGCCCGGCGTGGGCACGGGCGCGTGCGAGGCGTGCACCAGCAGATGCAGACATCCCGGGAACAGCTCGGTCAGGGAGAGCACCGACAGATCGGTGACGGGCCGGTCCTTGCCGGCGAACCAGCGTTGCCTGGGCAGCCATTGGCGCAGCAGCCCGCCGAGGGAGGCGAGGGGCCCGTCGAGGCCGCCCGCCGTTCTCGGTCGGACAGTGATGGTCTTCGGCATGGTGACGCGTCCTTTCCTCGGCGCCGGTCGTTCAGCGTCGGCGGCCGATGCGGGATGCGACTCGGGTGAGCCGGAACCAGTAGAAGCCGTGGCCTTGCAGGGTCAGCAGGTAGGGAAGTTCACCGATGGCGGGGAAGCGCACTCCGCCGATCAGCTCCACCGGGTGCCGGCCGTCGTAGGCCCGCAGGTCGAGTTCGGTGGGCTGCGCGAAGCGGGAGAAGTTGTTGACGCACAGCACGAGGTCGTCGCCGTACTCGCGCAAGAACGCCAGGACCGCCGGGTTGGAGGACTGCAGTTCCGTGAACGAGCCGAGTCCGAAGGCGGGGTTCTGCTTGCGGATCTCGATCATGCGGCGGGTCCAGTGCAGCAGCGACGACGGCGAGGACATCGAGGCCTCGACGTTGGTGACCTGGTAGCCGTAGACCGGGTCCATGATCGTCGGCAGGTACAGGCGTCCGGGATCGGAGGTCGAGAAGCCGGCGTTGCGGTCGGGGGTCCACTGCATCGGGGTGCGCACGGCGTCGCGGTCGCCGAGCCAGATGTTGTCGCCCATGCCGATCTCGTCGCCGTAGTACAGGATCGGTGAGCCGGGCAGCGCGAGCAGCAGGGCGGTGAACAGTTCGATCTGGTTGCGGTCGTTGTCGAGCAGGGGCGCGAGCCGCCTCCTGATGCCGATGTTGGCGCGCATCCGTGGGTCCTTGGCGTATTCGGCCCACATGTAGTCGCGCTCTTCGTCGGTGACCATCTCCAGGGTCAGCTCGTCGTGGTTGCGCAGGAAGACGCCCCACTGGCAGCCGGTGGGGATCGCGGGGGTCTTGGCGAGGATCTCGGAGACGGGGTAGCGGGACTCGCGGCGTACGGCCATGAAGATGCGCGGCATGACGGGGAAGTGGAACGCCATGTGGCACTCGTCGCCGCCGGAGGCGTAGTTGCCGAAGTAGTCGACGACGTCCTCGGGCCACTGGTTGGCCTCCGCCAGCAGCACGGTGTCCGGGTACATCGCGTCGATCTCGCGGCGCACCCGCCTGAGGAACTCGTGGGTCGCCGGCAGGTTCTCGCAGTTGGTGCCCTCCTCGGCGTAGAGATAGGGGACGGCGTCGAGCCGGTAGCCGTCGATCCCGAGGTCCAGCCAGAACCTGAGCGCCGCCAGGATCTCCTCCTGCACGGCCGGGTTCTCGTAGTTGAGGTCCGGCTGGTGCGAGAAGAAGCGGTGGAAGTAGTACTGGCCGCGCACCGGGTCGAAGGTCCAGTTGGAGGCCTCGGTGTCGACGAAGATGATCCGGGCGTCCTCGTACTGCTTGTCGTCGTCGGCCCACATGTAGTAGTCCCCGTAGGGGCCGTCGGGGTTCTTGCGGGACTCCTGGAACCACGGGTGCTGGTCGCTGGTGTGGTTCATGACGAAGTCGATGATCACGCGCATGCCGCGCTGGTGGGCGGCGTCCACGAACTCCACGAAGTCGGCCAGGTCACCGAACTCGGGCAGCACGGCGGTGTAGTCGGAGACGTCGTAACCGCCGTCCCTGAGCGGCGACTTGAAGAAGGGCGGCAGCCACAGACAGTCGACCCCCAGCCACTGCAGATAGTCGAGCTTGGCGGTCAGACCCCTCAGGTCGCCGATGCCGTCGCCGTTGCTGTCCTGGAAGGAGCGGACCAGGACCTCGTAGAAGACGGCCCGCTTGAACCACTCCGGATCCCGGTCCTTGGCCGGCGTGTCCTCGAAGGTGTCGTGTACGGGTTCGTTGACGGTCATGAGGCTGCGGGCCCTCCGTTCTGGGGCGTCGATCGCCCGACGTGGAGCACGTGCGCCGGCGCGCTGCCGGGCGTCAGGCGCACGTAGTTGGTCCTGCCCCAGTGGTACGTCTCACCCGTCAGTTCGTCGTGCACGGACAGGGCGGAGTTCCAGTCCAGGCCGAGTTGCGGCATGTCCAACGAGACCGTTGCCTCCTGGGTGTGGTGCGGGTCGAGATTGACGACCACGATGACCGTGTCCGCGTCCGTGCTCTTGCTGTAGGCGAGCACGGCATCGTTGTCGGTCTGATGGAAGCGGAGATTCCGCAGGCGCTGTAGCGCGGGGTGCTGCCGTCGGATGGTGTTGAGGCGGGTGATGAGGGGCGCGATGGTCCGGCCCGCGCGCGCCGCCCCCTCCCAGTCCCGCCTTCTGAGCTGGTACTTCTCCGAGTCGAGGTACTCCTCGCCGCCCTCCCTGAGCGGGGTGTTCTCGCACAGCTCGTAGCCGCTGTAGATGCCCCAGGCGGGGGAGAGGGTCGCGGCGAGCACGGCCCGCACCTCGAAGGCGGGGCGTCCGCCGTGCTGGAGGTAGGCGTGCAGGATGTCCGGGGTGTTGGCGAAGAGGTTCGGCCGCATGTAGGCCGCTGCCTCACCCGCCAACTCGCCGGCGTACTCGGTGAGTTCCTGCTTGCTGTTGCGCCAGGTGAAATAGGTGTAGGACTGCTGGAAGCCGATCTGGGCGAGGGTGTGCATCATCGCCGGCCGGGTGAACGCCTCGGCCAGGAAGACCACGTCCGGGTCCTTGCGGTTGACCTCGGCGATGACCCGCTCCCAGAAGACGACCGGCTTGGTGTGCGGGTTGTCGACCCGGAAGATGCGCACCCCGTGGCCCATCCAGTGCCGCAGAACGCGCACCGTCTCCGCGACCAGTCCGTCCATGTCCGCGTCGAAGGCGACCGGGTAGATGTCCTGGTACTTCTTCGGCGGGTTCTCCGCGTAGGCGATCGTGCCGTCGGGGCGATGACGGAACCACTCCGGATGCTTGTGCACCCACGGATGGTCGGGCGAGCACTGCAGCGCGAAGTCCAGCGCGACCTCGAGGCCCAGCTTCTGCGCCTCGCCCACGAAGTGGTCGAAGTCCTCGATCGTGCCGAGGTCGGGATGGACGGCGTCGTGCCCGCCCTCGGGAGAGCCGATCGCCCACGGCACGCCCACGTCCTCCGGCCCGGCGGTGAGCGTGTTGTTGGGCCCCTTGCGGAAGGTCGTACCGATGGGGTGGACGGGCGGCAGATAGACGACGTCGAATCCCATGTCCGCGATCGGCTTCAGCCGGCGCGCGGCCGTACGGAAGGTGCCGTGCGGCTGTTCTGCCGTGCCCTCGGAACGCGGGAAGAACTCGTACCAGGAGCCGTACAGCGCCCGCTCCCGCTCGACCAGCAGCGGCATCGGGTCGGAGGCGGTGACCAGCTCGCGCAACGGATAGCGCGTCAGCAGCGCGTCCACCTCCGGCGCCAGGGCCGACTCCAGGCGCTCGTGCACCGGCAGGGCGTCGTCGCCCAGGGCCTGTGCGGCGGCGAGGACAACGTTTCGCTCCGGACCCTTCGGCACTCCGGCGGCCGCGCGCTCGTACAGCTCGGCGCCCTCCTCCAGCACCAGCCCGACGTCGATCCCGGTCGGCACCTTGACCGAGGCGGTGTGCCGCCACGTCGCCAGCGGATGGCTCCACGCCTCCACCCGGAAGGTCCAGCGGCCCGTCACGTCCGGGGTGACGTCCGCACCCCACAGGTCACTGCCGGGGGACAGCTCCCGCATCGGCGTCCACGGGCCACGGCGGCCCTTCGGATCGCGCAGGACCACATTGGCGCCCACGGCGTCGTGCCCTTCACGGAACACGGTGGCAGTGACCTGGAAGGTCTCACCGGCCACCGCTTTCGCCGGGCGCCTGCCGCACTCCACGGCCGGCCGGACGTCACGTACCGGGACGCGGCCGATGGCCGGGGTCCTGCGCATGTATCTCACCTCCGCCGTGCGCGAAGCCGGGCACCCGGCCCGGCTTCGCGATCCGAGAGGGGCCGACTCACGCCGGCCCCGGGGGGAACGCCTTGTACGGTGCCAGGTCAGGGGCTTGGCGTCGTGGAACGCCGCTCCGGTGGCGGCGCTCTTCTGGCCGATCGACGCGGCCGCGGCCGTCCGTCCTGCTCGCGCAGGTAGGTGACCAGATTGGTGCGCAGATAGCGTTCGGCGGCGTCCGCGGCCTCGCGGGCGCAGCGTTTGCCCATCAGTACGCACAGCGTGTAGCCCGAGTCCTCGAAGGTGGCCCGGACCGTGCGGTCGTGGGGCGAGGCGAGCATCACGCGCTCCCACGCCCGGTAACGCCGCAACGCCCGGGCCACTTCGGCCTTGGCGGGTAGCAGCATTGCCCTCTTCACCTTCCACGCTCTCGACTGGGCGCGTTCCCGACGGTCGGGTGGTGTCCGCGCGCGGAAGGGCACGGCACCGTTACGGCGATCGAGGCTTTCACTTATGGTGCACGGACGACGACGCAGCGTCTTGTTGGATCTTCAACGACGGAACGTGTCGGACCCTCGTGTTGCACGAATGGCGTAGCGCCGTCACCGTGGAGGTGACTCAGAAGCGATCAGCGCTCACGCTATGTGTCCGGGATCCCTCCCGGACGGGCATCCGGGATCTCTCCCGGACGGGCGAGGGGAGCGAGAGCTTCGCCGGTGAGGAGCAAGCGACGATGAAGACCGCAGTGCCCTGCTACTACCACCTCGATGTGGAAGTCAGCCCGGAACGGGTGGGTCAGGTCAGCCGCATCCTGGCCGCCCACCTCCGCTACTGGGACCTCGAGAACCTCGCGGACCCCGTCTGCCGCGGCGCCGAACTGCTGCTGCGGGCGATCGACCAGCACGCCTCCGACAAGCACACGTCGATCGAGATGTGGTGGAACGGACAGCACCTCATCACCGCCTTCGGCGACGACGACCCGGACCTGCGCCCCGACCAGGACCTGCGGTCCTGCCTGGCGGACATCGCCGCCATGAGCGACGGCTGGGGCTGCTGCGCCTCGGAGACCGGCAGCAAGATCATCTGGTTCTCGCAGCGGGCCCGCGCCGGTCAGCGCGTCCCGCTGGTGCCGACCGCCCCCGAGCCGACGCTGCAGCAGGGGCTGCAGGTGCCGCGCGAGGAGCGGGTCGTGGTGCTGGCCGCGCCGGCGGGCGCCATGGACGACGCGCTGGGCGCGCTGGCACCCGTGCCGACCGCCGCGCCGGCTGCCGGTCCGGATGATGTGGTGGTCGTGCCGGCCGCCGATCCGGACGAGGCGACCGCTGTGCCGGCCACCGGCCTGTACGACGCCCTGGAGGGCAGCCGGTGACCGCCCGCAGGACCAGGAAAGGGCTGCCCGTGTGGAGTGGGCAGCCCTACCCGTTGGGTGCCGCCTTCGACGGACAGGGCACCAACTTCGCCCTGTTCAGCGAGGTGGCCGAGCGGGTAGAGCTGATCCTCGTCGACGATGCCGGCAAGCAGACCCCCGTCCGGCTGCACGAGGTCGACGGATTCGTCTGGCACGCCTACCTGCCCGGCATCGCGCCGGGCCAACGCTACGGCTACCGGCTGTACGGCCCCTGGCAGCCCTCGCTCGGCCACCGGTGCAATCCGGCGAAGCTGCTGCTCGACCCGTACGCCCGCGCCGTGGACGGCCGGATCGACAACCACGCCTCGCTGTACGAGCGCGCCCCGGACGGCCCCGCTCCCGCCGACAGCGCCGGGCACACCATGCTGGGCGTGGTCACCGACCCGTACTTCGACTGGGGCGACGACCGTCCGCCCCGGACGCCGTACGCGGACTCGGTGATCTACGAGGCCCATGTGAGCGGCCTGACCCGAAGCCACCCCGACGTCCCCGAGCGCTTGCGCGGCACCTACGCGGGGCTCGCCCATCCCGCCGTCGTCGAGCACCTGACCTCGCTCGGCGTGACCGCGGTGGAACTGATGCCCGTGCACCAGTTCGTGCAGGACGGCGTGCTCCAGGACCGCGGCCTGTCCAACTACTGGGGCTACAACACCATCGGCTTCTTCGCCCCGCACAACGCCTACGCCGCCTTCGGCACCCTCGGCCAGCAGGTCAACGAGTTCAAGGCCATGGTGAAGGCGCTGCACGCGGCCGGCCTCGAAGTGATCCTCGACGTGGTCTACAACCACACCGCCGAGGGCAACGAGATGGGCCCCACGCTGTCCTTCCGCGGCATCGACAACGCGTCCTACTACCGCCTGGTCGACGGCGACTGGGCGCACTACTACGACACCACCGGCACCGGAAACAGCCTGCTGATGCGGCACCCCTACGTACTCCAGCTGATCATGGACTCGCTGCGGTACTGGGTCACCGAGATGCACGTCGACGGCTTCCGCTTCGACCTCGCGGCCACGCTGGCCCGGCAGTTCCACGAGGTGGACCGGCTCTCGGCGTTCTTCGACCTGATCCAGCAGGACCCGGTGATCAGCCGCGTCAAGCTCATCGCCGAGCCCTGGGACGTGGGGGAGGGAGGCTACCAGGTCGGCAACTTCCCGCCGCTGTGGTCGGAGTGGAACGGCAGGTACCGGGACGCCGTACGGGACTTCTGGCGGGCCGAGCCCGGCTCGCTCGGCGAGTTCGCCTCCCGGCTGACCGGCTCCTCCGACCTGTACCAGCACAGCAGGCGCCGACCGCGCGCGAGCGTCAACTTCGTCACCGCGCACGACGGTTTCACCTTGCGCGACCTGGTGTCGTACAACGACAAGCACAACGAGGCCAACGGCGAGGACAACCGGGACGGCGAGAGCCACAACCGGTCCTGGAACTGCGGCGTGGAGGGCGCCACCAAGGACCCGGCCGTCCTCGAACTGCGCGCCCGGCAGCAGCGCAACCTGCTGGCCACGCTGCTGCTCTCGCAGGGCATCCCGATGCTCTGCCACGGCGACGAACTCGGCCGCACCCAGCAGGGCAACAACAACGCCTACTGCCAGGACAATGAGATCTCCTGGATCGACTGGGAGCTGACGGACGAGCAGCAGGCCCTCGCGGAGTTCACCCGGCACCTGATCGCCCTGCGCGCCGGGCACCCCGTGCTACGGCGGCGCCGCTTCTTCCGCGGCGAGACCGCGACCAACGCCAGGCAGCCGCTGCCCGACCTGATGTGGCTCAGGCCCGACGCCCGTGAGATGACCGCCCGGGACTGGCAACGCGGGGACGCGCACTCGGTGGGGGTGTTCCTCAACGGTGACGCCATCGCCGAACGCGACGCCCAGGGGCGCCGGATGGTCGACGACTCCTTTCTGCTGCTCGTCAACGGCTACTGGGAACCGGTCGACTTCCGCCTGCCCGACGGCACCTTCGGCGAGCGCTGGACGACCCTGATCGACACCGCCGACCCGGACGGCATGCCCGACGAACGCGAACGCAAGGCCGGCACGAGGCTTCGCGCGGAGGCCCGCAGTCTCGTTCTGCTGTCGCGCCCGTCACGGGTGGCGCGCATGGCGCACTGAGCGGCTGTCCGCGGGAGACGGCCCGCTCAGCGCACCCGGCGTGAATTCACGGTGAACTGGGCCCCGTCGGCGTCGCGGAGGATCGCCTCGTCCTCGTCCTCGCTCAGCACGCTGCCGCCGTGCTTCTCCGCTGCCCGGGCGCAGCCCGGGACGTCCGCGACGGCGAAGTGGATCTGCCAGTGCGGCCGGACGGAGGGATCCGGCGCCGACTCCACCGCGCCCGAGTCGATGCGCGCCACGATGTCGCCCTGGCTGCGCAGCACCACCTCACCGGCCTCGTACTCCACCTCGCAGCAGCCCGGCAGCCCGGACGCCCAGCCGAGGATCTCGCCGTAGAACATCGCGGCGTCGAAGGCGTCGCGGGTGTGCAGCCGGATGGACGTGGGTGCCGCCCGCCGCCATGCCTCCCAGTTGGCGACCAGCTCCCCCTGCCAGATGCCGAAGGTGGCCCCGTCCCGGTCGGCGAGCAGTGCGGCGCGGCCCGGCGGGAAGGACAGCGGTCCGACGGCCGCCGTACCGCCGCGCTCGCGGACCCGGGACACCGCCACATCGGCGTCCGGCACGGCGAAGTACGGCGTCCAGGCCACGGCCATCTGCCACATGGCCGCGACGGCGGCGATCCCGGCCACCGGCACCCCGTCCGCCAGCGCGATACGGAAGTGCTCGCCGAGTTTCGCGCCGCGCCAGCGCCAGCCCAGGACGGCCGAGTAGAAGTCCTGGGTGGCCGCGAGGTCACGGCTGGTCAGACTCACCCAGCACGGGGCGCCGAAGACGGAGTGCGTGGAGACGACGTCTCGTCTGCGCGGTCCACCACTGACGGGGGCGTTGTGGTTCATGTCAGTCGCGTCCTGCTCTCGGGGCCGGGCGGCCACCGCTCTCGCACCAGTGTCCAACCGGAAGGGGGCGGATGCCTGCCGAGTACCCCCGGTGGCATCGGTGCAGGCCGGCGAGCACGATGGGGGCATGGGAGCGAACGAGCCCGACCGGATCTCCGAGCTGCAGGCCGAGGTGGACCAGATGAAGGAGGCCGTGGTCTCCCACGCGGTCGTCGACCAGGCGATAGGGATGGTGGTGGCCCTGGGCAGGGTGACCCCGGACGAGGGCTGGGAGGTGCTGCGGGAGGTCTCCCAGCACACCAACATCAAGCTGCGCAACATCGCGGAGCTGATCCTCATCTGGGGCCGCCGCGGCGACATTCCCCCCGACGTCCGCGCGGAGCTGGAGGACGCCTTGGACCGGTACGGTCCCACTCAGGTGCCCGGGACCCTGGAGGAGTGAGTTCCGGGGGCGTGCCGGCCGTACGGCGGGCCGGCGTGAATCACTGGGCCTCGGCGAGCAGTTCCTCGCGCAGCCGGTCGAAGCAGCTGCTGAGCAGCCGGGAGACGTGCATCTGCGAGATGCCCAGCTGCTGGGCGATCCGGCTCTGGGTCATCCCGCGGAAGAACCGCAGGTAGAGGATGATGCGCTCGCGTTCCGGCAGCGCCTCGAGACAGGGCCTGACGGCGGTCCGGTCGATCACCAGGTCGTATCCGGGGTCGGGTCCGCCCAGGGAGTCACCGAGGGCGTAGCCGTCGGTGCCGGCCACCTCGGCGTCCAGGGACAGTGCGGAGAAGCACTCGAGGGCCTCCATGCCGGTGCGGACCTCGTCCTCGGTGAGCCGTGTGTGGGCGGCGATCTCCGCCACGGTGGGCGGGCGCCCCGAGGTGCTCTGGGCCAGTTCCTTGCCGGCGGAGCGGACCCGGTTGCGCAGGTCCTGCACCCGGCGCGGCACGTGCAGGGTCCACATGTGGTCGCGGAAGTGGCGCTTGATCTCGCCGGTGATGGTGGGCACGGCGTACGCCTCGAAGGCACGGCCACGTCCGGGGTCGTAGTGGTCGACGGCCTTTACCAGGCCGAGGGCGGCCACCTGGTACAGGTCCTCCAGGGTCTCCCCACGGCCGCGGAACCGCACGGCGATCCGCTCGGCCATGGGCAGCCACAACTGGACCAGTTCATCACGCAGCGCCCGCCGCTCGGGGCCGTCGGGCAGCTTCGCGAGCCGCTCGAAGGAGTCCGCCGTGTCGGGGGCGTCGTCGTGGGGATGGGAGGTGGTGCTGCCGGTGACACGCATGGTGCGCACCTCTCTCAGCAGGTGCTGGATGTACAGACACCGTGGGAGGCGCGCTCGGACCGGGAAAATGGAAAGCGGGGCGTCCGGCTGTGTGCCGACTCCCACGGACGTGCCTCCGGTCCGAAGCACTGCCCTTCGCTTTCCCCGTCCCGGACATCACAAAACAATTAAGTACAAATGGGATGCAAGGTCGGACTGGCCTTGACCTCCCCTTGGCGGGAAGTATCTCTGTCACAGAGGTAATCTTCTGGCGTGGAACCCGAGACGGTGCCGCGAGCGGCAACGGAGTCCGAGACCCTTTCGGAGGAGCTGGCGGACGCGCTGGTGCGCATCCAGCGGCTGGTCCGACGGCGGCTGCGCGACGGGCTGAGCGAGCCCCGGCTGCGCGGTGCAGAGGTGGAGCTGCTCCGGCTGGTCGAGTCCCGGCCCGGCATCGGCATCTCGGACGCGGCGAGGACGCTGCACCTGGCCGGCAACTCCGTGTCGACCCTGGTCAACCAGCTGGTCCGGGCCGGATATCTGCTCCGCGAGACCGACCCCGCCGACCGGCGCGCGGCCCGGCTGCAGCTGACCGCGGCCGCCGGGAAACGGCTCGGCGACTGGAAGTGGCGCCGGGCCGAACTGGTCGGCCGGCACGTTTCCCGCCTCGACGACACCGACCGAGAGGCCCTGCGCGCCGCCCTGCCGGCGCTGCGCAGGCTGGCGGCCGGCCTGCACGAGGAGACCGAGGAAGCATGACGGAGGCCGACGATCACGACGGAGGTCCGCAGGCCATGACGAGGGACACCGCAGCAACCCCCGCAGACGCCGCCGGCACCACGGACAGCCTCGGCGATGCAGCGAGCACCACGGCCGGCACCCGCGCCCCCGTGGAGACTGCCGGCAACCCGGGCGCCTCCGTGGACACCGCCGACGCTGCCGGGGTCTCCGTGAGTGCCGCCGACGCTGCCGGGGCCTCCCTGGGTGCCGCCGACGCTCCCGGGGCCTCCGTGAGTGCCGCCGGTACCCCTGACAACGTCAGGGACACTGCCGGCAGCCCGTGCTTCTCCGCGGACGCCGTCGACAGCCCTGATGCCTCGGCGGCAGCCGCCGGTGCACCCGCCGAGGCGGTTGGTGGCGGCGTGGCCTCGGGCGCGTCCGCTGAGGCTTTCGATGCGCCTGCCGCAGCCGCTGGTTCCGCCGGAATCATGGGCGCGTTGCCCGAATTCGCCGAGGGTGTCGACGCGCCCGCCGAGGCGGTTGGTGGCGGCGTGGCCCCAGGCGCGTCCAGCGGGGCTCTCGGTGAGTCCGCCGCGGGCGTCGGTTGCGCGGGAGCCGTGGGTCGGTTCGCCGAGTCCGCCGAGGGGGCCGACGCACCCGCTCAGGGCATCGGTACCGACATGCCCCCCGGCACCTCCGCTGAGGCTTCCGGTGCCCCCGCCGCAGCCGCGCGCTCCGCCGGAACCGTCGGTGCGGACCCCGGATCCGCCGACTCCGGCGATGCAGCCGTCGAAGCCGCGTGCCCCGCGGCCGCCGCCGCCCCCGTCGTCGACGCCGTCAGCTGT
Organism: Streptomyces sp. NPDC054783; assembly: GCF_053611725.1. Classification (NCBI taxonomy): domain Bacteria; kingdom Bacillati; phylum Actinomycetota; class Actinomycetes; order Kitasatosporales; family Streptomycetaceae; genus Streptomyces; species Streptomyces sp. NPDC054783. The sequence continues at coordinate 186,024 of NZ_JBSHAY010000005.1, read as the reverse complement.
ACCCGGCTCGTCTACGCCTTCGGCGACACCCGTGCCGTCGACGGACTCGACCTGGTCGTCCGGGAGGGGGAGGTGTTCGGGCTGCTCGGGCCCAACGGTGCCGGGAAGACCACCGCGATCCGGTGCATCACCACCTTGCTGCCCGTCCCCGCCGGCCTGGTGGGTGTCTTCGGGCACGACGCGGCCAGGGAACGGATGGCGGTGCGCCGGCTGCTCGGCTACGTCCCGCAGCAGCTGTCCGCCGACAGCGGGCTCACCGGACGGGAGAACGTCGCCCTGTTCGCCCGTGTCTTCGACGTGCCCCGCCGCGAGCGCGCCGAACGGGTCGCCCAGGCGCTGGCCGCCGTCGGTCTCACGGACGCCGCCGACCGGCTCGCCGGCACCTACTCCGGCGGCATGGTCCGCCGCCTGGAGCTGGCGCAGGCGCTGGTCAGCGCGCCCCGTCTGCTGATCCTCGACGAGCCGACCATCGGGCTCGACCCGATCGCCCGCACCGGCGTCTGGGAGCACATCAACGCCGTCCGCGCCGCCACCGGCATGACGGTCCTGGTCACCACCCACTACATGGACGAGGCCGACCAGTACTGCGACCGGGTCGGCCTGATGCACCGCGGCCGCATCCGCGCCCTCGGCACCCCGGCCGAGCTGCGCCGCGGCCTCGCCGAACGCCAGGGCACCGACACCCTGCCCACGCTGGAGGACGTCTTCCGCGACGTCGCCGGCAGCGGCCTCGACGCCCACTCCGGAGGAGGTTTCCGCGATGTCCGCAGCACCCGCCGCACCGCGCGCCGAGTCGGCTGACCGCACCCCCGGCAGCGGCACCGCCCTGCTGCTCAGCCCGCCGGTGCCACGCGCCGGCTGGCGGCTGCTGCCCGCCCGGGTCGTCGCCATGTGCGCCGTCGAGCTGCAGAAGCTGCGGCACGACCGCACCGAGCTGTACACCCGCGCGGTCCAGCCCGCCCTGTGGCTGCTGATCTTCGGCCAGACCTTCACCCGGATACGGGCGATACCCACCGGCGGCATCCCGTACATCGACTTCATGGCGCCCGGCATCATCGCCCAGTCGGCGATGTTCATCGCGATCTTCTATGGCATCCAGATCATCTGGGAACGCGACGCGGGCATCCTGAACAAGCTCCTCGTCACCCCGACCCCGCGCTCGGCACTGATCACCGGCAAGGCGTTCGCCGCCGGGGTGAAGTCGCTGATCCAGGCGATCGTCGTGATCGTCATCGCCGCCGTGCTCGGCGTGGCCCTCACCTGGAACCCGCTGAAGCTGCTCGGCGTCGCCGTCGCCGTCGTACTCGCCTCCGCGTTCTTCTCCTGTCTGTCGATGACCATCGCCGGCATCGTGCTCAGCCGCGACCGGCTGATGGGCTTCGGGCAGGCCATCACCATGCCGCTGTTCTTCGGCTCCAACGCCCTGTACCCCGTCTCGGTGATGCCGGGCTGGCTCCAGGCCGTGAGCAAGGTGAACCCGCTGAGCTACCAGGTCGACGCCCTGCGCGGCCTGCTCCTCGGCACGCCCGCCCACCTCGGCACCGACTTCGCCGTCCTGGCGGTGGCCGCCGCCCTCGGCATCGCCGCGGCCTCCTCACTGCTCGGCCGCCTGGCCCGATGATCTTGCCTGTGGACGTGATGTGTGGCACGCACCCGTACCCCCTCCGAAGCCGCCGTGCGGGGATTCTTCCTGGGCAGCGCTTGATCAGCGATCAAAGCGGGCGAACCCGCTGGCCACAGCGCATTCCGCTCATTTGACAGTGCGCTCAGCGCACAGATAGACAGCAGCTCTCGGAGGTCGAGAGGGGCACTGTGTACGAGCCGAACGTGGTCGGGGACTGGCAGGAGTACGACGAGCATGCCGGTCTGCGGGTCCGCGTCCACCGTCTGGAGGCCGCGGAGCCTCCGCGCGGACGCGACGACGCCGCCGTCGGGCTGACGTACTTCACCGTCCGGGTGACGGTCGAGAACCGCGGCGCACAGCCCTACAGCATCCACCTGGAGGACGGCCAGATCGACGTCCGCGTCGGCCCCGACGGGGAGGGCGCGTTCATCGACTGGCGCAACTCCCAGTTCATCGAGGGCTTCGACGTCTACCCGCTGCGCCGGGCCACCGTCGTGCTCTACGCCGCCGCCCCCGAGGCCGCCCTGACCCACGTGGACGTGCAGGTGCAGCTGCGGGTGGAGGACGAGTGGGCCGACCGCCGGCTGTGGACCGGCGGCATCGGCGTACTGGAGGCGACCACGGCGGCCGCCCCCGCGTCCGCCGGGCAGCACAGCCTCGCCCACCAGGTCAGCGCCTTCCTGAAGGACCAGACGGAGCCCGGCACCGCCTGACACGGGCGACCGGGCCCGCCGCAGGTCCGAGACGGAGCCGTCGTACGACCCCCGGGCCGGACCGTGCCGTCAGTACGGCCGGTGTGGTCAGTGCGGTCAGTGCGGGATGCCGTCGATGATCTCCCGCGCGCCCTGCCGCAGCAGCGCCACCGCGACCGAGGTGCCGAGCGTGGCAGGGTCGAGCCGGCCCGCCCACTCGTGGGCGTTCAGCCGTGTCTTGCCGTCCGGGGTGAAGACACAGGCACGCAGGGACAGTTCCCCGCCGCGGTCCACGCGCGCGTACCCGGCGATGGGGCTGTTGCAGTGGCCCTGGAGCACGTGCAGGAACATCCGCTCGGCGGTCGCCTCGCGATGCGTGTCCGGGTCACCGAGTCCGCTCACGGCGTCGATCAGATCGGTGTCGTCCTCCCGGCACTGCAGCGCGAGGATGCCCGCACCGATCGGCGGCATCATCTCGTCCGGCGACAGCACCTCGCTGATCACGTCCGTCCGGCCGATCCGCTCCAGACCGGACACGGCGAGCAGCAGCGCGTCCGCGTCCCCGGCGGCCAGCTTCTCCAGCCGGCGATTGGCGTTGCCGCGGAACGGCACGCATTCCAGGTGCGGGTGCGTGGCGGACAGCTGGGCCACCCGGCGCACCGCGGAGGTGCCGATCCGGGTACCGGCCGGCAGTTCGTCCAGGGTGAGCCCGCCCGGGTGAACCAGCGCGTCCCGGATGTCGTCCCGCTTCAGGAAGGCGGCGAACACCGTCCCGGCGGGCAGCGGCCGGTCTGCGGGCACGTCCTTGACGCAGTGCACCGCGAGATCGGCCTCCCCGGCCAGCAGGGCCGCGTCGACCTCCTTGGTGAACGCCCCCTTGCCCTCGACCTTGGACAGATCGCCGAGCCACTTGTCGCCGGTGGTCTTCACCGGCACCACCTCGGTGCGCACACCGGGGTGAAGTACGGCCAACTCGGCGCGCACCCGCTCGACTTGAGCCAGGGCCATGGGGGAGTCGCGGGAGACGATTCGGATCAATTCCGGGACGGACATGGGGACACGATAGACCCTTTGGCCCGACGCCCGGTCGGGGCCCACTGGGGAAGTCGGTGCGCCACCGGGAGTTGGAGTCCCGGCCCATGGGCGGATCGACCGTGGGCCGGTGATCCGGACCGGCTCGGCGGGGTCGGCCACCCGCTCGGCCTCCACGATCTCGTGCAGGAACGGGTCGAACACCACGGTCTCCCCGAACGGCGCCATTCCGGGCCCCGCGAAGAACGCCGGATACTTCTCCCCGCTGACCTTGGGGTGCCGTCCAGTGATCGTGCCCGGGCGGCTGGGAGGAGAGCGGCAGCGCGTCGGCGTGTCTCCTCAGCCGAAGCCCACCGGCAGGTCCGCCGCGGAGTCCTCCGGGGTGAGGTCCGGTCGGAGTCGCAGCCAGGACGGCTGGCGCAGGAGGCCGGCCCGGGTGCGGGTGCTGTAGCTGACCTCGCCGACCAGCCGGGGCAGCACCCAGCGGGCGCCCGGGACACGCGGCACCGGATCGAAGGGGCACCGTTCGCTCGCCGTGTCCCGCAGCAGCGCGGCCAGCTCCCTCCGCTCGGCCTCGCTCCAGCCGGTGCCCACCCCGCCGACGTACCGCAGCCGGCCGATGGCGTCGCGCTGACCGACCAGCACCGCGCCGGGCAGTCCGCTCAGCCGCCCCTTGCCGGGCAGCCAGCCGCCGACGATCACGTCCTCGGCGCGCATGTTCCGGATCTTGATCCATGCGCGCGAGCGCACCCCGGGCTCGTACACCGAATCCAGCCGCTTGCACACCAGACCCTCCAGGCCGTGCTCCCGGGTCGCCGCGAGGGCCTCGGCGCCGTGTCCGGTCACCGCACCCGGAGTCGACCAGTACGGTCCGGCCAGGCCCAGTTCGGTCAGCCGGGCCCGCCGCCGTACGTACGGTTGCCGCAGCTGGGAATCCTCGCAGTACGGCACGTCGAACAGCACCAGGTGCACCGGCACCTGGGCGGCCCGGCGTGCGGCCCGCGCGGGGGCGTGTGCCAGGCCCATGCGGCTCTGCAGCAACTGGAAGTCGGCCCGGCCCTGTTCGTCGAGGGCCAGCACCTCGCCGTCCAGTACCGCAGGTGTGGGCCCCAGCGCGCCCCCGAGCGGCCGCAGTTCCGGATAGGCCGCGGTGATGTCCTCGCCCGAGCGGGCACGCAGCAGCAGGCTGCCGTCGCCGGGCAGATAGACCATGACCCGCTGGCCGTCCTGCTTGGTCTCGTACGCCCACCTCTGGTCCTGGGCGGCGGGCGGCAGGGCTCCGGGAGTGGCGAGCATCGGCACGATGAGCGGCAGGGGTACGACGGTCACGGCTGAAGACCTCGACCACTCCCGGCCCCCTCACGCGCCTTCGGCCACCGGTTCCCCTGAACGGGCCCGCACCGCCTGGCAGCTCGAAGCACGCTGCCCGACAGCGGACATCGCCGGACCGGACGGTTGCGGCAGAACACCGCGGGGCGGCGTGTGCCGACGCTGCGAGTGCCGACTCGGCCGGGGGATGCCCGGCCCCGGGCCGGCCCGGCGCCCCGACCGGTCGCCGGGCAAAGGGAGCCGTGGCCGGGGGAGTGTGGCCGTACGGTCTGCTCCGCGGCCGCATGCCGGCCCCACACGGCCATCTACGGGCCCGCCTCGGCCGCCTGAGCCCGTCTCAGCCGACCGGCTCGTCTCAGCGGCCCGGCCCGTCTCAGCCGACCGTCTCCGCCGAGGGCTCCGCAGACGCCGGTGCGGGAGCCGCAGTGGCCGGGCGGGGCCGGGGGAGGAACGAGGCGAGGACGAGGGCCAGCAGCGCCGCGCCCGCGCCGATCGCCATGACGACCTTGAAGCCGTTCTCGGACGGCAGCGCGTGACCGCCGAGACTGATCGTCAGCTGCGACAGGATCACCCCGGCGACCGCGCTGGCCACCGACGTACCGATGGAGCGCATCAGCGTGTTCAGGCTGTTCGCGGCGGCCGTCTCGGACGGCGGCACCGCGCCCATGATCAGGGCCGGCATGGCGCCGTAGGCGAAGCCGACGCCCGCGCCGATGACGCAGGACACCAGGATCAGCTGCCAGACCTCGCTCATCATCACGATGTCGAGGCCGTAGCCGGCGGCGACGATCACCGCCCCGGCCATCAGCGTGGTCTTCGGACCACGAGCCTTGGTGATCATGGCGGACACGGGCGCCATGGCCATCATCACCAGGCCCTGCGGAGCCATGACCAGCCCCACGGTGAGCATGGACCGGCCGAGGCCGTAGCCGGTCTGCGCGGGCAGCTGGAGCAGCTGCGGCAGGACCAGGGACATCGCGAACATCGAGAAGCCGAACGCGACGGACGCCAGGTTGGTGAACAGCACCTGGCGGCGGGCCGTGGTGCGCAGGTCCACCAGCGGCGCCTGCGTGCGCAGTTCGAAGAAGCCCCAGGCCACCAGGACGGCCACCGCGAGCGCGAGCAGACCCAGGGTGGTGCCGCTGCCCCAGCCCCAGTCGGCGCCCTTGGAGACGGCGAGCAGCAGCGAGACGAGCCCGACGGCGATGCCGAGCGCCCCGACGAGGTCGAAGCGGCCACCGGTGCGCACGCTGGACTCCGGCACCAGGGTCAGTACGCACGCGAAGGCGACGACGCCGAGGGAGGCGGACGTCCAGAACAGCACGTGCCAGTCGAAGTGGTCGGCGATGAACGCGGCGGCGGGCAGCCCCAGCGCACCGCCGACACCGAGCGAGGCGCTCATCAGCGCGGTGGAGCCGGCCAGCTTCTCCGGCGGCAGCTCGTCCCGCATGATGCTGATGCCGAGCGGCACCACGGCCGCGGCCAGCCCCTGGAGGGCACGGCCGACGATCATCGCACCAGTGCGTCGCTGAGCGCGCACACCACCGAACCGGCCACCAGCAGCACCAGACTGACCAGCAGCAGGCGCCGCTTGCCGAACATGTCGCCGAGCCGGCCCGCCACCGGGGTGGCGACGGCGGCCGCCAGCAGCGTGGCGGTGACCGCCCAGGCGGCGTCGGACGCCGAGGCGTGCAGATAGCCGGGCAGCTCCGGGACGATCGGGATCACCAGGGTCTGCATCAGCGACACGGTGATGCCGGCCAGGGCCAGCACCGCGACCACGGCACCCGGCCGGGACGGAACGGATCTGCCGGCCGCGGCGGGCCGGGCGGGGGTGTCGGACATGAGGAGAGACCTTCCGAGGAGCGTTGGACGGGCAGGGCGACATCGGCCGGCAAGCCGACCCCATTTTAAGTCAAGTGCTTGACTTACAATACGAGCCGAAACGGTACCGCACGCGGGGCCTGCCCCCGGCGGGGCAGGCGCACCGTAGGCTTCATCGGCTGGACCTCGCCGCCCCGGGCGAGGGCCCGGGGCGGCGCGCGGGACCGAACGCCCCGGGGGTGGTGCACGGTCCCGGAGCGGCGGTGAGCATGGCGCGCAGGACGGCGCGGGCCGAACAGGTGAGTGCGACGCGGGAGGCGATCCTGACCGCGGCGGAACGGCTGTTCGCCGAACACGGCGTGTACACCGTCTCCAACCGGCAGGTCAGCGAGGCCGCCGGCCAGGGCAACAACGCGGCGGTCGGCTACCACTTCGGCACCAAGGCCGACCTGGTCCGCGCGGTGGCCCGCCGGCACGCCGAGCGCATCGAGGTGCTCAGGGAGCGGGCCCTCGCCGCGGCCGCCGACTCCACCGACGTACGGGACTGGGTCGACTGCCTGGTGCGTCCGGTGACCGAGCACCTGGCCGGACTCGGCAGCCCGACCTGGTACGCCCGGTTCTGCGCCCAGGTGATGACCGACCCGGCGCTGCACGAGATCATGGTCGAGGAGTCCATGGCCTCACCGGCGCTGCGGCAGGCGATCGGGGAGCTGAACCGCACCCTTCCCGACCTGCCGCCGGAGGTCCGAGCCGAACGCGGCCAGATGGTCCGCCTGTTGATCCTGCACACCTGCGCCGAACGGGAGCGGTCCCTCGCCGAGGGCACCCCGACCCCGAGGGCATCCTGGTCGGACGCCGCCACGGGCCTCACGGACGCCATCCTGGGGCTGTGGCTGGCCCCGGTCGGCCCGACTGCCTGAGCGCTTCTGCAGCGAGCGGCCGGGTCCCCACTCAGGACTTACTTGAGTCGAGCAAGTCAATGCGGCTCAGCGCGCCTACGAACGTCGAACCCAGCCCAGGGACCGTTCGACGGCCCGCTGCCAGTTGTCGTACTCCGACTCGCGCAGTTCGGGGTCCATGGCGGGCAGCCACTGGGCGGCCCGGTGCCAGTTGCGGCGCAGCACTTCCAGATCGGGCCAGTAGCCGGCGGCGAGGCCGGCCGCGTAGGCGGCGCCCAGTGAGACCGTCTCGGCGACCATGGGCCGCACCACGGGTACGTCGAGCACGTCGGCCACGAACTGCATGAGCAGGTTGTCCGCGGTCATGCCCCCGTCCACCTTGAGCTGCTGAAGTGAGACCGAGGAGTCGGCGTTCATGGCGTCGACGACCTCCCGGGTCTGCCATCCGGTGGCTTCGAGGACGGCACGCGCCAGGTGGCCCTTGGTGATGTACGAGGTGAGGCCGACGATGACCCCGCGTGCGTCGCTGCGCCAGCGGGGTGCGAACAGACCCGAGAACGCGGGGACGATGTAGCAGCCGCCGTTGTCCTCGACCGTCCGCGCGAGGGTCTCGATCTCCGGGGCGCTGTTGATCAGGCCCAGGCGGTCCCGGAACCACTGGACGAGTGCGCCGGTGATGGCGATCGACCCTTCCAGGGCGTAGGCCGGCTGCCGGTCCCCGATCTGGTAGGCGACGGTCGTGAGGAGCCCGTGCCGGGACCGAACCAGCTGGCTGCCGGTGTTGAGCAGCAGGAAGCTGCCCGTTCCGTAGGTGCACTTGGCCTCGCCCGGGGAGAAACAGGTCTGGCCGAAGAGGGCGGCCTGCTGGTCGCCGAGTGCGGCCGTGATCGCGACCCCGGGCAGCAGTGAACGGGCTTCGCCGTACGTCTCAGCGGAGGACCGGACCTCGGGCAGCATCGCGCGGGGCACCCCGAAGAAGGCCAGTAGCTCGTCGTCCCAGGTGAGCGTGCGGATGTTCATCAGCATGGTGCGGCTGGCGTTGGTGGCGTCGGTGACGTGCAGGCCGTTGTCGGCGCCCCCGGTGAGATTCCAGATCAGCCAGCTCTCCATCGTGCCGAACAGCACCTCGCCGTCCCTGGCGCGCTGTTCGACCCCCTTGACGTGGTCGAACAGCCACCGGATCCGCAGCGCGGAGAAATAGGTCGAGGGCGGCAGGGCGCACCGCTCGAGGAAGAACGCCTCCCCGGGGCGCTGTCCGAGCTCGTCGACGAGCGGCGCCGTGCGGGTGTCCTGCCAGACGATCGCCCGGCCCAGCGGGGCGCCGGTCCGCCGGTCCCACAGCACCGTCGTCTCACGCTGGTTGGCCAGGCCGATGGCGGTGACCTGCCCCCTGTCGACACCGGCGTCGGAGAGCGCCTCGGGCACGATGTGCCGCAGGTTCTGCCATATCTCCACGGCGTCGTGCTCGACCCAGCCGGGCCTGGGGAAGTGCTGCCGGTGTTCCTTCTGCGCGACCGAGACCAGCCGCCCACGGTGGTCGAACAGGATGCATCGGGTGGAGTTGGTGCCCTGATCGATGGACATTACATACCGTTCAGCCATGATCGGGTCTGCCTTCCGACGGATCGAGGGGCGGCTGTCCTGGCCTACCAGCGGGCGGCTCCCAGGTCTCTGGAGATCGCCCGTGCGGCTTCACGGAGCAGTGTGATCAGGTTCGGGCGGGGGCGTCCCTGGCCGTCGCAGATCCGCTCGATCGGCCCGGACAGCCCGATGGCGCCGACGACGAGGCCGCCGTGCCCGCGGATCGGCGCGGCGATTCCGGCCTCGCCCATGCTCATTTCCTGGACCTCGGCGGCCCATCCGAGTTCCCTGACCTCCGCGAGCGCCCGGGCGAGCCGCTCGGGATCGGCCAGGGTGTGCCGGGTGTACGCCTCCAGCTCCCGGTTGACCGGCTCGACGCTCGCGGTCCCGTACGCCAGCAGGACCTTGCCGAGCGAGGAGGCGTGCAGGGGCAGCAGCGCGCCCACGTCCAGGGTCTGGAAGGTGTCGTCCGGCCGGAACACGTGGTGGACGACGAGGACGCTGCCCTCCAGGGGGGTGCCCAGGCGTACCGCCTCCCCGCTGCGGGCGGCCAGGGCGTCGGCCCAGTTGAGCGAGCGCGAGCGCAGCTCGTTGACGTCGAGGTAACTGGTGCCGAGGTGCAGCAGGGCGGCTCCGAGCTGGTACTTCCCGGTCGCCGCGTCCTGCTCCACGAAGTCCACGTGCTGGAGGGTGCGCAGAATGCCGTGGGCGGTGCCCTTCGCGAGCCCGAGCGAGGCCGCCACCTCGCCGAGACCGAGTCGGCGCGGCCCGCCGGCGAGCAGACGCAGAATCGCCGCCGCCCGTTCGATCGACTGGACTGGGCCGGCCATGAAGCGAGCCTATTACCCGCACGGACGCCGTGCCCGCGAGAGGGCGTTCGGTAATGCCGACCGCCGTTCATTGACCGGCCCGATTTGTGTCCATAACGTGCATGCGAGTCCGGAACACGCGGCATGACGGCGCTGGACCGGCCGTACGCACCACTGGGAGAAACCATGGCGGCACAGCTCAAGACGCTGGTTCAAGCGGCATACGAACACGTGTGTCCGGTGCCGCCCGTCGCCGGCGCCGTCTCGGCCGTACGCCGTCGTGCGGCGGCGGTCCTCGCGGACTGGAGCGTGTGTCCGCACCTCGTCGAGGACGCGCTGCTCGTGGTGTCGGAGCTCGTCACCAACGCGATCGTGCACGCCCGGCCGCCGGCCGTGCTCCGGCTGTCGTGGGTGCGGGGCGACGGTGGCAGCAACCTGCGCGTCGAGGTCACGGACGCCGGACCCACCCTGCCGGTGGGGCCGTCCCTCGGAATCGACCCCGACGAGCACGGCAGGGGCGAGACGATCGTCCACGCCCTGGCGACTCGCCACGGCATACGCACCCACCTCGACGGAGTCACCCGCTGGGCCGAACTCGGCGCGCACTAGAGTGCGGCCTCGCACCATGACGGCACGCACTCCGCCTCGTCCGCGGTCCGCTTCCGGAGCAGGAGCAGGGCGGCGTCGTCGTGCAGGCGGCCGCCCACATGTCCCAGCAGTTCGTCATGGAGCGCGGTGAGCGTGCGCGCCGGCTCGTCGCAGACATGGCGGGCCACCCCGTCGGCCAGCGGATAGAAGTCGCGCGCGTGATCGCGGGCCTCCGTGACCCCGTCGGTGTACAGCAGCAGCTGATCCCCGACCGCGAAGGGCAGCCGCTGCAGGCGGGGGGTCTGGCCCGAGAGGGCCCGCAGCCCGAGGGGCGGAGCGGGATGGGTGGGCTCCACCATCGCGACCTCTCCTGAGCCGGATATCAGCAGCGGCGCGGCATGTCCGCAGTTGACGATCTCCAGGTGTCCCGACTCGGGGTGTCCGGCGACCACAGCGGTGACGAAGTCGTCGGGACCCAGGTCGCGCGCCAGGCTCCGTTCGATCCTCGCGACGACGTCGAGCAGGTCGGGCTCGTCGTAGGCGGCCTCACGGAAGACCCCCAGCACCAGGGCAGCGGTCCGCACGGCGGGCAGCCCCTTGCCGCGCACGTCGCCGACGATCAGCCTGATCCCGTGGGGCGTGGGCACCAGGGCGTAGAGGTCCCCGCCGATCCGCGCCTCCGCCGCCGCGGCGCTGTAGCGGACGGCCACCTGGAACGGGCCGATGGTGTCCGGGACCGGCTGGAGCAGGGCGTGCTGGGCGGCCTCGGCGACCGAGCGGACGGCGGCGAGGACCCGCTCGCGACGGCCACGCAGCGCCCCGGCCAGACCGCTCGCCGCGGTGACGGCCAGCAGGGCGGCGAGCACGCCCGCCAGCTCGCCGGCCGGTACCCCGTACCCCGTGCCCAGCGCCGCGCCCGTCGCCACGGCGAGCAGTCCCACGCCCAATACACCGCGCGGCCCGTTGGTGGCGGCCGCCAGAGCGGGGCAGACGGCCAGCAGCGGCAGCCAGACCAGCCCCCCGCCCACGGCGACGTCGACGAGCGCGACGACGGCCACGACCAGCACCGGAAGCCCGGCGGCCAGTTGCCCGGCGGCACACCGGCGACCCGGATCCCGCGCTTCGGCCACACAGTTCCTGAACAGCCGCGTCGGTGCATGGTCGCCGCCATGCTCTCGGGCCTGGAGCATCTCGTCCGCAGTCCTCGCCTGTACGGGGTTCACACCCGGAATGTCCGTTTCATCAATCGAACGGGCTGGGTGAGGGAGGCCACAAGGAGTGGGTTTTCAGATAGTGAGCGAGAGACTCCTGGTCACCCGGCTCGCGACCGGAAGCAGGCGTGCCCGGATCTCCTGGAGCTGGGCCTGCCGCTCCACCGGCAGGGAGACGCCGAGCGAGCCGGGCGTGCTCCCGCGGTAGACGGGCACGGCGACGCAGACGGTGCCCAGCGCGTATTCCTCCAGGTCCGTGACGGCCGGTGCCAAGGGGGGCGCCGCGAGCCTGCGGAGCAGCTGGGGAAGACTGGTGATCGTCCGTGGTGTGAGATCGGCGAGGTGGTGCCTGGACAGATAGTCCCGGCGGGCGTCCTCGTCCAGCTCCCGCAGCACGGACTTGCCCAGTGCGGTGGCATGTCCGGCGTCCTCGAAACCCACCCAGAGATCCACCCGCGGCGTGCGGGGGCCGTCCACGATCTCGGCCACCCTGATCTCGCCCTCCTCGTAGAACGTGAGGTAGGCGGCAGTGGCCAGCTCGTCGCGGAGGGCGGCCAGCGTCGGGCGCACACGGCTGAGCAGCGTCTGCGCGCGGCCCGCCGTGTTCAGGGAGTCCAGCCTGTCGCCGAGGACGAAGCCGCCGTCGGCCAGCTTTCGCACGTACCCGTCGTGGACGAGGGTGCGCAGCAGGTGATAGGCGGTGGCGAGCGGCAGTTCCGTCTCGCGTGCCAGCTGTTTCGCCGGCGCGCCGTTCTCGTGCGCGCTCACCGCCTCCAGCAGACGGAAGGCCCGCTGCACAGACGTGATCAGCGTGGGGCCGTCCTGAGCACCCATGGAACAAGAGTGCGCCGGGCGCCGGACCCGGGCAAGGCAGGGCGCACCCCGGGGGCTGCCAGGCCGACGCCCACGATCCCGCCCGGCAAGGTGAGCGGAACGCCGGAGCGTCCGTGCCGGTCGTCCTCAGCGGCGCGTGCTCACGATGCTCACCGCGTTGGCCACCACCACCGCGCCGATGCCCGTGCACTCCGCGCCGCCCAGGTGCTGACCGAGGACCATCCAGCCGACCACGGCCGCCAGTACCGGGTTGACGCTCATGAACAGACCGAAGGTCTGGGCCGGCACCCTGCGCAGGGTGATCAGATCGGTCAGGTAGGGCACGGCCGACGACAGCACACCCGCCGCCACCGCGCACAGCAGCGCCCCGGCCGTCGGCGGATGCCGTACGGCGAGGACGACTCCGATCGGCAGGAAGGCCAGTGCCGACACGCACGCGGCCGCGGCCGACCCCTGGGCACCAGGGATGCGCAGCCCGACGACCCGGTTGAGCAGGATGTACGAGGCCCAGCAGCAGGCCGCCATCAGGCCCAGCCCCATGCCCAGGTAGTCGGCGGAGGGCTGAGGGCGCATCAGCACCACGACTCCGGCTCCGGCCAGCGCCGCGCATCCCGCGTCCAGTCGACGGCGCGTGGCGGCCAGCGCGATGCCGAGCGGGCCCAGGAACTCCAGGGTCACCGCCAGCCCCAGGCCGATCCGGTCGATCGCGCTGTACAGGCTCAGGTTCATGGCGCCGAAGACCCCGGCGAGCAGCAGCACGGGCCACCACTGGCGCCGGGTGAAGTCGCGCAGGCGCGGCCGGCCGACGGCCACCAGGACCAGCGCGGCGACGTACTGGCGTACCGCCACCACGCCGAGCGGACCGAGGACCGGGAAGGCCAGCGCGCCGATCGCCGCGCCGGTCTGGTTGGCCAGGCCGCTGCCGAACATGGCCGCCACGCCCGCCGGCCGCCCCGGCGCGGGGTTCTGGATCGCGCGGGACGTCTTGTCCGCGGGCTGTCCGAGAGCTTGTCGCATGCGAGGAGCGTCCGCCCGGCCCGGTTCTTGCACAAAATGCATGCACCATACGATCTATACGCTTGACGTATGGATGAGATCGAGCTCCGGCAGCTGCGCTGTCTCGTCGCCATCGTCGACGAGGGCACCTTCACCGACGCGGCGATCGCCCTGGGGGTGTCCCAGGCGGCCGTCTCACGCACCCTGGCGGGTCTCGAACGGGCCCTGGGTGTACGGCTGTTGAGGAGAACCTCGCGTGTGGTGACCCCGACGGCGACCGGGTTGCGGGTGGTGGCGCAGGCCCGGCGGGTGCTGGCGGACGCAGCCGTACTGGTCCAGGAGGCCACATCGGGGCACACCCGGCTGCGCATCGGCTACGCATGGTCGGCCGTCGGCCGCCACACCGTCGCCTTCCAGCGCCGCTGGACCGCCGCCCACCCCGGAATCGATCTGCATCTCGTCCGCGTCAACACGGCGTCCGCCGGTCTCGCCGAAGGCGCCTGCGACCTCGCGGTGGTCCGCCGGCCGCTGGAGGACCGGCGGTTCGACACCGCCATCGTGGGGTTGGAGCGGCGCCTGTGTGCCATGGCGGCCGACGATCCGCTGGCCCGGCGCCGGTCCGTACGGCTCGGCGATCTCACCGGCCGGATCCTCTGGGTGGACCGGCGCACCGGCACCACCACGCCCGAGCTGTGGCCGCCGGACTCCCGCCCCGCCGTGGAGGAGACGTACGACGTCGACGACTGGCTCACCGTCATCGCCGCCGGACGCGGCATCGGTGTCACCGCGGAGTCGACCGCGAACCAGTACCCGCGGCCCGGTGTCGTCTACCGGCCGGTGCGCGACGCCGAACCCGTCGCCGTACGGCTCGCCTGGTGGCGCGACGACCCGCACCCGGCCCTCCAGGCGGTCCTCGAACTGCTCAGTGAGCTATACCGGACGGGCTGAACGATCGGCACCGGAAGCACGGACAAAATCGTTGACAATCTTGTTTTGGCTGGATCTACGTTCGACAGGCACTCACTCGGGGACGGCACGCGGCGAGTCCGCCAAGGCCCGGCGCGAGGGGAAGGCCCTTCAGGAGATCAAGGCGACGGCGCCGTACGCGTTGCACGGTGTCATCCCTGTGCTTCCGGCTCCACGTCCAGGCCCGTGCAGGCCAGCCCCCCGGCCACCTCGGCACACGCCTCCACGCCGCGCGGCGAGGACACCGAGAGCATCGGGCTGCTGTCCCCGGCGGGGTCGTCCGCCGGATATCCGGCCGACATCACGTCCCGGCCCGCGCGCACCGACACCTCACGGGCCCTGGGCGACCGCAGCCGCACCTCGGACCAGGCGGTCCCGCAGGCCGGGGACCAGCGCAGCCGCACGGTGTAGGCGGGGTCGGTGACCGCGCTCGTGGTCCGTGCGTCCCGGGCGCACACCGTGGCGTCGGGCAACTGGCCCTGGCAGGACCGGCCGTGACAGCGGGACACCGCCGGCAGGGGCTGCGCGGCGGGCGCCGTACCCGGCCGCGTGGACAGGGCGACAGTGGCGGCGGCCACCGCCGTCGCCGTACCGAACAGCGCGAACAGGGACAGCGGCAGCCATGACGGGAGCCGCCTCGGGGGCGGGGGCGCAAGCCCGCCGAGCCGCCGGCCGGAGCCGGACTCCTCGGGCGCGGCCCCGGGTGCGTCGGCCCCGGGCGGGGGAGGCTCGGCCGCGGACCACAGCGCCAGTACGGCCTCGGTGTCGGCGCCGGCGAGGCGGCAGAGCGCTTCCACGGCCTGCCGCGGCGGCGGTGTGCCGCCGGACAGATAGCGGTGCCACGCGGACTTGCTGTACGGGGTGCGCGCGGCCAGCGCCGCCAGGCTCAGCCCCGTACGGTCCTTCAGCTCGCGCAGTCCCACCGCCAGTGCCTCGTCCGGCGTGGTCGATGCTTGGGGGTGCCGCATCGTGCGTCCTCGACTCCCTTTCCGCTATGGGCTGGTTCGCCCCTGTTGTCGGAATGGATTCCCTGGAGGACGGCGGCTGCAACACGCGGTGAGGTATGAGCAACGTGAGGTGTGGCGTACCGAAGGCCCGTTCGGGGGTCGTCGAACGGGCCTTCGGTGGCTGGATGATGCTGCGGTGAAGGGCCGTCAGCACCAGGGGAGGGTGTGGGCGGGGCGGACGTAGTGGGCTGAGACGTAGCCGGCGTGGTGCGCCAGCCGGTACCAGGTGCGGTTTCCGTGCACCGAGGAGCCACGTGTCTTGCAGGCGAGGGCCAGGACCCGGCCCGTCTGCCGGTGGCCGATCACCCGGTAGCCGGTCCCGGGACCGGAGCGGACGTTGAGCGGGGCGTGGCGGGTGGCGACCCGGCCGGTGAGGGGCTGGATGTGACGGTGTGTCATCCACCGCCGAGCGAGCCGGTACTGCATCCGGTGTGCGGCGAGCCGGTAGGGCGCCGCTTGTACGACGAGACGATAGGCCGCCGTCTGCGGCAGGAAGCGGTGTGCCGCTCGGCGGGCCGCGAGGCGGTGGATCCGGTGCACTCGGCGGCTGT
This sequence comes from Streptomyces sp. NPDC054783, assembly GCF_053611725.1. Taxonomy (NCBI): domain Bacteria; kingdom Bacillati; phylum Actinomycetota; class Actinomycetes; order Kitasatosporales; family Streptomycetaceae; genus Streptomyces; species Streptomyces sp. NPDC054783. The sequence goes on along the minus strand of NZ_JBSHAY010000005.1, from coordinate 170,081 downwards.
GGTGCGTGCGGAGGTGGGCGCGGTGGTGCCGGTGGGTGGTGACGTACCTGCGGTGGTGGACGCGCCGGCCGGTGCGGTGCTGGGCGCGGTGGGTGTGGTGCTGGGCGGTGGCGCTGGGGACCGGGCGCGGCGTGGCGGCGCTCGCCGTGCTGACGCCGGCCGCCGTGGGCAGGAACGCGAGCACCGCGACCGTCGCCAGTAGTCCGCTCTTGAGAGTCCGTCGGATCATGGAAGCCTCCGGCTGTCGTTCTCGTGACCACGAGCAGTGATCACGACAGTCAGGGTTTCCGTGACGAGCCGTCAGAATGTCGTTTCCGCGTCCCCCGGGACGGCCGGGACGTCCCACGGGACGGGCGCCCGCGGCACGGCCGCGCACACCCGGTCCGCGGCGACGAGGCGTTCCGCCGTCTCCGGCGGTCTCCTTGCACGAACGGGTGAGGCGTCCCGCGCCCGGAGCCGTCCGTGACGGTCAGAGCGTCTCGGCGAAGGTGATCGTCCGTTCCTTCAGCAGCGGGAACACCGTTCCCCGGATCAGCTCCGCGAAGTGTTCCGTCTCCTTGTGCGCCTCGAAGCCGGCGCGGTCCGTGTAGCGCTCGTACAGCACGAAGGATCCGGGCTGGTCGACGACCTCGTGCGCCTCGTAGCCGAGGTTCGCGGGCTCCGACCGAACCAGTTCGCGCATCTTGCGCAGCGCGTCGCGCACGGTGTCCGCGTCGGCGGGGGCGCACTGGTACTGGGCGACGACGGCGAAGGCCATGGCATTCCTCCGGTGTTCCAAGGTGTTCCCAAGGGGTGGACCCGCCGATTCCAGCATGCTTCCGCCGAGGGGTGGTCCGTACGACACGCGACCACGTCGGAGGAGGGGCGACCGTCGAGGACGGCCCGAGAGCCCGTGCCGGAACTTACCTGACTTACGCAACGAGCTGGCCGGGTGCCGCTGGACCGGGCTGCGGCAGCCCTGCTGCGGCAGATCGCCGACTCCGAGGCGCTGCGTCCGGGGAGCCGGCACGGCGCATGCAGCTCGCCCTCGCCGGCCGGCGGCCCGAGGATCTGCGGCGGATGGCGGCCCTGTTCCACCGCATGGTCGACGACTTCCTCGCGTACACGACCGACGAGGACCCCGGCCGGGAGGCGGACGGCACCCTCACCACGGCGTGACGGCCGGCGTCCTGCGGCAACCGGGTCACCCTCCCCGCCTACCGTCCAGTAATATCCGGCGGCAGGCCATCAGAGGAGGAACCGTGCCCCGGTCCGAACGCTCGCCCCTGCTGCTCGCCGGCCTGCTGGCCGCGGCCGGCATCGCCCACTTCGCCGCCCCACGACAGTTCGACGCCATCGTTCCGCGCGGGCTGCCGGGCACGCCCAGGGCATGGACGTACGGCAGCGGGGCCATGGAGCTGGCCCTGGCGGCCGGGATCGCCGCACCCCGCACACGCGCGGTCGCCGCAAAGGCGGCCGCGGCCTTCTTCGTCGGGGTGTTCCCGGCGAACGTACAGATGGCCGCGGACTGGCGGCACCGGCCCGCACCGCTGCGGACGGCGGCCCTGGCACGGCTGCCGCTGCAGGTGCCGCTGGTGCTCTGGGCCCGGGGAATCGCCCGGAACGAGGAGGGACAGTCATGACGGAACACATCGAGGTCGGGGACAGGGCCGAGGACTTCGCCCTGCCCGACGAGACCGGCACCGTCCGCCGGCTCACCGAACTGCTGGCCGACGGGCCCGTGGTCCTCTTCTTCTACCCGGCCGCCCTCACTCCCGGCTGCACCGCGGAGGCCTGCCACTTCCGCGACCTCGCCGCCGAATTCGCCGCCGTCGGCGCCCGGCCGGTCGGCATCAGCGGCGACAGCGTCGAAAAGCAGCAGGAGTTCACCGGCCGGCACGGCCTCGGCATGCCGCTGCTCTCCGACGCCGACGGCACGGTCCGCGAGCGGTTCGGCGTCAAGCGCGGCTTCTCCCTCGCCCCCACCAAGCGCGTCACCTTCGTGATCGCCCAGGACCGCACGGTGCTGGAGATCGTCCGCAGCGAACTGCGCATGAACACCCACGCCGACCGGGCCCTTGCCGCCCTGCGCGCCCACCAGGACTGAACGCCTCCCGTCCGCAAGGGGCCCGGAACGCTCCGGCGCTCGATCTGCCGGAGCGCCCTCGCGCTCCATGCGCCGGGGCACCCTTGCTTGATGTGCCGGAGCAATCGGAACATCCTTGGGCATATGAAGCATGGCGCCGCCGTGGCGATCATCGACGCTCTGGGCACGGTGACCGGGTGGAGTGAGGGCGCGCGGCGGCTCACGGGCCACTCGGCCGCGGACGTCGTGGGCCGGCCCGCGGCCGGGCTGCTCGCGGGGGACGTCCCGGATGCCACGCTCGCCGCGCGGGCCGGCACCGTCGCGCTGCGCCACCGTGACGGCCACCGCGTCGACGTGGCTCTCACCGCCTGCCCCGTCGCCGGAGCCGACGGGGAGCCCACCGGGTTCGTCGTCACCGCCGGCCCGCCCGGCAGCGCCCTGGCCGCCGAGGCCTTCGAGCAGGCCTCCGTGTCCATGTCGGTCTTCGACCTGGAGCAGCGCTATCTGCGGCTCAACGACGCCGCCTGCAAAGTGATGGGCGTCCCCGAGTCCGCGCTCACCGGCCGCTTCTTCCCGGACACCGTGGAGGACGCCGAATACAACGCGGGCTTCCTGCGCCACCTCCGGGAGGTCGCCGAGACCGGCCGGCCCGTCCGCTACGAGAGCTTCGCCGGCGCGCCCGCGCTGAACCGGGAACATCTGTGGAGCATCGAGATGTGGCCGCTGCGCGCCGGCTCCGGCGAGCTGACCGGGGTCGCCATGGCAGCCCTCGACAGCAGCGAGCAGTACTGGGCCCGGCGCCGCGTGGCCCTGCTCAACGAGGCGTCGACCCGCATCGGCACCACCCTGGACGTGGTGCGCACCGTCGAGGAACTGATCGACGTCCTCGTCCCGCGCTACGCCGACTTCGCCTGCGTCGACCTGCTCGACTGGGTGCTCGGCGCGGACGAGCCCCCGATGACCCCCGACGGCGGTGTCGTCCTGCACCGCATCGCCCACGGCTCCACCCGCGAGGGCGACCCCGGTGCGGCCGTCCCTTTCGGCGAGGCCGACGTCTACCCGCCGGACTCCGCGCCCGCCCGCGCCCTGCGCGACGGGCGCGCGGTGCTCAGCCAGGCCGGCGAGCCCGAGTTCGTCGAGTGGCTCGCCGAGCGCGACGCCCGCTCGCCGCAGGGCCGGTCCTACCGGCAGGACGCCTACTCCCTGGTCGCGGTGCCGCTCCGGGCCCGCGGCACCACGCTGGGTGTCGCGGTGTGCGTCCGCATCGCCCACCCGGACGCCTACGGCCCCGACGACGCCGTCTTCGCCGAGGAACTCGGCAGCCGCGCCGCCGTCTGCATCGACAACGCCCGCCGCTTCGCCCGCGAACGCTCCACCGCCCTCGCCCTCCAGCACAGCCTGCTGCCGTGCGGCCTGCCCCGGCAGGCCGCGGTCGAGGTGGCCCACCGGTATCTGCCGTCCGGCTCCGTGGCTGGTATCGGCGGCGACTGGTTCGACGTCATCCCGCTCTCCGGCGGCCGGGTCGGCCTGGTCGTGGGCGACGTGGTCGGCCACGGCATCCAGTCCTCGGCCACCATGGGCCGGCTGCGCACGGCCGTACGCACCCTCGCCGACGTCGACCTGCCGCCCGACGAACTCCTCACGCACCTGGACGACCTGGTCACCCACCTGGCCGCGGAGGACAGCCGCGAGGAGATCGCCGAACTCGGCGCCACCTGTCTGTACGCCGTGTACGACCCCGTCTCCCGGCGGCTCGGCCTGGCCGCCGCCGGCCACCCGGCCCCGGCCGTCGTCCTGCCGGGCGGCACCGCCGAGACCGTCGCCATGAGCGCCGGACCACCGCTCGGCGTCGGCGGCCTGCCGTTCGAGGCGACGGAGCTGCAACTGCCCGAGGGCTCCGTCGTCGCGCTCTACACCGACGGCCTGGTCGAGGACCGGGACCGGGAAGTCGACGGTGCCACCGAGGAACTGCGCCGGGCCCTCAGCGTACCCACCCGCTCCCTCGAGGCCCTGTGCGACGACGTCCTGAAGGCGGTCCTGCCCGACCAGCCCTGCGACGACGTCGCCCTGCTGCTCGTGCGCACCCGCGCGCTCGGCGCCGACCGGGTCGCCACCTGGGACATCCCGCCCGACCCCGCCGAGGTCGGCGCCGCCCGCCAGGCCGTGGGCGAACGACTGGCCGCCTGGGGGCTGGACGAGGCCGCCTTCATCACCGAACTCGTCGTCAGCGAACTCGTCACCAACGCCATCCGCTACGGCGAACCGCCCATCCAGCTCCGGCTGATCCGCGACCGCGCGCTCATCTGCGAGGTCTCCGACGCCAGTTCCACCTCACCACATCTGCGCCGGGCGCACGCCTACGACGAGGGCGGCCGCGGACTGCTGCTGGTCGCCCAGCTCACCCAGCGCTGGGGCAGCCGGCAGACGGGCCGGGGCAAGACGATCTGGGCCGAGCAGGCACTGCCCTGCACCTGACCGTCCGCCCCGGCACCGATCACTGGAACGGACAGCCCGGGTTCGGCGCGTCCTCCGAGAACGGGGCGCCGTGCGGCAGCACGTACAGCACATCGAGCACGAGCGGGGTGTCGCCGAGGTTCCGCCCGATGTGCACATGGTCCGCACCGGCCGGCTCCTGGATCGTCGCGCCCCTGCGGTACACGCCGTCCGAGGCGCAGGCGGAGTCGAAGTGGCTGAGCGTGCCCTGCTTCACCACGCCGTACAGCGGGCCGTCGTGGTAGTGCCAGCCGGTGCTCTGGCCGGGCGGGACGGTGATCTCCCGTAGGGTGTAGTCGGTGCCGTCGATGGTGGTCTGGCTGATGATCCGGGCCGTCACACCCGGGCCGGGCGGGGTCGCCTGCGCGGTGCCGCAGGCCAGAACGGTGGCAACGGTCAGCGCGCCGGTGACGGCGGCACGGAGAGCGGTACGCATGCGGGGCCTTTCGGAGGCGAGCGGGGTGTCGCCGTGAACATAAAGGCACCGGAGGGGAGTTGGGGCCCAAACCCGAAGATCCGTATGCGTACGTGACCGTGGGTCTCAGGCCGCCGCGTGCTCGCGGACCACGTCCCGTGGCCGCTTGTCCTCGCGCAGTCCCAGGTAGCGGGGGTGCCGCAGCATCCCGTCCCGGGTCCACTCGGTGAAGGCGATCTGCGTGACCAGCGCCGGCTTCACCCAGCGGGCCCGGGCCTCGCGCTCGGCACCGGTGAAGGGCGAGGTGCCGCGGCGCAGCCCGTCCAGCCGCTCGCGCAGCTCCAGCAGGGTGCGCCGGTCGAAGCCGGTGCCGACCTTGCCGGCGTACCGCAGCCGGTCACCGTCGTAGAAGCCGAGCAGCAGCGCCCCCAACCCGACGCGGCTGCCCGCCGGTTCGGTGAAGCCGCCGATCACGAACTCCTGCCCCTGGGCGCACTTGAGCTTCAGCCAGTCCGGGGACCTGCGCGTCCGGTACGGCCCGTCGGCCCGCTTGGCGATCAGCCCCTCCCAGCCCCGGCCGCAGGCGTCGGCCAGCAACTCGGCGCCGCCCGCGTTGCGATGCGGGGTCAGCCGCAGCGGGGCGCGGAAGGACAGCGCCCGGCGCAGCAGCGACTTACGGACGCGCAAGGGGAGCTGACGGGTGTCGGCGCCCTCCAGACGCAGCAGGTCGAAGAGGTAGTACGTCACCGCGACCCCGGACGCCTCGATGTCCCGGCGCCGGGTCAGCCCCGACCGCCGCTGCAGCCGCGCGAAGTCGGTACGGCCGCCGCTGAACGCGACGACCTCGCCGTCCACCGTGAAGTCGGTGCACTCCTGCGCCGCGAGCGCCTCGACGATCTCCGGATAGGTGTCGTTCAGCCGCTGGCCCGTGCGCGAGAGCAGCCGTACCCGGTCGCCCTCGCGCACCGCCAGCAGCCGGACACCGTCCAGCTTCCGCTCGAACAGCCAGCCCCCGCCGAAGTCCCGCCGGTCGCTGAGCGTGGCCAGCATCGGTGCCGCCGCGAGTTCGGCGCCCGGCCCGGCCGGGCGCAACAGCTCCCGTCGTTCGGCCGGCAGCGCGTCCAGCAGCCCCGGCACCGCGCCTCACTCCTCGCCGGCGGACGCGACCTGCGCGAGGGTACGTCCGGTGCGCACCGAGCGGGCCCGCCGGGGGTCCGGGGTGCCGTGCCCGCCCGACCGCGCCGGCCCCTTGCGCACCAGCAGCCAGGCCTCCTGTTCACCCTGGTCTCCGCGGAAGCGGGTCAGGGCGTACTCGCCGCGCAGTTTGCTGCCGTGCAGCCGGAAGGTGGCGTGCCCGTGCTCCAGCGATGCCGCGAAGTCCACCGGGCGCCCCTTGCGGTCGTGGCTGAGCGGCTCGTACGTGCCGTTGTCCCAGACGATCACGGTCCCGCCGCCGTACTCACCCTCCGGGATCACACCCTCGAACTCCTCGTACTCCAGGGGATGGTCCTCGGTAGGCACGGCCATCCGCTTGTCCCCGGGATCCGTGGACGGGCCCTTCGGGACCGACCACGACTTCAGGACGTCGTCGACCTGGAGCCGGAAGTCGAAGTGCATCCGGCCGGCGTCGTGGATCTGCACCACGAAATGCGGCTCGTCACCCCCGGCCCGGGGCTCCTGCCCCGACGGCTCGCGGGTCCGCTCGAAGTCGCGCCTGCCGCGGTACGTCCGCAGCCGGTCCTCCGCTGCCACCTGAGGCTCCTTCCGTACGACCGCCGCACGGGCCCCGGGTACCCCGGACGGGGCCGTTCAGCCCGCGATGCCGTCCAGCTCGGCGACCGCGTCGTCCGGCAGCACCAGGGACGCGGCGGCGATGTTCTCGCGCAGGTGCTCGGGGGAGGAGGTGCCGGGGATCAGCGCGATGTTCGGCGACCGGCGCAGCAGCCAGGCCAGCGCCACCTGCTGCGGCGAGGCCCCCAGCCTGGCGGCGACCTTCGCCAGCGCGTCGGACTGCAGCGGGGTGAAGCCGCCGAGCGGGAAGTAGGGCACGAAGGCGATGTTCTCGGCCGCTGTGCGCTCCACGAGGGCGTCGTCCTGCCGGTTGGCAAGGTTGTACAGGTTCTGCACGGTCACCACGGGCGCGATCGCCAGCGCCTCGTCCAGCTGCGCCGCGGTCACCGTGCTCAGCCCCAGGTGCCGGACCAGCCCCCGCTCCCGCAGCTCGGCCAGCGCGCCGAACTTCTCGGCCACGGACTCGTCGTTCGGGGACTCCACGTCACCCACCCGCAGATTGACGACGTCCAGCGAGTCCACACCGAGGTTCCGCAGGTTGTCGTACACCTGCGCCTTCAGGTCCTCCGGGTGCCGGGACAGGATCCAGCTGCCGTCGGCTCCCCGGCGGGCGCCGACCTTGGTGACGATGTGCAGCTCCTCGGGGTAGGGGTGCAGGGCCTCCCGGATGAGCTCGTTGACCACCACGGGGCCGTAGAAGTCGGCGGTGTCGATGTGCGTGATGCCCGCCTCCACCACCGCACGGAGCACCGCCAGCGCACGGTCACGGTCCTTCGGCGGGCCGAAGACGTGCGGCCCGGCCAGCTGCATGGCGCCGTATCCGATCCGCGTCAGGGTCAGGCCCTCGGCCGGGGTGAGGGTGCCGCCGAGCTGTGCAGTCATGTCGTGCCTCTCAGGATGATGCTCGAGATGTCCGGGCCACCGGTTCCGCCGGCGGCCCGCTCTCCACCCTGCGCCCGCCGCGCCCGCCGTTGCAGTACCCCGTCGATCCTGGGAGTGACAGGGCCAGTCACCGCCGGCCGGGCCGCCGTACGGTGGGGCCATGGACCGAACGAACGCGCTCGGCGAGTTCCTGCGCGCCCGCCGGGCGCTGGTACGGCCCGAGGACGTGGGGCTGCCCGGTGGCGGCCTGCGCCGGGTGCCGGGGCTGCGCCGCGAGGAGGTCGCGATGCTGGCAGGCATCAGCTCCGACTACTACCTGCGGCTGGAGCAGGGCCGCGACCGCAACCCGTCCGTGCAGGTCCTCCAGGCCATCGCCGGTGTGCTGCGGCTCGACGCCGACGCCACGGCCCACCTCGTCGGCCTCGCCCAGGACCGGCCGGGCTCCGGCGTACGGTCCGGGCGCCGCACCCAGCAGGTCCCGGCGAGCCTGGTGCAGCTCATCGACGGCTGGCCGCGCAACCCCGCCTACGTCCAGAACCGCTACACCGACTGCCTGGCCGCCAACGCCCTCGCCACCGCGCTCACCCCGAACTACCGGCCCGGCGTCAACCTCCTGCGGGCCGTCTTCCTCGACCCGGCCGAGCGCGAGCTGCGCCGGGACTGGGACGACCTCACCGAGGAGGGCGTGGCCGTGCTGCGCTCCGAGGCCGGAGCGGACGCCGACGACCCGCGGCTGCGGGACCTGGTCGGCGAGCTGTCCCTGCGCAGCGAGCGCTTCCGCACCCTGTGGGCGAGGCACGAGGTACGGCCCCGCCGCGGCCGGATGAGCCATCTGACCCACCCGCAGGTCGGCGACCTCGACGTGCAGTCGAACAAGCTGTCCGTGGAAGGCACCGACGGACTCACCCTGGTCGTCTTCCACGCCGAGCCCGGCAGCCGCAGCGCCGAACTGCTGGACATCCTCGGCAGCCTCGCCGCACCGGCCGGTGACCGTGCACGGCCGGGCAGCGCGCAGGAACGGATCGAGGAGCAGTAGCGGCCCGGCCCGGTTCAGAACTCCTCGTGCCTGTCGGGGTCCCCGCCGAGCCTGCGCGGGGGGCGGCGGCCGATCGCCGCCAGCTGGCCGGAGTCCAGCTCGAAGCCGAAGACGTCCAGGTTGGCGCGCTGCCGGCCCGGGTCGGCCGACTTCGGGATGGGCAGCGCGCCGACCTGGAGGTGCCAGCGAAGCAGCACCTGGGCGGGGGTCACCCCGTGCGCCTCGGCGACCTCGGCGACCGCGGGATCGTCCAGCAGATCGCTGCCCCGGCCCAGCGGGCTCCAGCTCTCGGTGACGATGCCCTTGTCCGCGTGGAAGGCGCGCAGCTCCTCCTGCGGGAACAGCGGGTGCAGCTCGATCTGGTTCACCGACGGCAGCACCCCCGTCTCCTTCTCGAGCCGCGTGATGTGCTCGGGGGTGAAGTTCGAGACACCGATCGAGCGGACGAGCCCGTCCTCGCGCAGCTTGATCATGGCCTTCCAGGAGTCGGCGTACTTGCCGACCCGGGGATTCGGCCAGTGGATCAGATACAGGTCCACGTACTCCAGGCCGAGCCGCAGCCGGGACTCCTCGAAGGAGGCGAGGGTCTCCTCGTAGCCGTGGTGGCGGCCGGGCAGCTTGGTGGTCACGACCACCTCCTCGCGGGGTACGCCGCTGCCCGCTATGCCCCGACCGACACCGGTCTCGTTGCCGTAGTTCGTCGCGGTGTCCACCAGCCGGTAGCCCAGGTCGAGCGCGGAGCGTACGGCCCGCTCGGCCGCCGTGTCGTCCAGCGGCCAGGTGCCGAGGCCGATGGCGGGGACCGCCGTACCGTCGTTGAGCGTGTGCGCCGGAATGCCGTTCACGATGGGACCTTCCCTCGACAGTGTCGTCCCCCCAGCCTCACGGAAGGGTGAGCGGTGATCAACCGGACGGGTGGGGAGAGGGCAGCGGACGGCATGGGCGGCGGGGACGGCAACGGCACGGCCGGTCTTCAACGGCCGCGCCGAGGGAAACCTCCCGCCGGCCGCCCAGGAGCGCATCCGGCGGGCCGGCGCCCAGCTGAAGCCCCGTCGCACGGGGACATCACCGGCACGTGCTCGTCGCCGCTCGTCGCGAACAGCTGTGGGCACTCCCGGCCGACCGCCTCGTCACCGAACGCGCCTACGGCCACCGGGTCGTGGCCGTCCGGCAGGACGCCGCCGGACCGCCACGCGCTCAGCTGCCCGCAGTCGTACAGCAGGACCGACGGGGTGCCGTCGGCGTGGCCATCGCCGATCGGCGCCCGGCGCCGCCCGGCTGCCGGAACAGGAATGGGTCGCGGAACAATCTGGCAGCCCGCGTCGTCGGGGGCCGGCCGGTGTCGGGGCCAGGGCGGTCCGATGGTGTTCCCGGCGCGACCGGCCGGTCCTCTTCGCGGCCGGCGGCACGGCGGTGTTCCGAAACGCGGCCGTCCGGGAGTTCGCCGTGTGAGGGCCGGGGTGTCACGATCTTCGGGGGAGCCGGTTCGGACGAGCACGGGAGCGCGCATGACCACGCACAGGGCCACCGCGGACCAGACGGAACGGGTCGAGGGCGTGGCGGGGAAGGTTCCAGGCGTGGAGGTGATGCCGGTCGCCGGGCACATCGGCGCCGAGATCACCGGCGTCGACCTCGCCGGGCCGCTGGACGCCGCCCTCGTGGCCCTGATCCGGCAGGCCGTGCTGCGCTGGAAGGTGGTCTTCTTCCGCGGACAGGAACTGGACCATGCCGGGCATGTCGCCTTCGCCCGCCGCTTCGGCGAGCCCGTCGTGCTGCCGCGCCGCGGTCCGCACTCGCCGCCGGACTTCCCGGAGGTCGAGACGACGGCCGACCGGCTGGAACTGGCCGGACGCTACGGCATGGAGCACGACGAGTGGCTGCACCGCCGCCGGCACACCCTGCTGCGCGGCTGGCACTGCGACTACGGGACCCGTGTCGACCCGCCGGCCGCGACCATCCTGCGCGCCCAGACCGTCCCGCCCTACGGCGGCGACACCACCTGGGCCAACCTGGCCGCCGCCTACGCCGGTCTGTCGGCGCCGGTCCGGGCCTTCGTGGACGGACTGCGCGCCGAGCACCGGCTCGGCGTGGGCTACCAGCCCCGGCCCGGAGACGACGCCTATGCCCGTCACCTCCTGGATCACCAGGTCGTCTCCGAACACCCCCTGGTGCGGGTGCACCCGGAGACGGGGGAGCGGGTGCTGTTCGTCAACGGCTACTACGTGGAGGAGATCGTCGGCCTCTCCCGTCCGGAGAGCACGGCGATCCTGGAGATGCTGGTGGAGCAGGCGGTCCGCCCCGAGTACACCGTCCGCTTCCGCTGGGAGCCGGGCAGCGTCGCCTTCTGGGACAACCGGGCCACCATCCACCTGGCCCCGAGCGACCACGCCCACGTCGGCTCGCCCCGGATCATGCACCGGGTGATGCTGGCGGGGGAGGTACCGGTGGGCGTGGACGGCAAGCCCTCGCAGGCGGTGGTGGGTACGGAACCGGGCCGCTGGTGAAACCGGCTCGGTGCGGCGACCGGGGTGTGCACCGGGGAACGGCCCCAGGGTGCCCGGGACCGGCCGTCGGTGAACGGGTCCGGATGCCACCTGGTGCCGGAGGCCGGCCGTCAGCCCGCCGGCCGCCACCCCAGGGCCGGACCGAGCTTCGTCGCCATGTCCGTCAGGATCTGTACGTGGTCCTCGTGCTCGAAGGTGAACGGCAGCGCGAACGCCACCTCGTCCACCTCCAGGAACGCGGCGTGCGCGTACAGCCGTTCGGCGATCTCCTCGGCGGTGCCGACCAGGTCCGGGGCGAACAGCAGTCGCCCCGGCCCCTGCGGGGAGGCCGTGCGCGGCAGCCGCTTCGCCGCGTACGCCTCGTACGTGGCGCGCTGCTCCGGGCTCGCGGAGTCGGTGGGTATCACGACCAGGCCGTGCGAGACCCGGGCCGCCTCGCCGTCGGGGTGATGGTCGCGGAACTCCCGGACGAGGGCCAGCTGGATCTCGGCGAAGTCCCATGGACCGTCCGGCTGTTCCGCCTTGACCACGCTGCTCGTGAGGAAGTTCATGCCGTGCTCGCCCGCCCAGCGCGCCGAGCGCAGGCTGCCGCCGCCGTACCACATCCGCCGGCCGAGCCCCGGGGAGTGCGGCTGCACCACATCGCTGAACACCTCGAACCCCTCGACCCCGCTGAAGTCGCTCGCGGGCTTGCCCCGCACCAGGTCCAGCAGCCGCCGCACCCGCTCGTAACCAAAGTCCTCGGCGTCGGCCGTGTCCGGGTACAGGGCGTCCTTGACCTGCTCGAAGTGCATCGGCGGGCCCACGCTGACGCCCGGGTTCAGCCGGCCCCCGGACAGGACGTCAACCGTCGCCAGGTCCTCGGCGAGACGCAGTGGGTTCTCCCAGCCGAGCGGCGTCACCGCGGTGCCCAGCTCGATGCGGCGGGTGCGCTGGGAGGCGGCGGCGAGGACGGCGACCGGGGAGGAGATGCCGTGCTGCAGATGGCGGTGGCGCAGCCAGGCGCTGTCGAAGCCGAGCCGCTCGCCCAGCTCGATGATCTCCAGCGTGGACTCGTGGCCCCGGGCCGGATCCGCCGGGTCGAACAGGCCGATGGTGAGGAAGCCCAGCTTGCGCAGGGGGCGGGCGGTGGACGGCACGGGCTCCTCCAGCGGTCGTAAGGCGCTTCGCCTTTCGATTCTGGCAGGCGAGTGTGACAACCGTGTGATCACTTCAGGGGGATGACGATCTCGTCCTCCACCGGCGGATCGGCCTCCTGCGTCCGGTTGCCGGTCGCGGCGAAACAGCGCAGCCGGACCGCCTCCGGAGCGACGTCCAGCCGCAGGAAGCACTTGAAGAACGGCGGGCTGTAGGTGGCCGAGCCGGGCGAGAACAGCTGGGTGTACGCCTTGCGCACGGGCAACCGGAACCGGGACGTACGGTCCGGACGGCCGCCGGTGCCGAGGAGGCTCGCGATCAGCCGGGTGCGCCGGGTGACCCGGGCCTCGGGGCCCGGCTTGCGGCCCGGCTCGATACCGAGGCGCTCGGCGACGACCGCCGTAGCCTCCGCCTCGGTCAGGGTGAAGAAGCGGCGCAGCCGCAGCCGGCGGCCGTACAGGCGGCTGTAGAAGGCCAGGGAGTCGCCGCGCAGCGGATAGCAGCGGAAGTCCCGCTCGGTGACACCCGCGACCGAGACCCGCGGGATGGTGTGCGTGGCGTGCATGAACGCCCCGCCGCCGCCCGCGACCACGTACTGGATGGTCCGCCCGTCCACGTCGACCGGATAGCGCTGGTAGTTGTGGATGTCGCCGCCGATCGCGGCCACATAGTGGTGCTCCGGGTCCCGGACGATGTCGTCCACCGTCCCTGCGCCCTCGATCGGGCACGGGTGGTGCTCGCCGTCGACGTACAGCGGTGACCCGGTGATCAGGATCTTCGGCCGCGGTCCCCGGGAGACCTCGCGCAGCCAGGCGCCCTGTTCGGCGTCGACCGTGCCGAGCAGACCGGTGTCGATGCCGACGATCCGCAGCGGACCCGCGTCGATCGCCCAGTACGGCCCCGGCTGCACGGCCTGCTGGCCGGGAGCCGACCGCAACTGCCTTGCCGCTGCGAGCCGTTGCTCGTCCGCCGGCTGCGGCCGGTGCCACAGCAGGGCCCGCCACCAGGCGCGGCCGAGCGGGCGGGGCCGTGGCTCGGGGTCGAGCGGCGGGGTGTCGGCGCAGAAGACGCGCATGAAGGCGCCGAGATCCTCGTACCAGTCGTGGTTGCCCGGTATCGCGTATATCGGGGCCGGATAGTCCCGGTAGGGCCGGAAGAACTTGCTGCCGTAGTCGTCGGCGCTGCCCACCGGATAGATCACATCGCTCGCGATCACCGCGAAGTCGGTGTCCTCGCTCGCCTTCAGGAACCCCGGGACGACGGCGTATTGGGGGTCGTCCCCCTCCCCGGTGTCACCGATGACCATGAAGGAGAACCAGTCGTCGGTCTCCCGCTCGATCACCTTGTCGGCGGGCGCCCCGGCCGCCTCCCGGCGCGCCACCCAGCGGCTGCGGGTACGGCCGGTCGGGTCGCCGAACCAGGACGCCAGCACGCCGTTGCGGGCGGCCCACAGGGTCCGTGGATTCAGCCACGACAGCTTCTCGACGTGGTCCGGCATCAGCTGCTTGTAGGTGCCGGGCTCGGCCGAGCCCCAGCCGGCGCCCTGGGCGGTATCGCGCGAGGAGTCAGACACGCCCTGCACAGTAACAACGCACCGGTCACGGGAGTTTGGCGGGGCCTCGGCCGGTACGCTGTGCAGCCGCTGAGCGAGAGGGGCAGGCAGACCATGGAACTCGCCTTCGCCGGACGGGTCGTGGAGTGGCGTGGACCGGCGCCGTACTACTTCGTCGCCGTGCCGGACGCGGAGTGCGCCGACATCCGTGACGTGGCCGCGCTGGCCAGTTACGGCTGGGGCGTGATCCCGGTCGAGGCCAGGATCGGCGGCACGGACTTCACCACGTCCCTCTTCCCCAGGGACGGCGGGTACCTGCTGCCGCTCAAGAGTGCCGTCCGCCGGCCGGAGGAGCTCGCGCCGGGTGACGAAGTGACCGTCGCGATGACCGTACGGCTGTGAGGCCCGCGGCGAACCCCGGACCCGTGACCCGGCCGGGCCTTCGCCACTCGTAGCTGCGTGCGGCGTCGAGCCGAAGAGCGATGGACCGCCTGCTCCCTGCTCCGCGAGGCGCTCCGGCTCACCCGTCCCCTGGTGCTCGTCCACGGCCTCGCGGACCCCGAGGTCCCGCCCTCCCACACCATCAGGCTGTCCGGCGCGCTGCTCGCCGCGGGCCGGCCGCACGAGGTATTTCTCCTGCCCGCGCCGGACACCAGCCCATCGGCAGCGAGGTCACGTACGATCTGCTCCGGCACCAAGTACGGTTCCTGCGCAGGCACTTGGGCGTCACCCGGCCTTGAGCCACCTCATAGGGAAAACCCTCGATTGACCGCAACTGTGGTGACATGGACTAGTCAATCCTGTCATCCTCCGTGCGCACGTCGATCCTTCACACCCCGCACATGGATCCACGGTCCCGCACAGCTCAGCTCACGGGCAGCAGACCCGTCTGCCCGTCTGTCACCGGTCGCGACCCGGCGGCCGCAGCAGGAGGAGTACGAGTGAGACCCCACAGACGCCTTCCCCACAAGCGTGCCACGGTCGGAGCCGCCCTGGTCTCCACCGCGGCCTTGCTCACCCTCGGCATGCAGGCCGCCCCGGCCGTCGCCAAGCCTGCCGCCAACCACCCCAGCCCGCTGCGCACCGGCGGCCTGGAGGCCAAGCTCAGCCCGGCCCAGCACCAGGCGCTGATCGAGAGCGCCCAGCAGCACACCGCCGCGACCGCCCGCACCCTGGGGCTCGGTGCGAAGGAGAAGCTGGTCGTCAAGGACGTCGTCAAGGACAACGACGGCACCCTGCACACCCGGTACGAGCGCACCTACGCCGGCCTCCCCGTCCTCGGTGGCGACCTCGTCGTGCACACCCCGCCCGCCTCCCTCGCCGCGGGCACCGTGAGCACCACGTACAACAACAAGCACAAGATCCAGGTCGCCTCCACCACCGCGACCTTCACCAAGTCGGCCGCCGAGGCCAAGGCCCTGAAGGCCGCCAAGTCCCTCGCCGCCAAGAAACCCACCGCCGACAGCGCCCGCAAGGTGATCTGGGCCGGCACGGGCACCCCGAAGCTCGCCTGGGAGACGGTGATCGGCGGCTTCCAGGACGACGGCACGCCCAGCCGGCTGCACGTCATCACCGACGCCGCCACCGGCAAGGAGCTGTACCGGTACCAGGCGATCGAGACCGGCGTCGGCAACACCCACTACAGCGGCCAGGTCACGCTGACGACGACCCAGTCGGGTTCGACGTACACCCTGACCGACGGGACGCGCGGCGGGCACAAGACGTACAACCTCAACCACGGCACCTCGGGCACGGGGACGCTGTTCTCGCAGACCAACGACACCTGGGGCGACGGCACCAACTCCAACGCCGCCACCGCGGGCGCCGACGCGCACTACGGGGCGCAGGAGACCTGGGACTTCTACAAGAACTCCTTCGGCCGCAGCGGCATCAGGAACGACGGTGTCGGCGCCTACTCGCGTGTCCACTACGGCAGCTCGTACGTGAACGCGTTCTGGGACGACAGCTGCTTCTGCATGACCTACGGCGACGGCTCCGGCAACAACGACCCGCTGACCTCGCTCGACGTCGCCGGCCACGAGATGAGCCACGGCGTCACCTCGAACACCGCGGGCCTGGACTACACCGGTGAGTCCGGCGGCCTGAACGAGGCCACCAGCGACATCATGGGCACCGGTGTGGAGTTCTACGCCAACAACAGCTCCGACCCCGGTGACTACCTCATCGGCGAGAAGATCAACATCAACGGCGACGGCACGCCGCTGCGGTACATGGACAAGCCGAGCAAGGACGGCTCGTCGGCCGACAGCTGGTACTCCGGTGTCGGCGGCCTGGACGTGCACTACTCCTCGGGCCCGGCGAACCACATGTTCTACCTGCTCTCCGAGGGCAGCGGCACCAAGGTCATCAACGGCGTGACCTACAACAGCCCGACGTCCGACGGCGTCGCCGTCACCGGCATCGGCCGCGCCGCCGCGCTGCAGATCTGGTACAAGGCGCTGACGGCGTACATGACGTCCAGCACCAACTACGCCGCCGCCCGCACCGCCGCCCTGAACGCGGCGACCGCGCTGTACGGCGCCAACTCCGCCCAGTACGCCGGAGTCGCCAACGCCTTCGCCGGCATCAACGTCGGCAGCCACGTCACCCCGCCGGGCAACGGGGTGACGGTCACCAACCCGGGCAACCAGACCTCCACCGTCGGTACCGCCGTCAGCCTCCAGGTCCAGGCCAGCAGCACCAACAGCGGAGCCCTGTCCTACAGCGCCTCCGGCCTGCCCGCGGGCCTGTCGATCAACAGCTCCACCGGTCTGATCACCGGCACGCCCACCACGGCGGGCACCTACAACACCACGGTGACGGTGACCGACTCCACCGGCGCCACCGGCACCGCGACCTTCACCTGGACGGTCAACTCCAGCGGCGGCGGCTGCACCTCGACCCAGCTGCTGAGCAACCCCGGCTTCGAGTCCGGAGGCACCGGCTGGAGCGCCACCAGCGGCGTCATCACCAACGACACCGGCGAGGCGGCCCACGGCGGCTCGTACAAGGCCTGGCTCGACGGCTACGGCACCACCCACACCGACACGCTGTCCCAGTCGGTGACGATCCCCGCGGGCTGCAAGGCGACCCTGACCTACTACCTGCACATCGACACCTCGGAGACCACCAGCAGCACCCAGTACGACAAGCTGACGGTGACCGCGGGTTCGAAGACCCTCGCGACCTACTCGAACCTCAACGCGGCCTCCGGCTACAGCCAGAAGACCTTCGACCTGTCCTCGCTGGCGGGCCAGACGGTCACCCTGAAGTTCAACGGCGTGGAGGACTCCTCGCTGCAGACCAGCTTCGTCGTGGACGACACCGCCCTGACGACCGGCTGACCCACACATGACGGTCCCGCACCCCGGCCGCCGGCCGGAGTGCGGGACCCTCGCATGTCACCTCGTACGTCAGCTCAGCGGATCCAGCGTCAGATACGCCTGCTGCGGGCTGCCGTCGTGGACCAGCGACTCCTGGTTGCCGACGTCGTCGAAGGCGAAGGCGTAGGCCTTGCCGTCGGCCATCTGCGCATGCACCGCACGCGCGTACTGGTTCGTCACCGCGTCCTGGTAGAAGGCGGCCGGCGAGGTGTCCGGCTGGTTCGGGTTCACGAGCAGGGTCGAGCGGTTGAAACCGGCGCACAGAGTACGGGAGATGGGGCCCCGCACCTTGTCGTTGGGCGCGTCGAGCAGCTTGTGGCAGCCGAAGACGCTGTCCGCGTCCGGCTTCTGGAAGCTGGTGACCACCGCACCCGAAGCGTCGGTGAAGTTCATGACGTTTCCCGAGACCCGGCCGTAGTACTTGGTGTTCGGCTGGTCGGCGAACGGCGTGACGGTCAGCGTCGACGTTGCGTACTTCTGCCAGACCCGGTTGACGTAGTCGTCCATCACGCTCGCCGGCAGGGCGCCGGTCTCCACGCCGTACAGCGGTGACAGGGCACGCAGCACCGTGCCGTCGGAGCGGGTCTGGATGAGGCCGGACCAGCCGCCCGGCTGGCTGCGCAGCGCGTTGAAGAAGCCGGTGTATCCACCGGACTTCAGGTGCCCGGTGGTGCTCACACTGCCGTCGGAGCGCTGCACGCCGACCGCGTACGGCGCGGAGAACATGTCCACCTGGGTGCTGTTCAGCCACAGTCCGGAGTCGTTGAGGGTGTACTCGGACCAGTTGAACAGGTTGTTCCGGTTGGGGTCGGACGGGTTCTGCACGGCCGGCTGCACCAGGCCGCCGGTGGTCAGCCGGAAGTCGAGCTTCTGGCCGTAGGAGAAGTAGATCCGGCCGGAGAACTTCGGTATCCGGATGGTCGTGGACTGTCCGGGGGCCGGACCGGCGATCGCCGCGTCCGGGGCGGGCGTCGGCGGGTTGCCGCCCGCCGGCCAGGCATGGAAGCCTCCGTTCGCGTCGGCCCAGCCCTGCTGTCCGGAGGACAGCTGGGTGCCGAGGTCGTAGACGTAGACCGGTTCGGAGCGGCCCGAGTTGTTGGTGATCTTCAGCGGGATGGTGTCCGGCACCGCGGCACCGGCGCGGTCCGGCGCGCCGAGGGCGAGCACCCCGCCGACCAGGGCCGCGGCGGCGGCCAGCGGCAGCGCGGGGCGGGTGAGTTGATGCGGCACTCTCTTGCCTCCGTGTGGGGTCGGGGTCGTACGGATATTGGTCCGTACCTGTTTGAGAGCGCTCTCAGGCTGGTACCAGGACGCGTGCATGTCAATACAAGCGGCGGGCCGGATTACGGTGCCCGTGCTCGGCGCCCGGGTGGGCCTCCCCGGTATGCCGGACCCCGGCCACCGGGAGGGCCATGGGCTCACTCGAAGCGGCTGGTGTCCCCGGCGCCCCGCCGTACGATCTCCGGCTCGCCGCCGGAGAAGTCCACGACCGTCGTCGGCTCGGTGCCGCAGTCGCCCGAGTCGACCACCGCGTCCACCGCGTGGTCCAGCCGGTCCTTGATCTCCCAGCCCTGCGTCAGCGGCTCCTCCTCGTCCGGCAGCAGCAGCGTGCTGGACAGCAGCGGCTCGCCCAGTTCCGCCAGCAGCGCCTGGGTGACCACATGGTCGGGAATGCGGACGCCCACGGTCTTCTTCTTCGGGTGCAGCAGCTTGCGCGGCACCTCGCGCGTGGCCGGGAGGATGAAGGTGTAGCTGCCGGGCGTGGACGCCTTCACGGCCCGGAAGACGTCGTTGTCCACCCGTACGAACTGGCCGAGCTGCGCGAAGTCCCGGCACATCAGGGTGAAGTGGTGCCGTTCGTCCAGATGGCGGATGGAGCGGATCCGGTCCATGCCGTCCCGGCTGCCGAGCCGGCAGCCCAGCGCGTAACAGGAGTCGGTCGGGTATGCGATGAGCGCTTCCGAGCGCACCGCGTCGGCGATCTGGGCGATGCTGCGCGGCTGCGGGTTCTCGGGGTGCACGTCGAAGTACTTCGCCATTCACCGAGCTTAATCCGCCGGCGGCCGGCGGGCGTGCACCGCTCGCTCCACGGCGGCGGCCGAGGCGGAGTGCGCCGCTTCCGGCCGGCCGCCGCAGGACGTCTTTGTGTACTTCCCGGATTCCGGGGCATGCGACCCTGAGCAGTCCGAGGCCTCCCCCCGGCCCCGGACCGCGACATCTCCGCCGGCGTCCCACCCCCCCCCGGGCCGCCGGCGGAGCCGTGTCCGGCGCGGGAGCGCAGGCGAGTCCGGTAACGTGCGGATGCGTAAGCCCAGGTCAACACGGAGGCGAGGAGACCAGAACGTGGCCGGCCGACCGGACGGGGACCAGGCGTTCCAGTCGCCGTACGGCGGGGACAACGCCTGGGCGCAGGAGTTGCTGGACCAGCTGCGGCCCACCGGACGCGATCCACGCCGGCTCGTCGACTGGCTCGCCCGGACCGTGAGCGCCTCGGTGTGCCTCCAGGACGACCGCGGTGGCCTGCTCGCCGGTGAGCGGCTGTCGCTCGACTCCGCCGTCCTCACCGACGTCGCCGCCGGCCGGGTCTCCGCCGCGTCCCTCGACGACGGGGCACGGCATGTGCGGCTGGTCGGGATACGGCGTCCCGGGCCCGGACCGGCGTCGGGAGCCGTCCTCGCCGTGGCCCGCCCGGAGCCGTTCGACCGGCGCACCACCGAAATCCTCAGCCGCACCGCAGGCGTACTGGAACTGCTGCTCAGGGAACGGGAGTCGGCCGAGTCCGGGCGGCGGCTGCAGCGGGCCACGGCCGATCTGCGGCTGGCGATCCTGCAACTGCTCATGGTGGAGGACACCGTCTCCGCCCGCCGGGTCGCCGCCGGGCTGTGGCCGGGGCTGCTGGAACAGGACAGCGCCCGGGTGTACGTCCTCGAGGGCACCGCCGTGGCACGCGACCGGCTCGCCGACGCGTGCGTGGACGCCACCGAGGGCCGCGCGCTGGTCGTGCGCTGCCCCGCGGTGGACGAACACGTCATCGTCGTCGGCCCGTCCGCCGAGGTGGGGGAGCGGCTGCGGTCCCTCGTCGCCGACCGGCGCGGCACCTTCCTCGGCGGCAGCCCCCGGCAACGCCTCGCCCTGACCGCCACCGCCTACGGGCAGGCCGTCACCGCCCTGGCCGTGGCCCGCTTCCGGTCCGACCGGTACGCCGTCTACGCCGCCCGCACGCGCCCCGCACGGCTCATGGACCCCGCGGCGCTGCGGGCCTGGGCAGCCGCCGTGCTGCGCCCGCTCGACCAGCTGCCGCACCACGTGCGCGCCGAGCTGCTCGCCACCACCCGGCTGGGCCTGGAGTTCACCGCCGTGAACGCGGCCAAGGTGCTCGGCGTCAGCCGCAACACCGTCCGGGCCCGGATGGACCGGGTCGCCGCGCTGCTCGGCGCCGACCTCTCCAGGCTGCCCGTCCGCGCCGTCGCCCACGCCGCCCTCAACACCGAGGCCGCGCAGGGCCCGTACGACCTCTCCGGCGGCGCACCCGGTCCGCCGACCCGGACCCGGCTCACCGAGCTGCTCGGGACGAGCGCGCTGCGCTCCTGGGCGGAGGGGCTGCTCGGCCGCCTCGACGAGGACGGCCGGGACCTGCGCGGCACCCTGCGCGCCTGGACCGGCGCCGACGCGCACGCCGAACGCGCCGCCCAGGTGCTCGGCGTACACGCCCAGACCGTGCGCGAACACGTCCGGGCCGCCGAACCCGTCCTGGAACGCCGGCTGACGGCCGGCGGCACCGACCTGTACGAGGTCGTCCTCGCCCAGCTCGTCACCGGTGAGCTTCCCGTACCCGACGTCGGTATCCCCGGTCCCGGCACGCCGAACCCGGACCAACCGGACTCCTCTGTGCACCGGTGAGTCCCGTGCAGGCCCTGCCGGGCACACGTGCACTACCCCGCCTGCGGCAGCACACGTACCGTTTCCGCAGTCCGCGGGGCACGACCGGAACGGGGGACCGGTCGCGGCCCCGCGTTCGGCTGTGGCGCCCTGCCGGACCGGCGCCTCCTGCGGGTGTTGATCGCGGCACGCGCCGCCTCATCCGGTGCGCGTGACCGGCAGGTTGTAGACGTGCGCCGGGGAGATGATCTTCGTGATCGCTTCCACCAGGACGGTGCTCGGCTCCCGGGACCCGTAGTCGGTGTCGGTGTTCAGGAGCGCCACCAGTGTCGTCCGGGTCGACGGCAGGTAGACGGTCACCGTCTCGTAGCCCGGCAGGGAGCCGTTGTGGCCGATCCATCCCTGCACGTCGAAGATGCCCAGGCCGTATCCGGTGCCCTTCATCGCGCCCGCCTGCGGTGTGGTCAGCCGCTGCTGCTGCGTCGCGGTGCTGACCATGGTCGTCCCGTCCGGGAACCGGCCCGTGGCGACCGTGGGCGCCCAGGTGCGCAGGTCCCGGAGGTCCGAGATGATCGCGCCGGCGGCCCAGCCCCAGGACGGGTTCCAGCCGGCCGCGTCGGCTTCCTTGCCGTTCGCCGTCTGCCGGGTGTAACCCTGCGCGTGCGGGGAGGGGAACTCGTTGCCGGTCGGGAAGGCCGTGTGCCGCATGCCGGCCGGATCGAGAATGTGCTGCTTGATGTAGTCCCCGAGGCGCTGCCCGCTCTCCTTCTCCACCACCAGACCGAGCAGGATCAGGTTGGTGTTGCAGTAGGAGAACCTCTGCCCCGGCTGGAACATCAGCGGATGCCTGAAGGAATAGGCGAGCAACTGCTGGGGCGTGAAGGGCCGTTGCGGGTTCGAGGTGAGCGCCTTGTCGAAGCCGGGGTCCTCGGAGTAGTTGTACAGTCCGCTGCGCATGCCGGCGAGCTGGCGCAGCGTGATCCTGTTCTCGTCGGGTACACCGCCGATGTATTTGCCGATCGGGTCGTCCAGACCGACCTTCTTCTGGTCCACCAGCTGCAGCAACGCGGTCACGGTGAACGTCTTGGTCTCGCTGCCGATGCGCACGTACAGGTCCGGTGCCATCCTCTGCCCGGAGCTCTTGTCGGCGACGCCGAACGAGCGGACGTAACTCTGCTGTCCCGGCGTCCAGATGCCGACGGTCACGCCGGGAATGCTCGCCTCGCGCATCACCTTGCGTACGGCGGCGTCCAGCTGGCGTGCCACTTTGGGGGTGAGGTCACGGACGGGCGCTGTCGAGGGACTCGGGCTGGGCGAGTCGGCGGCGAGGGCGGCCGGCACCGAGGCCGGGGACGCGCATACGGGCCCGGCGGCGACCGGTGCCAGCAGCGTCCCCACCGTGACGGCGACCGCGGCCCCCCTCGGCAGGCGTGCGGACGTACGCGACATGGGCTGACTCCAAGCACGTGAGGGGTGAGCGTGCGATGAGCGGGACGTCCAAGCCCTGGCCTACCCAGCATAGGAGCGCACTCCCCGCCGCGCCCGCCGGGCGAAGGGGGCGACCGCCCCGCTCGCCGCCTCCCGGCGGGATGCTTGTCCGACAGGCGGAAGACCTCGTTCGAGCGATGGCCTCACCCGACCCGGTGAGCCTGCGGGGCGGGCCGTACCGGCGGTGGGCCACGGGCGTTGCCCCGGCATGAACCGCTTGGACCCGGGGTACCGCCTGGATTCGCTGGACCGGATCGAACGGCTCGACCGGATGCGCCGCGCGGGCCGGCCGGCGCGGGCGGACCGGGCCCGGGAGCCGATCTACGCCGGCCTCGTCGAGGAATGGCGTGCGCGGGGACGCACTGTTCCCGCGGACCCCGACGCGCTGTCGGCCGTCCTCCCCGGGGCCGGCTCGGGTGCGCGGCCCGCGCCCGAGCGCGCCTGAGTCCGAACGGTCACTGCCCGCGCGGCGGCGAGAGCACGGCCAGGGTGCCGTTGGCCTGCCGCAGCGCCTCCTCCAGGTCGCCGGGCGAGTGGAGCGTGCCGGAGCCGTCCGGCGGTACGAGCCATTCCAGGAAACGCGCGGGCCGGTACGGCGGCGGTACGGCGACCCAGGCACCCTTGGTCGCGTACCTCAGACCGGCTCCCACCCAGCCCCCGGAGGGGTCCGGCGGCAGGAAGAACCCGACTCGGCCCGCCGCCGTGTCGACCAGCGTCGGCCCCGGCGCGGAGATCCCGGGCCGCCACAGCAGGTCGAGGGTGAGCAGCCCCAGTCGCTCGGGAACGCTCAGCACGTCCCAGAAACGGCCCGCCTCCAGCAGTGCGATGCCCTCGCCGTGATCCCACTCCCATTTGCAGGAGCGTGGGTCCGCCGACGCTGCGGCCAGCCATTCCACGCTCCGCGTCCACATCGTGTTCGTCATGCACCGCTCCGGGTGTCCTCGTCCGCCTGCCCTCGGCATATGCATGCTCGTAGATATTTCTACATGGCGGAAGGGGTGGCGCGGCCTGGCGTTTTTGTGGGGACGTTCGAACTCCGGCTACGGGTTCGTCAATTGAGGAAGGGGGATGCGTCACCCGCGCGGGGGTCGCATACCGGCGACACGCTTGGTTCAGTCGGCCTGGCAATCGAATCACGCGTTGAGGATTGATTTTATTGTTGTTTCGGTCGTATGGTCACGTCATTCGTCACCGTCTCCAGCGAGGTACTTCATGGACCGCACGCGCCTGCACGCCCTCCTGGCCCGCGAGAGCGCCGAGGCCGAGCGTCGCAACCCGCGCTCCCGTGCGGCCTACGCGGGCGCCGACCACCTCTTCGGCCGGGTGCCGATGACCTGGATGAACAAGACGGCCGGCGCCTTTCCCCGCTATCTGGCCGGGGCGCGCGGCGCCCGGGTCACCGATGTGGACGGGCACGAGTACATCGACTTCTGCCTCGGCGACACCGGCGCGATGGCCGGCCACTCGCCCGCCCCGGTCACCAGTGCCGTGCAGCGGCGCTTCGCCGAGCTGGGTGGGGCAACGGCGATGCTGCCGACGCAGGACGCGGAGTGGGTCGGCGCCGAGCTGACCCGCCGGTTCGGGTTGGCGCGCTGGAGCTTCTCGCTCACCGCTACCGACGCCAACCGGTGGGCGATCCGGCTCGTCCGGGCCGTCACCGGGCGCCCCAAGATCCTCGTGAACAGCTACTGCTACCACGGCAGCGTCGACGAGTCCCTGATCGTCGTCGGTCCGGACGGCACGGGCACCACCCGACCCGGCAACGTCGGCGCGCCGTGCGACGTCACGCAGACGAGCCGGGTCGCGGAGTTCAACGACCTCGCCGGACTGGAGCGCGAACTGGCCCACGGCGACGTCGCCGCCGTGCTGATGGAGCCGGCCCTCACCAACATCGGCATCGTCCTGCCGGAGCCCGGCTACCTCGCCGGCGTACGCGAGCTGACCAGGCGATACGGCAGCCTGCTCATCAACGACGAGACCCACACCTTCTCCGCCGGACCCGGTGGCTGCACGGCCGCCTGGGACCTCGAACCCGACCTGCTGACCATCGGCAAGGCGATCGGGGGCGGCATCCCGGCCGGAGCGTACGGGCTGTCCGCCGAACTCGCCGAGCGGCTCCTGGCCCGCACCGACCTGGACCTTGTCGACATGGGCGGCGTCGGCGGCACCCTCGCCGGCAACGCGCTGTCGGTCGCCGCGGTGCGGGCCACCCTCGAACACGTCCTCACCGACGAGGCGTTCGACCGGATGGACAAGCTTTCCGAGCGCTTCGAGGCGGGCGTCCGGGCAGGCATCGAGACCCACCGGCTGCCGTGGTCCGTGAGCCGGCTCGGCGCCCGCACCGAGTACCGTTTCACCAGCCCGGCGCCGCGCACCGGCAGCCGGTCCGCGGCCGTCTCCGACCCGGAGCTGGAGGACTTCCTCCACCTCTACCTCGCCAACCGGGGCATCCTGCTGACCCCGTTCCACAACATGGCGCTCATGTGCCCGGACACCACCGAGCAGGACGTCGACACCCACACCGAGGTCTTCGCCGCCGCCCTCGCCGAACTGGCGGACTGAGAACCGCGGTCGTACCCGCACGAAAGGACAAGCGTGGACGAGATCGACCGGGCCATCCTGCGCGAGCTGCAGACCGACGGCCGTATCGCGTACGCCGACCTCGGCCCGAAGGTCGGCCTGTCCGCCTCGGCGGCGCGGCAGCGGCTGCAGCGCCTGCTGGACTCCAAGGCCGTCCAGGTGGTCGGGGTGACCGACCCGATGGCCATGGGCGGACAGGCCATGGCCCTGCTCGGCATCGGCGTCGACGGCGACCCCCGCGCCGTCGCCGACGCACTCGCCGAACGCCCGGAGGTCGTCTACTCGGTGCTGACCTCGGGCGGATTCGATCTGTTCGCCGAGGTGGTCGCCCCCGGCCCGAAGGCCCTGCTGGACTTCGTCAACGACGTGGTGCGGCCTCTCGAGGGCGTCCGCGAGATCCAGTCGTTCCCCTACTTCGGCATCCACACCCATCGCTTCCTGTGGGACGTGGGCTGACCGGCGCGACCGTCAGGGATCCGGTGGCCGAGGCGCCAGCACCAGCATGGTGACGTCGTCCCGGATCTCGTAGCGCCCCCGCACGAGGTCCGCCCACACCACCCCGGGCAGCTCGGCGGACGCCGTGCCGGACAGGGCGGCCAGCCGCGCGGGCAGCGGATAGAAGGCGTCGTCGGCGTCCCGTGCCTCCCACACCCCGTCGGAGGCCAGAAACAGCCGGTCGCGCGGCCCGAGCGTCACCGTGACCCCCTTCGGCGTGTCGACGTCGACCAGCCCGAGCCCCAGCGGCGGCCCCGGCACGACCGTCATCTCCAGGGCCTCCTCCTCGTGCAGCAGCACCGGCGCCGGATGACCGCAGGCCACCACCCGCGCCGCACGCCCGTCGGGGGAGAACTCCAGCAGCACCCCGGTGGCGAACAGCTCCGCGTTCCGTACGCCCGCCGAGTCCACCGCCAGCCTGCGGTCCATCCGGGCGGCGACCGACTCCAGGTCCGGCTGGTCCAGTACCGCCTCCCGGAACGCGCCCAACAGCGTCACCACCGTCGCGACCGCCGACAGCCCGTGCCCCCGCACGTCCCCCATGACCACGCGGACCCCGTACGGACCGTCCCGCACGTCGAAGAAGTCCCCGCCCACCAGCGTCCCGTCCTCCGCGGCCCGGTAGAAACCCGCGCACCCCACGCCGCCCACCCGCTCCGGCAGCGGCGGCATCACGGCCCGCTGGACGGCCTCCCCGATCGCCCGCTCCGTGTCCAGCTGGGCGTCCCGGCGGCTGCGCACATAGGACACGAACACACTCAGCGCGGCCACGAAAACGATGGTGAGCAGATCGGTGTTGCCGGGGCGGTTGAGATGGGTGGCGGGGATGTTCAGCACCACGACCACCCCGGCGCCGAGAAGCGCGGTGGCCAGCGGGCCGTACGACAGAACGGCCAGCGGTGGAATCGCCCCCAGCACGAAACCGGCGTCCTGTGCGTGAGGAGTGATCACCGTGGCCACGGTGACGCCCGCGAGCAGCAGCACGGGCAGCACCCGTACCCACCACGGCGGCGGCGCGCCCCGCAACCAGCCGCGATTTTCAAGGTCCCGATGCGACGACCCGTCGCGCACCGATCTCACATCCCCAAGCTACGCCGCCCTCCGCACCGGGGCTCCCCGTGGAGGACAGCGGCCCCTCGTCCCGCCCGCGGTCCGCGCAAAGCGATGGACGCCCCGTGCGCGGCCCGCATAGTCTGAGCCGGCACGCCCGACGGACGGAAGGAGGCGAGCGTCATGGCCACTGTCATTCTGCGCTCCCGCCTCCCCGTCACCCGGGTGTGCCACGCCTGACCGGGAGCGCGTCCCCGCCGCCGTACCGCGGCACGCATCCCGGAGGAATCCATGACCACCCTGGTCGTCCGCGCGCTCGACGAGAGCACCGCGCACCTTTTCGACACCATGCCCGACCCGCTGGCGTTCCGCGACAAGCACCGGAAGACCCGCTTCCGCCCCGAGTGGCAGCGCATCGCCGTCCGGGACGGCCGCACCGTGGCCCGCGCCGCCTGGTGGGGCCGGCCCGAGGACCCCGAGCCGCTCCTGATCAACTGGTTCGACGTGGCCGAGGGCGAGGAGGAGGCCGGAGCCGAACTCCTGCGGACCGCGCCCTGGCACACCGACGAACTCGAACTCGACCTGCCCTCCGGCTGGCGCACCGACCCCCGGCAGCGGACCGCCGTGGACACGCGGGCCGCCGCCGCGCTCGCGGCCGGCTACACGCCACTGGTGGAGCGTTTCCTGTACCGCTGGACCCCGGACCGGGGCCTGCCGGAGCGACCCGGCCGGCTCGTCTTCGCCGCCGAGCCGGACGACGCCGTGTTCCACGACCTGCTGCGCCGCATCCACTCGGTCACCCTCGACGCCCACGCCCGCCGGGCCCTCGAACAGGGCGGCCCGGACCTGGCCGCACAGCAGGAACTGGACCTCTTCCACTGGCTTCCGTCCCCGCGCGCCTGGTGGCAGACCGCCCGCACCCCCGAGGGGGAGCCGGTCGGCATCCACATCCCCGCCCGCAATCCGTCCGGACCCTGTGTCGCCTTCATCGGCGTCGTGCCGGAACAACGGGGCCACGGCTACGCCTACGACCTGCTCACCGAATGCACCCAGTTCCTGGCGGCGCAGGGCGCCGACTTCATCGCCGCCGCCACCGACCGGACCAACTTCCCCATGGCCGCACACTTCACCCGGGCCGGCTACCCCGTCGTACGGGAGCGCATCAACTACTGGGCCGACCGCGTTGTCAGTGGCGGGTGACATGCTGGGCGCCAGTGGTGATCGGCCGTGCGACGGGGGAGGGACCATGGGATTCGACGGCGGGGTGTGGCGGGTGCGCGCGGGGGAGGAGGCGGTCGGCGACATCGTGATCGACGAGGCCGACTTCCCATGGCTGTCGGGCACATTCACCGCGGGCCCCGGCTTCGCCGCCGTGCGGGACCTCTTCGCCCGTGAACTGGCCCTGCTGGAACAGGCCGACGAACTGGGCTGGGAGGAATGGGAGAGAGCGTACGACGAGGTGCAGCGCCAAGTCTCCCTGTCGTCACCGGACGGCCCGGTCGCCGAGTTCCTGCTGCACATCGAGGGCGACCGGGCGTGGTTCCGCTGGCAGCAGGAGCCGTTTGCGCAGCCGGGGAGTTCTACCCTTGATCAAGGAGCCCGGCCGTCAACGGCCGCCCGGTGACAGGAGATTGGATGACCACGACCCGCCCCACACTCATCGACGCCGCCGGCGGACTCGCCGCGAACTCCGCGGTCGACGCCGACTCCTGGTGGTTCAGCGCCAGGCTGCACGACCACGAGAAGGTCTTCTGGGTGAAGATCCACGCGATGGAGATGAACGGCGCCTGTCTCAGCACGGTCGCGCTGCTGCAGGAACCGGACGGCCGCACCGGCGACAAGCACGCGATCGAGGCCAAGGACAGCGTGACGGTGTCCGCGGACACGCTCGACGTGAAGACATCGATCCTGACCCTGAGCGGGGACCTGGACGAGCTGGAGTTGTCCGGTGCCACGGACACCGCCTCGATCCGGCTCACCCTTCGGCGCGAGGGCCCCGTTCTCTACAACGGCGGCGCCGGAGTGTTCCCCTTCTTCGGCGGGACGACGGGGCAGTACGCGCTGCCCGGCCTGACCACGTCGGGAACCGTCGCCGTGGAGGGGGTCACGCACCAGGTCGCCGGACGCACCTGGTTCGACCGCCAGTGGGTTTCCGGAGCCACCGAGATGCCACGGTTCACCTGGCTCGGACTCGACCTCGGCGCGGGCCGGTACCTGAGCGTCTGGGACGCCGTGGGAGACGGCAACTCCTGGCTCACCGAGCTCAGGCCGGACGGCTCACACCTGATCACCCGGGCTCGGCGAACCGACCGGGACGGGCACTGGCTGCTGACTGTTCCGAGCCTCGACGCGTCCCTCGAGATCACCCGTCGAGAGCTGTTCGCCACGCAGGGCGCCTACACCGGCGCATGCCAGGTGACCGGCACGCTCGAGGGAGAGGAGATCGCCGGGCACGGCTTCACGGACGTCATCGGCGCTTGAGGTCCCGGGTTCCGGCCTCGGGGTGAGCCGGAGCGATGCGTCTCACCCCGAGCGCCGGTATCCACGGCCGACGGCGCGTGACGCCGGCCGTGGCCGAGCGACCGGCAACGGGACATCAGGGGGTGTGCCGCCCCCCGTCACCGGTCAGTCGGTCGGGCCCGGATCCCTGCCGTCCGTCAGGCGGGCCTGCGCTGTCGCCAGGATCTCGGTGACACGGAGGCCGAACGCGGCGTCGCAGGCATGGGAGCGGCCCGTGCGGGCGGCCGCGAGCAGGGCGTCGGTGGCGCGGGAGAGCCCGGGGACCGCCCCCTCGGAACTGCCGGGCATCAGCGCCACGCCCGCCTCGCCGCGCAGTTCCACATCGGCCCCGGCCGCCGCCGGCGGCGCCGTCAGGCTCAGCGTGAGCGTGCTCGACGCGCCGGTGGCATGGTCGAGGACCAGATGCACGGTGTCCGCCGGGCCGTGCGCCGCCGCCACGACCTGCCGTACGTCGCCGAGGACCGGCAGCAGCACCGACAGGGCGTGCGGACCGACGTCCCACAGCGCGCCCTTCTCCCGCCGCCACGGTGAGGCCGCGAACGGGCTGTCGGAGGTGAACACGGCCCCGAGCCACTGCGCGCGGGCCGTGAACCAGCCCGCCACGGCCGCCTGTTCCTCGATCCAGGCGTCCGGCTCCTTCTGGAAGCGCGCGGTGAAGAAGACCACCGAGGCCACCCCGGCCCGCTCGACCGCGGCCACGACGGCCCGCCCGTCGGCCACCGACACCGCCAGCGGCTTGTCCAGCAGCAGATGACGGCCCGCCCGGGCCGCCCGCACCGCCAACTCCGCCTGCACGGACGGCGGCAGGGCCACGGCGACGGCGTCCACGCCGGCCAGCAGCGCGTCCACGTCGTCGTATGCGGGGACGTCGTACTGCTCGGCCAGCGCGGTGACGGCCTCCGGCCGGCGGCCCCACACCCCGGCGAACTCCACACCGGGGTGCCCGGCGAGAGCGGGGGCGTACGCCGCCTGGGCCCACGGGCCCGTCCCCAGCAGTCCGATACGCATGTGGCGTTCCTTTCTCCGAGCCGATCCCCGCGCCCTCAAGAGCCTGCGCTCCGGTCGCCCTGCGCACACCTGCCGTCCGGATCCCCGTCGGCGGCAAGCCACTTGGCGATCGTGGCGGCGATGGGCTGACCTGTGTCCATCTCGACGAACCCGAACTGTCCCGACTGGTTGCACTCCAGGAACCACCAGATCCCGTCGGCGTCCTCGGCGAAGTCGAATGCGCCGTAAGCCAGTTCCGCGCCCCTCATGTACCGCTGTACGCCCTCGGCGACGCGCGGGGGCACGTCCGCGGGGAGCCAGGGGGAGACCGACGGGGCGAAGCGGACGTCCACGTCGTCCGGGTGGGCGTCCGGGTCGGCGGGCTTGCGCGCGGCCAGCAGCGTGTCGCCGACGACGGTGAGCCGGATGTCGGCCCGTTTGTTGATCCGCCGCTGCAGCAGCGTCGGGCCGAAGGCCACCGCCGAGAAGTCGGTGTCCGGTGCGACCCGGCTGGTCGGCACCGCACGCGGCGGCTCCTGCGGATGCGCCCCGGACACCGGCTTGACCACCAGATCCGGGAAGCGCTCCGCGAACTCCCGGGCCGCCTGCGGGAACGTGGTGATCAGCGTGGCCGGGACCGCGAGGCCGCTGCCCTGGGCGAGATGCAGCTGCCAGGGCTTGTGGCGGGCGCGGCGGGCCGCGTCCGGATGGTTCATCCAGCGCGCGTCGGTCGTGCGCAGCATGCCGTACAGCGCCTGCGACGCCTCCTCCGTCAGCCAGGCGGACGGCTGGGCGGCGCGGGCGGCGGCGTCGCCGGGCCTGCGCACCCAGACGGAGCGCAGGCCGCCCATGCTCACCAGGCGCCCGCCGACGGACAGATGTCCGCGGCTGGCGCCCCGCACGTACTCGCCCGACAGAGCCACCCCGTTGGTCAGATCGGCGGGATCGAGCCGGACGACGGGCACCCCGGCCTCGCCCAGCCGGAGGACCACCATGTCCGCCGTCACGTCCTCTTCACTGGTCAGGATGAGCACGGTCATCTTCCAAGGCCCGCGTTCAGTCGTCGAAGTGCGTCTTGGAACCCGCCGTCGAGGTCGTGGTCCCCAGCGCCCTCAGGGTCGCGTGGTCGGTGGCGGCGATCCGCCCGTCCGGGAGGACGTTCAACTGCAGTCCGGAGTCGTACGCGTACGGAGTGGTGACGTCCAACTGCACAGCGGGCCGCGCGTAGTTGAGCGTGAACGGTTGCATGGTCTCTCCCTGATTAGGCTTTCACGTCCTTATACGAATCGAACGGGTGATTGGTTTCCTCACTCTGAGTAATCACAGGCCGGAGGGGGTGCCGGCGGGCGCCGCAGGACGGGACAGCGTGCCCGCATGGCCGATGACGCCGGTGAAGCCCAAGACGTTGCGCCGCTTCGGACAAACGGGGTGGTCACCCCGCGAGCGACAGTGCGCTCCGTGCCACCGTCAAAGCCTGTTCCGCATATCCGCGTCCGAACAGCACGGCGTGGACCAGCAGCGGGAACAGCTGGTGCACGCCCACCCGGTCGTCTCGGCCCGGCGCGAGCGGTGCCGTCTCCGCGTACCCGGCGAGCACCCGGTCCAGGTGGGGGCAGCCGAAGAGCTGGAGCATCGCCAGGTCCGTCTCCCGGTGTCCGCCGTGCGCGGCCGGGTCGATGAGCCGGACCTCGCCGTCGGCGCCCCACAACACGTTGCCGTTCCACAGGTCCCCGTGCAGGCGCGCGGGCGGCTCGGGGGGTCCCGCCAGATCGGGCAGTCGCGCGCAGACCCGCTCGAACACGGTCGCCTCGCCCGGGCGGAGGCTGCCGCTGTCGACCGCGCCGCGCACATACGGCAGCACCCGGTGCTCGGCGTACCAGCCGGGCCAGTCGTCTCCGGGTGTGTTGCGCATGGGTGCGAGGCCGATGAACGCGTCCTCGGGGCCGCCGGGCGGCGGAGCTCCGAAATCCGAAGCACCCGCGGCGTGCAGGGCGGCGAGGGCCTGGCCGAAATGATGCGCCGTCTCGGGATCCGGCCGCCCGGTCGCGACCCGCTCCGTCACCATCCAGCGTTCGTCGTGACCGAGCACCGCCGGCACCCGCACCGCGTCCGCCGCGGCCAGCCAGCGCAGCCCCGCCACCTCCGCGCGCACCGCCCCGGGAGCGTCACCCCGCTTGACCATCACCGGCGTGCCGCCGTCCAGGGTCACCTCGGCCGGCGATCCGGAGGCCGCCCGTGCATCGGTGACCTGGCGTCCGGTGAGCCGGGACGCCGCCTGTCCCGGCTCCTCGCGATCCTCGTCTCGATTGACCACGGCCCCAGCGTACGTCCCGCAACAGAGGCCGGTGGTAGGCGACTTCGACCATTGATACGACTGTTTTCAGCCAAACCCAGGCGGTAACTACCCGTGCTGATTCCGTACCGCTAGCGTGAGGGCGCCGCGTCGCCACACCAGGGGCACAGGGCCCCGCCGGGACTAGCGCGCGGCGGAGGATATCCCCCTTGACCACAGCATCCGTGCTGATGGCCGACGTCTTCGAAGTCCAGCCGTACACCTCCCACTGCAAGGTCATCCTGGGTGAGGGTGCGCACGCCGTGATCGGTGTGTCCCCGGGCAACAGCTATTTCTCCGCCCGCCGCCTGCACGACCTCGCCCGCTGGGGACTGGACCACTTCGACAGGGTCGACTTCGTCTACACCGACCTGTACGTCGCCGAGATGTACGAGGCGTCCGGCTATCCACCGGACGAGGCCCGGCGCAAGGCGGTGAAGAACCTGCGCGGGGTGCGTGCCAAGGTCCGTGACGCGGTGTCGGCGGCCGACCCGGAGGGCCTGCGGACGGACTGGCACCCGATGTCCGAGTTCCGCACCAACCCCGCCTACCAGGACATCCACCGTCAGCTCAAGGCGCGCCTGGCCTCCGACGGGGCCTTCCGGGCCGTCTGCGACGCCCTGGTGAATCGTTTCCTCAGTGCGCGTGGCGAGACACCGACCGAGCGGCAGCGGGCCGTGTGCCTGGAGTACGTGTGCGCCGAGGCGCCGCTGTTCCTGGACACCCCCGCCATCCTCAAGGTGCCCTCCTCGCTCAACTGCTACCACCAACTGCTGCCGATGGCCGAGCTGTTGTACTCCCGGGGCGCCGGCCTGCGCGCCTCCCGCAACCAGGGCCACGCCATCGTCACCCCCGCCGCCGCCCTCGAAGGAACCGCCGCATGACGACCGCCCCCGGCGCCCGCGCCGACCACCCGCCCCTGCTGGACTTCCCGTTCTCCTGGGACGGCACCAGGGTTCCCGCCGAGGTCGAGGACCTGCGCACCACAACCCCCGTACGGCGCGTGCGGACCCTCGCCGGCGACGAGGCCTGGCTGGTGTCGTCGTACGACCTGTGCGCCCAGGTCCTCAAGGACGACCGGTTCTCCCTCAAGGACACCTCCGCCCCCGGAGTCCCCCGGCAGTACGCGCTCACGATCCCTCCCGAGGTCGTGAACAACATGGGCAACATCACCGGGGCCGGATTGCGCCGGGCGGTGCTGAAGGCGCTGAACCCGAAGTCGCCGGGCCTGATGGAGTGGCTGCGCGGGGAGGCGCACCGGCTGGCGGACCGGTTGCTGGCCGACGGCCCGACGGCCGACCTGCGTGGCGCGTTCTGCGAGCCGTACTCGGCGGGCATGCACTGCCGCATCCTCGGCATTCCGCAGACCGAGGCCCCGGGCTTTCTGCGCAGCCTCGACATCGCCTTCATGAACTCGCCGTGCCCGATCACCGGCGCGAAGGTCAACTGGGACCGGGACATCGCCCGGATGACGGCCCTGCTCGACGACCCGGCGACGCACGGCCTGATGGGCGAACTCGCCGCGCTGCGCGACGACCCCGACTACGCCCACCTCACCGACGAGATGCTGGCCACCGTCGGGGTCACCATGTTCGGCGCCGGCGTGATCTCAACCTCCGGCTTCCTCGCGATGGCCCTGGTCTACCTGCTCACCCACCCCATCGCCCGTGACCTCCTGCGCGACCGCCCGGACCTGATCGGGCCCGGCGTGGAGGAGTTGCTGCGGGTCAACCTCTCCATCGGCGACGCCCTGCCACGCCTCGCCCTGGAGGACGTCCGGCTGGGCGACGTCGAGGTGAAGCAGGGGGAACTCGTCCTGGTGCTGGTGGAGGGCGCGAACCTCGATCCGGAGAAGTTCCCCGACCCGCACCGCTTCGACGTCCACCGCGACAACACCGCCGACCACCTCTCCTTCGGTGGCGGCGCCCACTACTGCCCCGCGACCGCACTCGGCCGCGCACACGCCCGCATCGCCCTGGAGGTCCTCCTCGACCGCATGCCCGACCTCGCGCTCGCCGTACCCCCCGGCCAACTGGTGTGGCGCACGGGCTTCATGAAGCGAATCCCCGAGCGGCTGCCCGTGACCTGGTAACCGCACCACCCGGCCGTCCGTACGGCGCCCCCGACCCGGCAATCCCGGGCGGGGGCGCCGACGGGTCTGCCGGGGCAGCGTGTGGCGGTGTGCGAGGGCTCCAGGGCCTGGATTCCGATGGTCTCGACCGACCGGAGGGTCGGTGCTGGTGGATCGGGGGTGGAGCTTCCGGCGTGGTTCCCGATGGGTCGGCCGGGGTGCGGTGGGGGCGGGCTGGCCACGCCGACGGATGTGGCTGGAAGGGTGGGCGGCGGTCGTTGGGGCGGGCCTCAGGGAGGAGTTCCCGACGCGCTGTTCGGGGTGCCGTTGTCGGCCGGTTGGGGTTCTGGGCCGGGCCGGGGCTGATGGGTTCGGCCGGGGGAGGGTCGCGGTCGTCGGGGTGGGGCTTCGGGCGTGTTCCCGAGGGGGCGGCCGGCATTGCCGGTTGCCGGTCGGGTGGCGCCGGCTGGTTCGGTCGGGGGGTGGTCGCCGGGCGCGCGCGGGTGCGGGCCTCGGGGCGATCCCCGGCGGGCCGGCCGGGGATCGGTCAGCGGACGGGCGAGTACGTCCCTTTGGTCAGGCCCACCGGATTGCCCGGCGGCAGCAGGCCCGAGGACTCGACCATGCGGGCCAGGGGATCCAGCAGGCCGGCCAGGCGTGTGGTGCGGTCGGTGCCGAGGGCGGCCCAGGGCCGTTCGGCCGCCGCGTCCGTCAGCGCCTCCACCTCCGCGCGCACGGCCGCTCCGGCCCGAGAGAGCGACCCGTCGGCTTCGAGCAGGCCCCGCTCACGCAGGCGTACCCCGGCCGCATCCCAGTCCGCCTGCTCCCACTTGCGCGTCTCCCGCAGGAACACCCCGTCGGATTCGCCGGCGGCCGCCTTGAGCACCATCGCCTCGACCGGCCCGAGTCCCTGACTCACCAGCACCGCGACATGCCCGTCGCCCCGGTGCTCGCGCAGGGTCGTCAGGCCCTGCCACAGCCGTGCGGTGGGGCGGTCCGGGCGCTCCAGCGCCTGGTTGGCAGCGGCGAGTACGCGGCCCGAGGTGTCCGCCCCCGCAGCCGCCTCCCAGGCGAGGTCGGCGGCCTCGGCGAACTCGGCCGAGCCGACGGTGTCCGGTCCGAACAGGCCGGTCATCGCCGTGTCCAGGGCGTCCAGGCGGGCGGCCAGCACATCGGCGGGAGCCGCGTACGTCCAGGCGTCCGGCAGGGCCCGGGCCACCCGGGCGGGGTGGAAGACGTAGAAACCGCTCGTCACGACGGACGGAGGGACCGCGCCGAGGGGCGCGGCGCGCAGCGCGAAGTACCCCATCCAGAATCCGCGCATCCCGAGCG
This sequence comes from Streptomyces sp. NPDC054783, assembly GCF_053611725.1. Lineage (NCBI taxonomy): Bacteria > Bacillati > Actinomycetota > Actinomycetes > Kitasatosporales > Streptomycetaceae > Streptomyces > Streptomyces sp. NPDC054783. The sequence goes on along the minus strand of NZ_JBSHAY010000005.1, from coordinate 134,089 downwards.
CTTGCGCCGTCCGGTGTACCTCGGGCGCGAAGTACACGAGGTCGTGCACCGGTTCGTACCGCTCCCACAGGGCCCGCGCCATCGCGTCCGCCACCGCTTCCTCCCATCGCTGCGACCTGCTACGTGCTGTCGACACAAGACTGCGTTATGACACCGGTCATAACAAGGGGCGGGCGGCCGGGTCTCACGCCCGGCACCGGCGACACTACGACCACGAACGACTTCCGTCGGAAGGGTGTGCCATGGACATCGACGCCTCCCTCGTCCGCTCGCTGCTGCGTGCACAGCACCCGGATCTCGCCGGCCTGGAGGTGCGTCGGGTGCCGGGCGGCTGGGACAACCGGCTGTGGCGGGTGGGCGGCGAGTCGGCGGTACGGCTTCCGCGCACCCCGGGCGCCCCGGATCTCCTGCGCAAGGAGCAGCGGTGGCTGCCCGCGCTCGCCCCACGGCTGCCCCTGCCGGTACCGGTACCGATACGCACCGGTGCGCCCTCGGCCGCCTTCCCGCGCCCGTGGGCCGTCGTGACCTGGGTCCCCGGAGAACCCGGCGATCGGGCGACCCTCACGCGCGGCGACGATGCCGCCGTCCGGCTGGCAGGCTTCCTCGCCGCGCTGCACGAGGCCGCGCCCGCCGAGGCACCGGTCAACGAGGTGCGCGGAGGACTGCTCTCCGGCCGTGGGACCGAGTTCGAGGAACGTCTCGGGGCCGTCGCGGACCTGCTGACCGGCGCGGAGCTGTCCGACGTGTGCTCCGTCTGGCAGTAGGCTCTCGCGGCGCCGGAGTGGACCGGAGCAGCGGTCTGGCTGCACGGCGATCTTCACCCGGCCAACGTCGTCGTCACGGACGGCACCCTCGCCGGTGTGCTCGATTTCGGGGACGTCTGTGCGGGTGATCCGGCGGCCGATCTCGCGGCCGTGTGGCTGCTGTTGCCGTCGGGGGCGGTTCCGTGGTTCTTCCGGTCGTACGGGCCGGTCGACGAGGCGACTCTTCGCCGCGCCCGGGGCTGGGCCGTGCTGCGGGCTCTGTCACTGCTGGGGATCGGCAGGGCCCACGAGCGGGGGCTGCCCGGCGGGCAGCCGGGGTGGGCCAGGGCGGGGCGTGCGGCGCTCGACCGTCTGAGAGCGGCGCGACGCGCCGGGTGATTCGCCCCGACGGGGAGCCGCGTGGCGTAAGTGCTGGGGCAGACGGGTGGCACGGTGACCCGGCTGGGTGGCTCGGATGGTGGGAGTTTGCGTACTCCCTGACGGTGGTTCATGTCGAGGCCGGGTCTGTCCAGCTGATGAGGGATCCGCTGCCCGGCCACGGCGGAAGGACATCGCTATGCGTTCTGCCCGCATGCTTTTGGCCACGGCGGCCACCACGGCCGCACTGACCTTCGGCGCACCCAGTGCCGCCTTCGCCGCTTCCGCGGGAGACGACGGAGGCCGCGACGATTCCTCTTACAGCCAGGACCACGACCAGGGGTCCGACGAGGGCCACGGCGGAAACAACGACCAAGGCGGAAACAACGACCAAGGCGGAAACAACGACCACGGCGGAGACAACGACCAGGGGCGCGACAACGACTCGGGCCGTGGTCACGACAATGATCACGGAGACGACAACGGCAAGGGCCGCGGACACGACGGGCCGCGCGGCGGAATCCACACGGGTGGCGGAGCGCTGTCCGCGGTGCGTGGTGACGGAGGGGGTGACGACCGGGGCGACGACGAGGGCCATGGTCGGGACCAGGACCAGGGTCGCGAGGACGGCCATGGCCGGGGCGACGATCACGGCGGCTGGGGCGACCACGACGAGGGTCGGGGCGGCCACGGCAAGGGCCGCGGACACGACGGACCGCGTGGCGGTGTGCACGCGGGTGGCGGTGCGCTCGCCGCGCTGCACAGTGATGACTGGGGCTCGGGTGGCGACGACAACTCCCAGGACGGCGGCCGGGACGGGGGTCGTGACGGCGGTCGTGACGGCGGCGAAGAGGGCGGTCGTGACGGGGGCGGTGACCACGACGAGCGGGGCGAGCACGAGAAGCCGCGCGGTGGCATGCACACCGGCGGCGGCGCGCTTGCCACTCCGGGCGTCACCGCGGGCGGCCTGGCCGTGCTGGCCGTAGGCGCCGGCGGCATGTACATGCTGCGGCGCAAGAAGGCCGGCCAGCCGGCGTCCTGACGGAACGACCCGAGCCAGAGGCTGCGGCCGCCGCCGACGCGCCCACCGTGTCGGCGGCCCGCACCCGCTGGCCTTCCCCTGCGTCTGTCACGCCGGTGCGCACACGGTCCCCCTGCGCAGGCCCCCTGTACGTCCCTTACCGTGCGCCGGGGCATGTTCCGGCGCACTTGTCCAGATCCCCCGTGCTGCCGTGCCCGAGTGAGGTGGTGTCCGATGGCAGCAGATCCCTCCTCCCCGACCTCCGCGGAACCGCAGGCGGACGGGCGGAGTTCCGGCCGTGGCGGGCGGCTGACGCTGTGGGGCGTGGCGATCGTCCTCGTCGCCGTCAGCGTGTTCGGCGGCCACCACACCTCGGACGGCTCCCCGCCGGCGTCCCGTGCCGCGGGCGCGAGCGCCGCCACCCAGACCGCCCCGCAGCAGACCGACACCCAGCAGGTCGATCCACAGCCGACCGACCCGAAGCAGGCCGATCCGCAGCAGGGCGACCCGGAGCGGGCCGACCCGGAGCTGCCCAGGTCCGCACCGACCCGTCTGCGCATCCCGAAGATCTCCGTGGACGCCCCCTTCACCACCCTGTCCATCGGCTCCTCGGGGCACCTCGAACCGCCGCCGGCGGGCGACACCAACCTCGTCGGCTGGTACGCCAAGGGCGCCTCGCCGGGTGAGAAGGGGACCGCGGTCATCGCCGGGCACGTCGACACGGCCACCTCCCCGGCCGTCTTCGCCAACCTCGACGGCCTGCGCCGCGGCGACCGTTTCACCGTGGAGCGCGCCGACGGACGCGATGCGCAATTCGTCGTGGACGACACCGAGACCTTCGCCAAGGACGACTTCCCCAGCAAGCGCGTCTACGCCGACACCCAGCGCCCCGAGGTCCGGCTGATCACCTGCGCGGGGGATTACGACCACGATGCGAAGGACTACAAGGACAACCTCGTGGTCTTCGCCCACCTGGTGTGAGCCGGCCCGTACCGGTCAGGCGACGCCGTCCCCGAAGGGACCACCTGGCGCGAACGCCAGCGCCGCGAACCGTTCGCCGATCCGGCGGTGCGCGGCGGCGTCGGGGTGCAGGCCGTCCGGCAGCGGCAATTCGCCGAAGTCGGCCTCGCCGTACAGCTCCCGGCCGTCGAGGTGGTGCAGCCGTGGGTCCTGCGCCGACCGTTCGCGCACGATCCGGGCCAGTTCCTCCCGGATGACCCCCAGGGTGAGTTTCCCGCTCGCCTTCTCCGCCGGGTCCCCGGCGGCCCGGAACCGCAGTCGGCCCTCGCTCAGCGCGGAGAAGTCCGGGAGGCTGGGACCCGGCGTGTCCTCGTGCATGGGGCACAGGATCGGCGAGACGACGAGCAGCGGCGTGTCGGGATGTCCGTCGCGGATGGTGTCGAGGAAGCCGTGGACGGCGGGAGAGAACGCCCGCAGCCGCATCAGATCGGTGTTGACCACGTTGATGCCGAGCTTGACGCTGATCAGGTCGGCCGGCGTGTCGCGCAGCGCGCGAGCGGTGAACGGGTCGAGCAGGGCACTGCCGCCGAGCCCCAGATTGATCAGCTCCGCCCCGCCCAGGGACGCGGCGAGCGCCGGCCAGGTGGTGCTCGGGCTCGCGGCGTCCGAGCCGTGGCTGATGGAACTGCCGTGATGCAGCCACACCATGCGGTCCTGGTGCGGTACTGCTTCCACGGGCGCGTCGGTGCGCAGGGCGACGAGTTCGGTCGTCTCGTTGTGCGGCAGCCAGATCTCCACGACCTTGACGCTGCCGGGCAGCCCGGAGAAGCGCACGGTGGCGACCGGGCCGGGCCGCTGCTCGGCCGTACCGGTGGTCATGTCGATGGTGAGCGTGTTGCCGCCGGCGGCCCGGCCGCTGCCGGCCGGAAGTCCGTCGACGAGCAGGTCGTACACGCCGTCCGGGCGCGGCGGCGCACCGACGTAGACCCGTTTGGTCGGCAGGGTGTCCAGCTCGACGGTGGTCGCACGGGTGCGGAAGACCAGCCGTACACCGGAGGGCTGGGACTCCGCCATGGCCAGCTGAGGATCGGCGCACTGCGCGCGGGCGCGGGCCGGCAGCCGGTGCGGCAGCAGTCCGCGGGCGGTGCGTTCCAGATCGAGGGCGCCGCGCACGAGGTCGGGGATGAGCGGGGTGGTGTGCATGGTGTCGGCCTGCGTTTCCAGGGGTCAGGGGGTGGGCCAGTTGCGCAGCAGGGAGTCGAGGGCGTCGAGGATCCGGGTCCAGGACTCCTGCGAGTCGGGGGCGCTGTGGCTGAATCCGCCGGCCGTCTCGAGGCTGACGTAGCCGTGGAAGACGCTGCCGAGGAGACGGACCGCGTGGGTCTGGTCGGGCTCGGCGAGGTCGTAGCCGCGCAGGATCGCCCGGGTCATCTGCGCGTGCCGGCCGCCCGCGCTCGCGGCCGCCGCCTCGGGGTCCAGCGGGTGGCGGGTCGCCGCATAGCGGCCGGGGTGTGCGCGGGCGTAGTCGCGGTACACGTCGGCGAACGCGACGAGGGCGTCCTTGCCGGCCCGGCCGGCGAGCGCGTCGGCGGCGCGGTCGGCCAGCTCCTCCAGGGCGAGAAGCGCGATCCGCGTCTTCAGGTCCTGGGAGTTCTTCAGATGCGAGTACAGACTCGCGACCTTGACGTCGAACCGCCGGGCCAGCGCCGACACGGTCACCTGGTCGAAGCCGACCTCGTCGGCCAGCTCCGCGCCGGCACGGACCAGGCGATCGGCCGTCAGACCGACGCGAACCATAAGCACTCCCCTTCCTGTCGTATGAGATTATGCAATTACCTAAAGCCTTTAGGCAAGCGTGGGTGTGCTGTAGCCAGAAGGGTGTGAGCGCGGGCACGCTCCGTGCCAGCTCCGGGTCCTCGGGCAGACCGGCGGCGGACGGCGCCTGCCGGTACCCGCTGTGCCGCAGTCGACGCGTCGACCTCGCCCCGCAGCTCCCCCGCACACGACGGCCACGCGTCGGCAGCCCCGCTCGATCAGGTGCCGGGTGTCTGCCGCCGACGCCTCGACGTCGGGCATGCCGACATGGTCCACGGGCCCGCCGAAGATCCGCTCGCCGAGGAGCACCACCGCGAGGCCGATGGTGCCGGTGCGGCCCTTGCGGAGGCTGCGGGCCGCCACGTTGACCCGGTGGTCGAGCCGGGCCGACGCCGCGAGGACGCGCTCGCGGGTCGCGGGACGGACGTGGGGGTGGTCGTCGATGACGTTGGAGACGGTCATCGTGGACACGCCGACCGCCTTCGCCACGTCCTGGACCGTCGCCACGCTCACTCCTGCCCGGTGTCCTCCGAGGCGGGACGCACGCCGTCCTGCGCAAGACGACAGAGCGCGACGCCATGGGCGGTCAGGTCGACCGTCAGGTGCCGGCCGTCGTGCGGCACGCCGGTACGGGTCCACAGCTCCCGGACGCGATCGGCCGGGCGGGCACCGATCGAGCCGAGCGGCACCTCGTACCGGCGGGGCCCGTCGGCCGTGGTCCGCCCCACCTGGGGCCACACCGCGCACGCCACGTACGAGGAGGCGCGCGCCTTCGCGGCACGCGTCCAGAGCGAGGTCTACGGCGCGTTCCTGCGCGGCGTCTTCGCCATGGACTTCGTCTCCGGACGCAAGACGACGGCCAGGGAACGGTTCGCCGGCGCGATCAACACCCTCACGCTCGAGAGCATGATGGGCGACGGCAAGGCCCTCCAGATGGTCACCAGCCACGAGCTGGGCCAGAACTTCGCCGAGGCCTTCCGCACGCAGTTCGTGACACGGGACGGCCGGCAGGAGCACGTCCGGCAGACCTCCTGGGGCTCCACCACCCGCATGATCGGCGCGCTGGTGATGACCCACGGCGACGACGACGGACTGCGCGTCCCGCCCCGCCTGGCCCCGGTCCAGGCGGTCGTCCTCGCCGTCAAGGGCGACGAGGAGGTGCTGGCCGGCGTCCGCGCGATCGGCGACCGGCTGAGGGAGGCGGGCGTACGCGTCCACGTCGACGACCGCACGGACGTGCCGTACGGCCGGCGCGCCGTCGACTGGGAGCTCAAGGGCGTGCCCGTACGGATCGAGGTGGGACCCCGCGACCTGGAGTACGGCACCGCCGTGCTGGTCCGCCGTATCCCGGGCACCAAGGAGCCGGTCGCGGCCGAGGCGCTGTCCGCACTCCTGCCCGGGGTGCTCGAGGACGACCAGGCGCTGCTGCTGGAGCAGTCCCGCCGGCGCCGCGAGGACCGCACGGTCGAAGTGACCACCATCGAGGAGGCCGCGGAGGCCGCCGGCAGCGGCTGGGCGCGCGTCCCCTGGGCCGCGCTGGGCCCGGAGGGCGAGGCCAGGCTCGCCGAACGCGGCGTGTCCGTGCGGTGCCTGGTCGCGGCGGACGGTTCGGTGCCGGAGAGTGAGGACCAGCCGGGGAACGTGGCGGTGGGGGGCGGGCCTACTGACGGGAGCGGGCGGAGCCGAAGAGGGACTCCATGGCTCGCCGGGGCGGGGCGGTCCGCCACTCCGTCCGGCGTTGCGGGCTCCCGTCGGGTTGGTCTGCCCGTGTGGCGGCCCGTGTCGCCCGGGCTGTCGAGTCGGGCCGGAACCCAGGGGTGTCACGCCCGGGCTGATGAGCCCGGTGGAGACGCAGGGGCACCACTGATGTGGAGCCTGGCCATGGACCGGGCGGCCTCTGTCGGGGCGGCGGGGCCGTGCGAGGGGCGGATGTGCGCCGGCGCCCCGGTGGTGCCCAGGGCGCTCGTGCTCGGCAGTGGCCCGGGCAGTGAGGTCGGCTGACCTGCGACTTGTGTCCCGGCGTGGCGGGGTGCGACGCTTCGGTCCGCCGGTCGCGACCACGGTCGGCGGTGGCGGTGAGCACTGGTTGCAACGGGAGAGGCGGACGGAGCTCCCGGGGCGGACCGTGGACGGGAACGGGGAGTGGAGCGATGGAGCTGGAGCTGCGGCACCTGCGGGTGCTGTGCGCGATCGCCGACGCGGGAAGCGTGGGGCGCGCCGCGGCACAGCTCGGCTACTCGCAGCCCGCCGTGAGCACCCAGCTGCGGCGCATCGAGCGACACCTCGGCGAGCCCCTCTTCGAGCGCGGCACGAGCGGAGTGCGGCCCACCCGCTACGGTGCCGAGGTCGTCGCCCAGGCCCGTGACGTGCTGACCCGCGCCGACGCCATCGGCCACCGCCCGGCCGCCGGGCGAGGGAGCCGTACCCTGCGCGTGGCGGCGACCAACTCGCCCATGCTGTCCGGCACGGTCTCCCGCTTCCGCACCCGGTTGCCGGAGCTGTCCCTGGCCGTCACCAGCGTCTACGCCTCCTCGCGGATCGTGGAGCTGCTGGAGGAGGGTGCGGTGGACGCGGCCATCGCCGCCGACTATCCGGGCATGGAGCTGCGCCACTCGGGCGCGGTGCGGCACCGGGGGATCGTCACCGAGCCGACGTTCGTGGCCCTGCCCGCCCGGCATCGGCTGCGGCAGTGCGCCCAGGTGCAGCTCGCCGACCTGGCCGAGGACGCCTGGTTCGTGACGCCGGACGACGGCGCCGGCTGGCCGGGGGTGTTCTACGACGCCTGTGCGGCGGCCGGGTTCACTCCGGTCACCGTGCACGAGTTCCTCGGTGACCAGACCCAGCTGCAGAGCATGATCGCCGACGGTCTCGGGGTGTCCCTCGTACAGCCGACGCTCCGGCCGATCCCGCACGTCGTGGTCAAACCGTTGGCCGGTTCCCCGCTGTGGTGCCGTTACGTGCTGGCCTGGCGGCCGGAAACCGTCACCGACGAGGCCGTGGAGGCACTGTCCCAGTCCGCCACCGCCGCCTACCGCGACCTCGTCGCCCAGGCACCCCATCTGCGAGCCTGGGCCTCGCGCACCTGGAGCGTCACCGGAGCGTAGCGACAGGTCAAAGGCGCACCGCGATGTTATGAGCGGGCAGTGGCATGTGCTATGTCACACGGCATTGTTGGGGCGGGTGGCCCGCTGAGACAGTGCCTCACACGCCTCAACACCCCACAGAGGCGCATCCCTTCGTGGAGGAATCCAGATGCGCTATCGCTTCGCGCTGCCCAGACGCATGCCCGGCCACAGCCGTCCCCGTACGGCCGCACGCATGGCCGGCGCCGCGGTCGTCTGTGTCACCGTGGCAGGTCTGCTGTCCGCCCCGGCACTGGCGGCACCACAGCAGTCGCACACCCGCGCCGCCACCACGCCCCGGCAGCACGCGTCCCAGCCGTCGCCGACCGGCGCGACCACCCCCGTCACCGAACGTCCCGCGAGCCAGGCCCGACGGCTCAGCCCGGCCCAACTCCCGCCCCTGCAGCCCCTCTCGGCCCATCCGGCCCGAAGGGCGGCCAAGGCGGCCTCCTGCACTCCGGGCGACTTCGGCAGCCGTAGCGGCTCCGCCCTCGTGTCCTTCGTGAAGGCCTCGTCCACGGACTGCGTCAACACCCTCTTCTCGGTGACCGGAACGGACGCGCACGACGTCTTCCGGCAGGCCCAGATGCTCAGCGTCGCGGCCGCCTACACCCGCACCGCCAAGCTGTATCGCGGCGACAACTCCGGCGGCCTGGAACAACTGGTCCTCTTCCTGCGGGCCGGCTACTACGTCCAGTTCAACCACTCCGCGGACGTCGGCCCGTACACCCCCCGCCTGACCACGGCCGTCACGGCCGGCCTGGACGCCTTCTTCGCCCGGGCGCACTCGCGTGATGTGACCGCGGTCAACGGCGACATCCTCGGCGAGACCGTCATCCTCACCGACAGCGCCGACCAGCAGGGCCGCTACCTCTCCGTCTACCAGCGGCTGCTGAACGACTACGACAGCTCCTACGACTCGGTGGACAGCATGGTCAGGGCCGTCAACGACGTCTACACACCGCTGTGGCGCGGCAACTGGAACCCCGACTACGTCAAGGCCGTCGAGGCCGACCCGGGCATCATCGACACCCTGTACGACTTCGCGATCGCCAACACCGACCTGCTCGGCACCGACCAGGCGTTCCTGGACTCCAACGCCGGGATGAACCTGGCCCGTTACGTCGAACACCCCGAACTGCAGGACACCGTCCGCCCGTTGACCAAGGATCTGCTGGACGAGACCGCGATGACCGGTCCCACGGCCGGACTCTGGGTCGCCGTGGCCACCCAGGCGAACGCCTACGACAGCACCGACTGCGCCTACTACGACGTCTGCGACCTGCCCGCCAAGCTGACCAGGGCCGTCCTGCCGGTCAACCGCCAGTGCGACGCGAACGTCAGCATCCTCGCCCAGTCGCTGACCCCCGCCGACCTCGACGCGGCCTGCGCGAGCGTCCTGGACCAGAGCACCTACTTCCGCGGCGTGGTGAAGGCCGACGCAGCGATACCCGGCCAGTACGTGTCCACCATCCAGCTCGTGGTCTTCGCCAGCCGCGCCGACTACCAGACCTACGCCGGCCCGATCTACGGCATCAGCACCGACAACGGCGGCATGACCCTGGACGGCGACCCGTCCGACCCGGCGAACCACGTCACGTCGATCATGTACCAGAAGCCCACGGACGACGGTTTCACGGCCCGGATCTGGAACCTCAACCACGAGTACACGCACTTCCTCGACGGCCGCGACGACATGAAGGGCGACTTCGCCCAGGAGATCACCGTGCCGGACGTGTGGTGGATCGAGGGCGTCGCCGAGTACGTGTCCTACGGCTACCGCGGCCTCGCCGACGACCAGGCGATCCAGGAGGCCGGCAAGCACACGTACAAGCTGAGCACCCTGTTCGAGAACACCTATGACAACAGCGACGTGATCCGTACCTACCCGTGGGGCTACCTCGCCGTGCGCTACATGGCCGAGAACCACCCCGACGACCTCCAGCGCATGCTCGCCCGCTTCCGCGTCGGTGACTACGCCGGCGGATACGCCGTCTACCACGACGGCATCGGCACCCGCTACGACGCCGACTTCGACCAGTGGCTGAGTGCGTGTGCCGCGGGAGCCTGCGCCAGGCCGGCCAAGGCCTGACCGCACGCGCCCCCGCAGAACGGCCGCCGACCGGAACCCCGGTCGGCGGCCGCACGCGTCTCGACGGAAGGGAGGATCAGACCGCCGTCGCCGGGTACGTCGGGTACTCCACGCCCGAGACGTGCTGGACGACCCGGACCACCTGGCAGGAGTAGCCGAACTCGTTGTCGTACCAGAGGTAGAGGATGGCGTTGTCGCCGTCGACCTTCAGGGCGCCGGCGTCCACGATCGAGGCGTGGCGCGAGCCGATGAAGTCGCTGGAGACCGCGTCGGGCGCCGTGATGAAGTCGATCTGGCGCTTGAGCGGCGAGGTCAGCGACACCTCGCGCAGGTAGTCGTGGACCTCCTCGCGGGTGGTCTCGCGGGCCAGCTGCAAGTTGAGGATCGCGATAGAAACGTCCGGCACCGGGACGCGGATCGAGCTGCCGCTGATCTTCGCCTTGAGGTCCGGCAGCGCCTTGGCGACGGCGGAGGCGGCACCGGTCTCGGTGATCACCATGTTGAGCGGCGCGGAGCGGCCACGGCGCTCGGACTTGTGGTAGTTGTCCAGCAGGTTCTGGTCGTTGGTGAACGAGTGGACCGTCTCCACGTGGCCGCGCAGCACACCGTACTCGTCGTCCATCGCCTTCAGCGGCGGCACGATGGCGTTGGTGGTGCAGGAGGCGCAGGACAGGACCTGCTCGTCCGGCTTGATGGTGTCGTGGTTGACGCCGTGCACGATGTTCGGGACGTCGCCCTTGCCCGGCGCGGTCAGCACGACCTTCTCGATGCCGGGGCGCAGGTGCTTGGACAGCCCCTCGCGGTCGCGCCACTTGCCGGTGTTGTCGATGAGGATGGCGTCCCGGATGCCGTACTCGGTGTAGTCCACGTGCGACGGGTCGTCGGCGTAGATCACCTTGATCTCGTTGCCGTTGGCCACGATCGTGCTGGCGTCCTCGTCCACGGTGATCGTGCCCTGGAACTGGCCGTGGATGGAGTCGCGGCGCAGCAGCGAGGCGCGCTTGACGATGTCCTGGGCGCCGCCGCCGCGCACCACGATGGCACGCAGACGCAGGCCGTTGCCGGAGCCGGCCTTCTCGACCAGCAGGCGGGCGACGAGCCGGCCGATGCGGCCGAAGCCGTACAGGACGACGTCGCGGGGCTCACGGCGCTCGATCTTGTTGGCGCCGGTGGCACCGGCGACGGCCTCGGCGGTGAACTGCTCGACGCTCAGGCCGCGCTCGTCGGCCTTGTACATCGTGGCGAGCATGCCGAGGTCGATCTGGGAGGGTCCGAGGTCGAGGGTGGTCAGGGCCTCGAGGAACGGCATGGTCTCGGTGACCGACAGCTCCGCGCCGTCGATCTGCCGGGCGAAACGGTGCGTCTTGAGGATGCCGACCACCGACTTGTTCACCAAGGAGCGGCTGTGCAGCAGGACGGTCACGTCCCGCTCGCGCTGCAGCTTCCCGATGAGCGGGATCATGGCCTCCGCGATCTCCTCGCGGATCTTCCAGTTGGTGAACGAGTCGTCGTTGACAGTCACGGATCCATCTTTCGAGCTAGGGAGCGCTCATATGGTAACCACACCTCTCAAGTGCTCCTTCCGGGGGTGGTGGAGTAAGGGATTTGCACCCTTTCCTTGACCGATTCCTGAATCAGGGTGGAAGTCCGTAAGAAACCCGAGTCGCGGATTGCCCGTCTTACCTGGCGTGCCCAAGGTCAAGAGAGTGAGCACCTCCTCAGTACCGCGGCCCGAGTCGGCCGCCCCGTCCCGACCCCTTCGCCCGCCGACGCTCCCGTGGATCACCCGGCGCGGGATCCCCGAGGGGGCGCTCCCGGCCCTCGGCCTGTTCGCGGCCGTGAGGCTCGCCGGGATCCTCCTGGTGATACTCACCAACGCCGTCAGGGGACATCCGCTCGTCAAAAGCCTCGCCCACTCATGGGACTCCCGCTGGTATCTGCACATCGCCGCCCAGGGTTACGGCCACAAGATCTGGATCACCCCGCAGGGGGCCGTCCAGAGCGACTGGGCGTTCTTCCCCTTGTACCCGGGGCTGATCAGGGCGCTGACCACGGTTCTGCCGTTCACCCCCGGCCAGGCCGCGCTGCTCATCTCCTGGATCGCCGCGGGCGTGGCGGCGTACGGCGTGTACGCCATCGGCCACCTGCTCTACGGCCGCGGGGTCGCCACCGCGCTGGTCGCCCTGTGGGCCGCGATGCCGCACTCCGTCGAACTGACCATCGCCTACACCGAGTCGCTGTTCGCGGCACTCGCCATCTGGTCCCTGTACTGCGTCCTCAAGGGCCGCTGGCTGTGGGCCGGCGCGCTGGCCGCGCTGGCGGGCCTGTCGCGGCCGAGCGGTTTCGCGGTGGCGGGGGCCGTCTGCATCGCGGCCGCGTACGAGGTCGTGCGGCAGCGCGGCCGGGCCCCGGCGAGCGTGTGGGCCGGTGCCATGCTGGCCCCGCTGGGCTGGCTCGGCTACGTGCTGTGGGTGGGCAGCCAGACGGGAGACCTGCTCGGCGGCTACTTCAAGGTGCAGAGCGCCTGGGACTCGCGCTTCGACTTCGGCGTCGGCTCGGCACGCTTCCTCAAGGCCCTGCTGCTGCACGGGGGCGGCGCCGTCTATCCGGCGGCCGTGGTGATCGTCGCGGCTGGCGTGCTGCTGTTCGCGCTGCTGTGCCTGGAACGCGCCCCGCTGGCCCTGCTGGTCTTCGCCGGGGTACTGGTCCTGCTCGTCGTCGGCGGCTCCGGCTCCTTCTCCTCCAAGCCGCGGTTCCTGCTGCCCGCCTTCCCGCTGCTCATCCCCATGGCCCGAGCACTGGCCCGGACCTGGCGGGTCCGGCCGGCCCACGCGGTGGTCGTCTACGCCGGCCTCGCCGTGGCGTCCCTGCTGTTCGGTGCCTTCGTGACGGTGGTGGCCCACTCCCCACTGTGATCCACCACCGGCTCGGCACCGCCCTCGACCGGCGCGTGACCGCCGAGCCCCCCGCCGACCGCGGAGCCGCCCAGGACGGGACCCGGGCGGCGCCCGACTGCATCGCGACGAGCAGCAGGGCGGCCACGGTGTTTTCCGCGGCGAACGTGCCGTCCGTGTTCCGTTCCCGGTGCGGACGGCCGACGCCGGTCCGCGCAGGCGCTGTGCGAAGGCCGCGAATCGGGGTAGGCGGGGGGACGCCCGAGGAAAGGACCGTCATGACGACCTACGTGATCAGCGTCCCCGGCACCTTCACCGCGGACATCGGGACGGACGCCCGGACCCGCCTGGCCAGGGCGCTCAGGCCCGCCGATCCGCACGGCACCCGGATGGGCAGCGCCGAGGGCCTGGACGTGCTCAGTGTCAACGAGGACAACACCTTCACCCTCCGGCTGTCCGTCGAGGCGGACACCGGCCCGCACGCAGAGCAGGAGGCCCGCCGGCTCGCCGGCTCCGCCCTCCAAGACGCGGGACTGGACGAGCGGAGCGCGGCGCTGGGGCCCGCCGTGGTCACCGGGATCGACTCCGAGGTGCGCTGACCAGGAGTAGTACCGCGGCCGCTCGCGGGGCGAGATCATCCGATATAGGTAAAATCTAGACGTTTGCCGAAAATTCAGGCGGCGATCGTTGACGACCGCCCGCCCCGCCGGAAGTGATCGATGCCCCGCAAGCGCTCCACGGACGAAGGCGATGAGCTGCTGGCCAGACTCGGCTCGCTCACCGCCCAGGCGCGGGAGCGCGCGGAGCTGCAGCGCACCCAGGTGGAGCTGGCCCTCGCCCTGCAGCGCGGCATGCTGCCCCGTGACCTGCCCACCGCACCGGGCCTGCACCTCGCCGTCCGCTACACGCCGGCCAACCTCGGCCTGAACGTGGGCGGCGACTGGTACGACGCGTTCGCCCTGCCCGACGGGCGGATCGGGCTGGCCATCGGCGACGTCCAGGGGCACAACATCGAGGCCGCCGCGTTCATGGGCCAGGTACGCGCCGGGCTCCGTGCCCTCGCCTCCGTGACCGGTGAGCCCGGCGAACTCCTCACCCGCACCAACGAACTGCTGCTGGCCCTGGGCAGCGAACTGTTCGCCACCTGCGTCTTCATGCGCCTCGACCCGGCCACCGGAGTGCTGGAGAGCGCCCGGGCCGGCCACATCCCGTTCGTGTGGGCCACGGCGGACGGCAAGTCCGGCGTCGTCGACGACGAGGGCGGGCCGCCGCTCGGGATCGACAGGGGTATGGAGTTCCCGGTGAGCAGGCACCGGCTCACCACGGGCGGCGTGTTCGTGCTGCTCACCGACGGCGTGGTGGAGGGCCCCTCGCTGAACATCGAGGACGGCCTCGAGCAGGTGGTCCGCCTCGCCGGCATCGCCGCCGTCGCCGGCCTGGAGGCCCACGCCCTGGCCGCCGCCGTGATCAAGGGCGCCGAGAGCGTCGGCCACGAGGACGACGCGGCCGTCCTCGTCGTGGGCCTGGACGGCCCCGGAAACCACCTGTGACCGGAGCGGCCGGCCGCGGGTGCGGACCTGGATCCGGCGCCCGTAGGCCGGGACGGACACGCGAAGCCGCCGCGTGATTCAGCCATAGGGCCGGACCGCACCGGCTCTCGCCTCGCCGACCCGGGGCCATCGGTGTGGGATTGCTGCTGTGGTGGGTATCGACGATCTGCGCCGACCGGGCGGCTACGCCGTCCAGGTGGTGGCCGTCGCGGCCTGCTACTACGGCGCGGCCCGGCTCGGACTCCTGCGCGAACTCACCGTCGAGGGCGCCGTGGTCACCCCCATCTGGCCGCCGACCGGCGTGGCCCTCGCCGCCCTGCTGATCCTCGGCCTCGGCTGCTGGCCCGGCATCACGATCGGTGCCTTCTTCGCCGTGATGTCCGTGACCACCTTCCGCCTTGACGTGCTCGGCACCCTCGCCGGCCAGACCCTCGCACCGGTGTGCGCGGCGCTCCTGCTGCGCCGGGCCCGCTTCCACACCGATCTCGGCCGGTTGCGGGACGGCGTCGCCCTGGTGTTCCTGGGCGCGCTGACCGCCATGCTGATCAGCGCGAGCGTCGGCATCGGCCTCCTCGTCCTCATGGGCAAGCTGGACGTGCACAGCTTCTGGCCGGTCTGGCTGGCCTGGTGGGTGGGCGACGCCATGGGAGTGCTGCTCGTCACCCCGCTGCTGCTGATGCTGCACCGCGCGCGCTGGCCGCCGACCCTGGCCCGCTGGAAGGAGGCGACCGCGCTGACCGTCGTCGCCTGTGCTCTCGTACCGGTGGCCGTCGGCAGCTCGATCAGCGTGCTCTACCTCGTCTACCCGCTCCTCATCTGGGCCGCCCTGCGCTTCCAGCTCCTGGGCAGCATGCTGTGCGCGCTGCTGACGTCCGTGGTGGCCACGGTCGCCGCGACGGACGGTGCCGGGGCCTTCGCGGGGCTGAGCCGCATCGAGATCATGGCGAAGCTCCAGGCGTTCAACGGCGCGATGGCGCTGACCGCGCTGCTGCTGTCCGGCGTGATCACCGAGCAGCGCAACACCCGGCGCTCGGTGGAAAAGGCCTGCCAGGAACTGGTCGAGGTCCTGGAACACCTCACCGCCGGCGAACCACCGCCGCCCAGGACCCGGCCGGGCAGCGAGGGCGCCGACGGCGGGTCCGCCACGCCCCGGCCGACCCGACCCCCGTAACGGTCCGGCGTCACCGGCCGGACCGGTTCACCGGCCCCTCGTCGTCGCTGCCCGGCTCCGCGAAGTCCTTGCGTGACCTGACGTCCCGGGGCGTGGGCGTCGGCGGGTGCGCGGCACCGGTGACGCCGGGCTGACTGACGCCGGTCGTCCCGTAGCCGCCAGGGATGCCGGGTGGCATGTCCGCGACGGCCTCGGCCTCGCCCACAAGACGCCGGGCCCTGACCCCGGCCCGGCACTCCGGGTACGGGTGGTCGAACGGCTCGGCGGAGACACGCTCGCGCTCCGCCTCGCGCTGCCGGCGTGCGGCCCGCTCGGCGGCCGTCTCGCCCTCACCCTGCCGGTCGTGGTCCTCGCCCTGCGGACGGCCCTTGTCGTGCCCACGGTCCGTGTCCTTCATGCGCGGCCGAGTACCCGGGCGGTGGCCGGCGCCAACACCTCCCGGCGTGTCGAACCGCCGGTCGGGGGCACTGGGGGACGATGGGCGGTGCCCGGACGGGCCCGGGCCGGACCGGAGGGACAGGCACGGCATGGAGCAGCGGACGGCGAGCGGGGCGGAGCAGCGGCCCGGGGCGGCCCGACCCAGCTCCGGCGGTGCGGAACGGCGCGGCGACACTTCCGAACGGCGCGCCGGCACATCCAAACGTTGCGACGGCACATCCAAACGTTGCGACGGCACCGGTGAATGGCGCGACGGCACGTCCGAACCACGCGGCGGCACATCCGAACGGCACGCCGGCACATCCGCACCGCGCGACTGCACCGGTGAATGGCGCGACGCCGCATTCCAAAATTGCGACGGCACGCCCGAACGGTACGACGGCCCACCCGAACCGCGCGACGGCCCACCCGAACCGCGCGGCGGCCCGTCCGAACCGCGCGGCCGCACGGCCGAGCGGTCGGCGGACCACGCGCTGCGGTCGGCTGAACACGTCGCACGGCCATCGGACGGCACTGACGCCCGCCGTCGCATCCCGCGCACCGACCACCTGCTGCGCGAGCCCCGGCTGTCGGCGGCCGTGGAGCGGCTCGGTGCCGTTGTGGTGAAGGCCGCCGTACGCGAGGCCCAGACGCGGGCCCGCGAGGGCGGCCTCCCGCCCGAGCAGGTGCCGGAGACGGCCGTGGCCCTGCTGCCCGGTACCGCGAGCGGACTGCGGCCGGTGATCAACGCCACCGGGGTGCTGCTGCACACCAACCTCGGCCGGGCCCCGCTGTCGGCCGCCGCCCGGCAGGCCGTCCAGGAGGCCGCCGGACCCACGGACGTCGAACTGGACCTGGCGACCGGGGTACGCGCCCGCCGTGGCCGTTCCGCCCTCGCCGCCCTGCACGAGCGCGTGCCGTCCGCCGGGGCCGCGCACGTCGTCAACAACGGCGCCGCCGCGCTCGTGCTCGCCGCCACCGCCCTCGCGGCCGGCAAGGAGATCGTCGTCAGCCGGGGCGAGATGGTGGAGATCGGCGACGGTTTCCGGCTGCCGGACCTGCTCGTCTCGACCGGCGCCCGGCTCCGCGAGGTCGGCACGACCAACCGAACGACGGCGGCCGACTACGCCGCCGTGGTCGGCCCGGACACCGGCTTCGTGCTCAAGGTGCATCCGTCCAACTTCCGCATCACCGGCTTCACCCGGTCCGCCGGGACCGCCGAACTCGCCGCTCTCGGCGTGCCGGTCGTCGTCGACATCGGCTCCGGACTGCTCGCTTCGCATCCCGCGCTGCCCGAGGAACCCGACGCCGACACCGAACTCCGCGCGGGCGCCGCCCTCGTCACCGCGAGCGGCGACAAGCTCCTCGGCGGCCCCCAGTGCGGGCTGCTGCTGGGTGAGAGGGACCTGGTCCGCGCCCTCGCCCGGCACCCGCTGGCCCGCGCCCTGCGCGTCGACAAGCTGACCCTGGCCGCCCTGGAGGCCACCCTCACCGGCCCGCCCACCCCGACGGCCCTCGCCCTCACCGCCGACCCGGCCGGCCTGCGCGCCCGCGCCGACCGGCTCGCGGGCGGACTCGCCGCCGACGGCATCGACGTACGGGCCGTCGACTCCTTCGCCACCGTCGGCGGCGGCGGCGCCCCCGGAGTCACCCTGCCCAGCGCGGCGCTCTCCCTGCCCGAGCAGTACGCCGTCGCGTTGCGCACCGGCCCGGTCCCCGTCGTCGGACGGCTGGAGGCGGGCCGCTGCCTGCTGGATCTGCGCGCGGTGCCCGAGCAGGAAGACGCACGGCTGGCCGATGCCGTGCGCTGCGCCCGGCCGGGAGAGGACAGGCGGACCTGATGCGGGTGCTCGCCACCGCCGGCCATGTAGACCACGGCAAGTCCGCCCTGGTACGGGCCCTCACCGGCATGGAGCCCGACCGCTACGAGGAGGAGCGGCGCCGGGGGCTCACCCTCGACCTGGGCTTCGTGTGGACACGGCTCGGCGCGGACGGGGACCACCTTGCCTTCGTCGACGTGCCCGGGCACGAACGCTTCGTGCCGACCATGCTGGCCGGAGTCGGACCGGTGCCCGCCGTGCTGTTCGTGGTCGCCGCCGACCAGGGCTGGCAGCCCCAGTCCGAGGAGCACCTGGCCGTCCTCGACGCGCTCGGCGTCCGGCACGCCGTCCTCGCCGTGACCCGCAGCGACCTCGCCGACCCCGAGACCGTACGCGTCGACGCCGTCGAGCGGCTGGCCCGGACCTGTCTCGGCAAGGTCCCCGCGGTCGCGGTGAGCGCCGTCACCGGTGCCGGACTGGACGAGCTGCGCGGTGAACTGGCGCGGCTGACAGGCAAGTTGACCGAGCCGGACCCCGACACCGACGTACGGCTGTGGCTCGACCGCGCCTTCACCGTGCGCGGCCACGGCACCGTGGTGACCGGCACCCTCGGCGCGGGCACCCTGCGTATCGGCGACCGGCTCGTCACCGGCGACGGTTCGGCCGTGCTCCGGGTGCGCGGGCTGCAGACCCTGCACGAGGAGCGGACGACGGTCAGCGGGGTGGCCCGGGTCGCGGTCAATGTGCACGGCCGGGGGGCCGACGGACTGCGCCGGGGACAGGTGCTGCTGACCCCGGACCGCTGGCTGAGCAGCGCGGCGCTCGACGTACGGGTCACCGGCGAGCCGGTCCGTGACCTGCCCCGCTCGGTCACCCTGCACATCGGCACGGCCGCCGTGCCCGTCACCCTCCGCCCGCTCGGTGGGGACACCGCCCGGCTCACCCTCGCCCGGGGCCTGCCGCTGCGGGTCGGCGACCGCGCAGTGCTGCGCGAACCTGGCGGCAGTCGTATGCCCTGCGGGGTCACCGTCCTCGACGTACGGCCGCCCCGGCTGACCCGGCGCGGCGCCGGGCGGGCCCGCGCCGCCGAACTCGACGCCCTGACCGGCCGTCCCGACGGCGCCGCCGAACTGCGCCGCCGCAAACTGATCCGGCGCGCCGACCTGCTGGCGATGGGCTTCCCGGCCCCCGCCGAACCCGTCACGGGGGACTGGCTGGCGGACGACACCTACTGGACCGCCCTGAAGGACCGGCTTGCCGATGAGGTGGAACGGCATGCGAGGGAACACCCGCTGGAGCCGGGCCTGCCCGCCGAGGCGGCCCGCCGGCTGCTCGGCCTGCCGGATCGTGCCCTCGTGGACGCCCTGGCCGAAACCACGCCCCGACTCCGCAGTGAGCAAGGCCGGTTGTACCCCCCGGACGGCCTTCGCCCCGTTCTGCCCCCGCCCGTCCGCGCCGCAGTGGACGCCGTGCGCGAGGACCTCGACCGTACACCGTTCCGCGCCCCCGAGGCCGGCCGGCTCGCCGAACTCCGCCTGGACCGCAAGGCGTTGGCCGCCGCCGTCACGGCCGGTGCGCTGCTGCGGATCGCCGACGGAATCGTGCTGCTGCCCGGCGCCGACGCCGAGGCCGCCGCCGTCCTGCGCACCCTGCCCCAGCCGTTCACGCTTCAAGAGGCCCGCCGTGCGCTGGACACCACCCGGCGGGTCGCCGTACCTCTGCTGGAGTTCCTGGACGCCCGGGGGCACACCGAGCGCGTCGACGACCAGCACCGGCGCTGCCGTACCGACGCGGTGAACGGAGGCGGACGGGAATCGAACCCGCCGGCCCGAGATCCTCGGGCCCCTCGGTTTTGAAGACCGGGAGGGCCACCAGGCACCCACACGCCTCCACCGCTCGTCAGGCTACTGCCCCAGGAGACCGCCGCCATGACATCGACATCCCCACCGATCCACCCGGCGCCCGTCCGGCTCACCCAGTACGCGCACGGCGGCGGCTGCGCCTGCAAGATCCCGCCCGGGGAACTGGAGGACGTGGTCGCCGGGCTGACCGTGCCCCAGCTCGCCGGGGGCGACACGCCGCTGCTCGTCGGCCTCGCCACCGGCGACGACGCCGCCGTGGTCACACACCGGGGGCTGGGGGTCGTCTGCACGGCGGACTTCTTCACCCCGGTCGTGGACGACCCCTACGACTGGGGCCGCATCGCCGCCGCCAACGCCCTGTCCGACGTGTACGCGATGGGCGGCCGGCCGGTGCTCGCCGTGAACCTGCTGACCTGGCCCCGCGACCGGCTCCCCTTCGACCTGGCCCGCGAGGTACTGCGCGGCGGCCTGGACATCGCCACCGAGGCCGGCTGCCATGTCGGCGGCGGACACAGCGTCGACGACCCGGAACCCAAGTACGGCATGGCCGTCACCGGCCTCGCGGACCCCGAGCGGCTGCTGCGCAACGACGCCGGCCGGCCGGGGCTGCCGCTGTCGCTGACCAAGCCGCTCGGCGTGGGCGTGCTCAACAACCGGCACAAGGTCACCGGCGAGCGGTTCGAGCAGGCCGTCGCCGCCATGACGGCACTCAACCGGGACGCCGCCGGGGCCGCCCTCGCCGCCGGGGCCACCTGTGCCACCGACGTCACGGGGTTCGGCTTCCTCGGCCATCTGCACAAGCTGGCGCGGGCCTCGGAAGTGACCGCCGTGGTAGACACCGCCGCCGTCCCGTACCTGGACGGGGCCCGGGAGGCCGTCCGGGACGGATACGTCAGCGGCGGCACCCGGCGCAACCTCGAATGGGTCGCCCCGCACACCGACTTCGGGGACACCGACGCCGACACCCGGCTGCTGCTGGCCGACGCCCAGACCTCCGGCGGTCTGCTGGTCGCCGGCGAGGTGCCCGGGGCGCCGGTGGTGGGGGAACTCCTGCCGCGCGGCCCCCACTCGATCGTCCTCCGATAGGGCCGCTACGGCTCCGTTCCCGTGTGCTCGTCGATGCCCGCCCGGGCCCGGTACGCCCGCACCAGCTCCACCGAGGCCGGACCGCGCGGTCGCCGCCCCGGGCGGATGTCCACGGCGAACGCCTTCGACTCCTGGATGTGCGTGTTGGGGTCGAGGGACAGATGCAGCAGTTCGTTGGCCGCGTCCCCGGTGCTGTAGCCGTTGGGACCCCAGTGGTAGGGCAGCCCCACCTGGTGCAGCCTGCGGCCCTGCACCGTCAGCGGCGCGATCCGGTCGGTCACCAGCACCCGCGCCTCGATCACCGCGCGGGCGCTGACGATCGTCGCCCACCCGGTGTGTTCCAGGCCCCGCTCGGCGGCGAGCTCCGGGGAGACCTCGCAGAAGAACTCCGGCTGCAGCTCGGCCAGATACGGCTGCCAGCGGGACATGCCGCCCGCCGTGTGGTGCTCGGTGAGCCGGTAGGTGGTGGCCACGTAGGGGAACACCTGGGAACCGCGCTCGTCACCGCTCGGCTGGTAGCGGTTGTCGGGGATCGTCGGCATCAACTGCCGTACGGGATTGCGCTGTTGATCGTAGAGCAGGTTCGGGAACGGAGAGTCCTGCGGCTCGTAGTGGGCCGGCAGCGGGCCGTCGGTGAGACCGGACGGCACGTACAGCCAGGCCTTGCCGTCGGCCTGCATGATGAACGGGTCCGTGCCGGACAGCGCCTCCGGACCGGTCGCGTCCTCGGGCGGCTGGTGATCGGGTGCCTTGTCCTTCTTGAAGTCGGGTACGTCGTGCCCGGACCACTCGCCCTTCTCCGGGTCCCACCACACCAGCGCCTTCCGCTCGCTCCAGGGCCTGCCCCGCGGGTCGGCGGAGGCGCGGTTGTACAGGATCCGCCGGTTGGCGGGCCAGGCCCACGCCCATTCGGCGGCCACCCAGTCCTGCTCCCGGCCGGGCTTGCGGCGGGCGGCCTGGTTGACGCCGTCGGCGCGGACACCGCAGTAGATCCAGCAGCCGCAGGACGTCGAGCCGTCCGGCTTCAGCTGCTCGTAGGAGGACAGCGGGTTACCCTCGGCGTCGTGGCCGTTGATCTCGGCGAGGACGGCCTCCGCGTCCGGTTCGGCGAACCGGCCCCTCGTCGGATAGTCCCAGGCCAGGTCGAGCAGCGGCCGGTCCATCTCGTCGGAGGACCCGGCGAGCTTCTCCCGGATGATCCGCCCCAGGTGATAGGTGAACCACAGGTCGCTGCGCGCCTCGCCGGGCGGCTCGACCGCCTGGTCGTGCCACTGCAGCAGCCGCTGGGTGTTGGTGAAGCTGCCGTCCTTCTCGGTGTGCGCGGCGGCCGGCAGGAAGAACACCTCCGTGCGGATGTCCTCCGTGCGCAGCTCACCGGTCTCGATCTCGGGCCCGTCCTGCCACCAGGTCGCCGACTCGATCAGCGAGAAGTCCCGGACGACCAGCCAGTCCAGGTTCGCCATGCCGAGCCGCATCACCTTGGAGTTGGCGTTGCCGACCGCCGGGTTCTCGCCGTACAGGAAGTAGCCCTTGCAGGTGCCCTCCAGCTGGGCCATGGCCGTCTCGTACGCCGAGTGGCTGCCGGTCAGCCGGGGCAGGTAGTCGAAGCAGAAGTCGTTGTCGGCCCGCGCCGCGTCACCCCAGTAGGCCTTGAGCAGGCTCACCAGGTACGAGCGCATGTTGCCCCAGTAGCCCTTGTGGGCCGCGTCGGCCTGCACGAAGGCGTCCAGGTCCTGGTTCTGGTGGGCGTGCGGCATCGGGATGTAGCCCGGCAGCAGGTTGAACAGGGTCGGGATGTCCGTGGAGCCCTGGATGGAGGCGTGTCCGCGCAGCGCGAGGATGCCGCCGCCCGGCCGGCCGATGTTGCCGAGCAGGGTCTGCAGGACACAGGCCGCCCGGATGTACTGCACGCCGACCGTGTGCTGGGTCCAGCCGACCGCGTAGGCGAAGGCGGTGGTCCGGTCGCGGCCGGAGTTCTCCGTGACCAGCTCGCACACCTGCCGGAACAGGTCCCGCGGCACCCCGCAGACCTCCTCGACCATCTCCGGTGTGTAGCGGGCGTAGTGCCGCTTGAGCACCTGGAAGACACAGCGCGGATGTGTCAGCGTCTCGTCACGCTCGGGTTCGCCCTCGCCGATCACCGCGCCGCCCGCCCCGTGCGCCTCGCCGCGTGCCGCCTCGGTCACCGAACTGCCGCCGCGGGTGCGCTTGTCGTACCCCCGGTCGCGCTCCCCGGAGGCCGCCTGGATCTCGGTGCCCTCGTACTGCCAACTGGCGTTGTCGTAGGAGCGGTTCTTCGAGTCCAGGCCGGAGAACACACCCGCGAGGTCCTCGGTGTCGCGGAAGTCCTCCCTGAGGATCACCGGGGCGTTGCTGTAGGCCACGATGTAGTCGCGGAAGTACTTCTCGTGCTCCAGCACATAGTTGATCATCCCGCCGAGGAAGGCGATGTCCGTGCCCGCGCGCAGCGGCACATGCACATCGGCCAGTGCGCTGGTGCGGGTGAACCGCGGGTCGACGTGGACCAGCTTCGCGCCCCGCGCCTTGGCCTCCATCACCCACTGGAACCCGACCGGATGGCACTCGGCCATGTTCGAGCCCTCGATGACGATGCAGTCCGCGTTCTGCAGGTCCTGCTGGAATGTGGTCGCGCCGCCGCGTCCGAACGAGGTTCCCAGACCGGGAACGGTGGAGGAGTGTCAAACACGCGCCTGGTTCTCGATCTGGATCGCCCCGAGCGCCGTGAACAACTTCTTGATCAGGTAGTTCTCTTCGTTGTCGAGCGTGGCCCCGCCGAGGCTCGCGATGCCGAGGGTGCGCCGGGTGCGGGTCTCGTCGACCTCCCACTGCCAGCCCGCCCGGCGCGCCGCGATCACCCGGTCGGCGATCATGTCCATCGCCGTGCCGAGGTCCAGCCGCTCCCACTCGGTGCCGTGCGGGCGCCGGTAGAGGACCTGGTGCTCACGGGCCTCGCCGGTGGTCAGCTGCAGGCTCGCCGCGCCCTTGGGACACAGCCGCCCGCGCGAGATCGGGGAGTCGGGGTCGCCCTCGATCTGGGTGACCTGCCCCCCCTGGACGTACACGTTTTGGCCGCAGCCCACCGCGCAGTACGGGCAGACGGACTTCACCACCCGGTCGGCCGCGGCCACCCGGGCCTCAAGCAGCTCGCTCTGCCCGCTCTTCGCAGCGGCGCCCCGGCCCAGCGGATCGGTCCCCGTCAACTGCCGGTAGACCGGCCAGGAGTCGATCCAGGTACGTACGCCCACAGCCACTCCTCCCGCTCGGTCTCTCGATTCTCCCGGATGCGCGCGGCCACGGCATCTCCCGCCCCGGTGCGCGGCGGAGTACCCCGGCCGGGCACTGCCAAACGGACCCGGCAGGTGTGAGGGGGCCGATCCGGGGGACTCCGCCGCTGCGGTGTGTCGACGCACGGACCGCACCGGGTGCCGCCGGTAGGGCCCGGGGCGTCGCGGTCCCGAGTGAGGTGACGGGAGTGATCGCATGAGCGCCGGGGACGGCTGGGCGGTGGGCATCCTCGGGGCCGGCTTCGCGCTGGAGTCGCTCGTCGCGGGCTGCGTGTTCCTGGTGATCGGCGCAGGGGCTCGGCCTGCCCCCGCCCGGAGGTGATCCCCTTGCCCGCTGACCGCCCACGCGTCCTGGTCTTCGACGTCAACGAAACGCTCACCGACATGACACCACTCGCCGACCGCCTGGAACACGTCGGTCTGCCCGGCCACCTGCTGTCCGCCTGGTTCGCGGGGGTGCTGCGCGACGGCGTGGCGCTCACCCTCGCCGGAGGCCACGCTTCCTTCGCGGCCGTCGCCGGGGACGGGCTGCGGGCGCTGGCAGCAGGAGCGCAGGGCGCCACCGACCCGGAACAGGCCGCGGCACATGTCCTCGCCGGACTGCCCGAGCTGCCCGTGCACCCGGACGTGCCCGGCGGAGTACGGGCGCTGCGCGCGGCCGGGTACCGGCTGGCGACCCTGACGAACGGCAGCGCCGACACCACCCGCGCGGTGCTCGACCGGGCCGGACTGACCGACTGCTTCGAGTCCCACCTGGACGTCGAGGCACCGGGCCGCTGGAAGCCTGCTCGGGAGGCCTACGCCCACGCGCTGGACGCCATGGGCGTGCCGGCCGGTGCAGCCCTGCTGGTCTCGGTGCACCCGTGGGACGTCGACGGCGCCGCCCGCGCAGGCCTGCCCACCGCCTGGCTGCGCCGGACCTCACGCCCCTACCCCTCGACGGCACGCCCCGCCGACCTGACCGTCACCGCCATGACGGACCTGGCGGCGCGGCTCGCGGTCGGCTGAGCGGCGTTTCCCGCCGGCCGTCGTGGGCTGCGCGGCCGCCGGGCATGCCTGCCTCTGCCCCTGACGGGCAGCTCCGACGAGGCACCAGCCGGTACCGGCAGCCGCCGTCACCGGGGGACGGGACTCGGTCAGGTCTGTCGGGCGTGCATGGGGCTGTTGGCGACCTCGTCCGGGCATTTCCGGTGCGGCGGGCGCGTGCGCCGGTCGCGCCGCCAGTCGGACGACGCGAGGGCGAGCGAGGCGACCATGCCGACGAGGGCGGCGCCCAGCGCGGTGACGACGGCACCGCGGTAGTCGTGACTCCTGCCGAGCACGAGGTAGAAGAAGCCGGGCAGGGCCGCGGTGCCGACCGCGGCACCCAGCCGCTGACCGGTCTGCAGGGCGCCGCCCGCCGCACCCGCCATGCGTACGGGCACGTCCCGCAGCGTCATGGTGATGTTGGGGGAGACCACGCAGCCGCTGCCGACACCGCCGAGGAACAGCAGCGGGGCGGCGACCCAGGGCGCGCTGCCGAGGGGCGCGAAGCGGAGCAGCAGCGCGGTGCCGCCAAGGCCGAGGACCACGCCCGTCAGACCGCACACGGTCAGTAGGCGGCCGAACCGGTCCACCAGCCGGCCGGCGACCACGGCCGCACCGGCCGAGCCCAGGGCGAAGGGCGTCACGGCAAGGCCGGACCGGAGCGGGGAGAAGCCCAGACCGTGCTGGTAGAAGAGCGCGAAGACCAGCCACACACCACTGAACCCGACGAAGTACAGCGTGCCGACTCCGGCGCCGACGGCGTATCCGCGCACGGTGGTGAACAGACGCGGGTCGAGCAGCGGCTGGGCACCGCGTGCGACGAGGTGGCGCTGCCACCGAGCGAATACGGCGAGGATCGCCAGGCCGACGAGGAACAGCCACCACACGCGTCCGATGCCGCCGGAGGCCGCCTGGACCAGCGGGTACATCACCGCGAGGACGCCGAGACCGAGCAGCAGCACGCCGGGCAGGTCCACGCGCCCCCGTCCGGACCGGCAAGTGCGGGGCAGCAGCCGACGGCCGAGCAGGACGGCCAGGATGCCGATGGGGACGTTGACGTAGAAGATCCACCGCCAGCCCTGGGCGCCCGAGGCCAGGGCGAGGATGGCGCCGCCGGCGACGGGTCCGGTCGCGGACGACATACCGACGGTGGCGCCGAAGAAGCCGAAGGCGCGGCCGCGTTCGGCGCCGCGGAACATCTGCTGGATCAGCGCGGAGTTCCGCGGCGCCATGAAGCCCGCCGCCAGTCCCTGGGCGAGCCGGGCCGCCACCAGCAGGGTGATGCCGGGAGCCGCTCCGCAGGCCGCGCTGAAGACCACGAAACCGCTGAGGGCCAGCAGGAAGATGCGGCGCCGGTCCAGCGCGTCGCCGAGGCGGCCGGCGGTGACCAGGGCGAGGGCGAAGGCGAGCGCGTATCCGGACACCACCCACTGCACCTGCGCGGGGGAGGCGTGCAGATCGCGCTGGATCGTGGGCAGGGCGACCGCCACGATCGTCACGTCCAACAGGCTCATGAAGCCGGCCACCAAGGTGACCCACAGGGCCCGCCACCGGCGCGGATCCGGCTCGTGTCCGGCCTCCTGATCGCCCGCGTGCCGACCGTCCGCCGCTGACGCCGACGCTGTCACAGGGGCTCCTCTCGCCAGGCCCGGACCCGGCTCACCAGCGTCGCCCGGGTCGGACCAAGTTCCCCACGCGGCACGGAACACACACCGCACCGTGCCCACGGCAGGCCGCGACCACCGTGGACGCACGCGCCACCGGCACCTCTGGCGCGGCCGACACTGCCCGTCCGGTGGCCACACCGTCAGCGGCCGCGCCGCTCCAGCCGCTCCCGCTGTGGTACGACGGTGTACTTCGGATCCTCCGCGGAGGCAACCCCGGCGTGGAACACACCGAAGCGCAGGGCCGCCGAGCCGGTGAGCAGCGCCGCTCCGGCCGCCAGCGCCAGGCGCCGGTCCCGCCCGCAGCACAGGGCGAGGGCCGCGCCGCCCGCCGTCAGCGCCTCCGCCGCGCGCAGCAGCAGATGCGGCCTGCCCTGTTCGAAGGGCTCAGCGGGCAGGCCCATGCGCCGCTTCATCGCCTGGAACGCGCCCAGTTCCAGGGCCGCCCCGAGTACGGCCAGCCGGCGGGCCGGCCCCGCCTGGGCGGGCGGGGCCGCGGCCAGGGCCAGGCCGGAGGCCGCGGTGGCGGCGGAGCCCGCGAAGACGAACGGCAGCTCGCGGTAGCCCTCGTGCCAGGACGGCACCGCGGTGTCGGAGAGCAGCACCGCCGTGTAGGTGGCCACGGCCGGGCCCAGGACGGCGGACGCCACGGTGGCGGCCGAGCCCAGCAGCCGGTACCGACCTGTCACCTCCGTCGCCGCGGCGGTCAGCGTCAGCGGCGCGTACCCCGCCAGCAGCCACGAACCCACGCTCATGGGGGACGTGGGCTTGAGGACGCGCAGCATGTTCAGGAACCGGGCGGGCCTGCCCAGGTCGTGGACGAGCGCGGCCAGCGACAGGGAGATGGCCCCGGCGGCCCCGAACTTGGCGGGAGCCGCGAGCCCCGGCCGCGCGGTGACCTGGCCCCCGGCCGCGAGCAGCGAGGACGCCCCGGCCAGCCCGCCGAGATACAGGTATCCGGCGATGTCCAGCGGCTTCCAGGTCGGCTTCTTCAGCACGGGTTTGCCGTAGTACGACGAGAACGCGGCGTCCGGAACCATCGGCTGCTCGCCCCGCCCGCGCCGGTGCCTCCGGCGTCCCCTGCCGGCGCCCGTCGGAGCCCGCCTGCCGGGCCGTACACCCCGCACGCCGTCCCCGGTGACCTCCGACTCGCTCATCGCGGCCTCCTCGCGAAGCTGCCCAGGGCCAGGACCAGCAGCGAGCCGGCGGCCAGCGCCGCGTGCCGCCACATGGCGGGCAGGTCCCGGGTGGTGACCACCGGGTCGGGCGGGAGGCCGTAGACCTCCGGCTCGTCGAGCAGCAGGAAGAACGCGCCGTCGCCGCCGACCCCGTCCTCCGGGCTCGCGCCGTACAACCGCGCGTCGGGCACGCCGGCCGCGTGCAGCTGCGCCACCCGGGCCTGCGCCCGCTCCCGCAGCTCGTCCAGCGGGCCGAACTGGATGGAGTCCGTGGGGCAGGCCTTGGCGCAGGCGGGCTCCATGCCGACACCGAGCCGGTCGTAGCACAGCGTGCACTTCCACACCCGGCCGTCGTCCTCGCGCTGGTCGATGACGCCGTAGGGGCAGGCGGGCACGCAGTAGCCGCAGCCGTTGCAGACGTCCTCCTGGACGACGACCGTGCCGAACTCGGTCCGGAACAGCGCTCCGGTGGGGCACACGTCCAGACAGGCGGCGTGCGTGCAGTGCTTGCACACGTCGGAGGACATCAGCCAGCGCAGCTCGGTGCGGCCGTCCGGGGAGAGGGGGGAGATCTGCCCGGCGGGCGCGCCCTCGGGGGCCCGCCCGGGCGGGGGAGCGGTGGCACCCGGGCCGGGGGAGGAGGCGTCGGTGCCGAGGCGGGCCGCAGCGGCGAACACGTCGACGTCCTCGTGCGCGACCCCGGGTTCCTGCCCGCCGAACGGCTTGCGCTGCTCGATGAAGGCCACATGCCGCCAGGTGTCGGCGCCCAGGCCCTGGGTGTTGTCGTACGACATACCGGTCCAGACGAGACCGTCCTCCGGGATGGCGTTCCACTCCTTGCACGCCACCTCGCACGCCTTGCAGCCGATGCACACCGAGGTGTCGGTGAAGAAGCCCATCCTCGGCGGGGCGTCCGGGTAGCCGGAGTCCCCGGCCACGTCCGGCTGCGGGCCGTACCACAGATGACCGCGGTCCTCGTCGCCGTCCCTCATCGCCCTACCTCCTCGATCATGACTTCTCGCCCCCCTCGGGTACCTCGCCAGGCGCTGCTGCCAGGCGGTGGCCGGCATCTCCAAGTACCAGCCGGCTCCGCCGCACCTCCCCGTCGTATCGCCGACCAGCAGCCGCCGCCGGTCGGCGTCGTGCAGACCGGGGCAGGCCCGTTCCGTGGCGTGACAGGGCCGGAACGGCAGCACGAATGCGCAGACCGGTACCCGACAGCAGGTCGTCCGCGGGAGTGAGTAGCCGCAGAAACCCTCCGGCAGGGACGACCAGTGGTCGGGGAACGCCTTGCGCGGGAACTCCTTGCCGGCCGCGGAGACCGGCAGCCGAGGGTCCAGCGCGGACACCAGGCGCCCGCCACGGCCCTCGCCCGGGGCCGACCGCCGCTCCTCGGACACCGCCACCGCGTGCTCGCCTTCCGCCCGTGCTGGGTCCCTCACTCTCGGCGCTCCCTTTCGAGCCTGGCACGGGTGCCCGGGGCCTGCGCGCCCGAAACGGCCGCCGGGCTCGTTTGCCGGACCGGTCCGGGGCCACCCGGTGGGGCTACCCGGCGCCGCGGACGGTGTGTGGGGACCGGAGGTCGACCCGCCGGCCGGCGCCCTGGGCGGCGGGCCGGAGGCGCCGTGGTTCGTCCAGGCGCGTGTGGCGGAGTCCGCCGCCCTCATGGCGTGCGCCGACGCCAAGCTCACCGGCCGCTTCGGCTGCTGTCTCGCTCCACCCGGCGCGGGTGCGCTGCGGCTGCTGGGGGGCTCGACGATGCGGCCGCGGACCGGACGCCGGTGCTCGCTTCGTGGGCGGGGAAGCCATCCCTGGGCGGACCGGCGGAGGGACCGTGCTCCATATGGCGGAGGTCTCCGTCTTCTGCGAAGAGGTCTCCGGGCCGTAGCCGATCGGCGGCGCCCTGAACCATGCCGCACCGGCCGCGCCCACCGACTGCGGCGTCGCGAGCCTCGTCGTACCCCGCCATGTCCTCGAGGCGACGGCGGACGAGGGCGACGTGCGGCGCGCGGCCGAGGTGCTCGACGGCGCCGGAAAACCGGCCGTGCCCGTGGGCAACGCCGGCCGCGCCGCTTCCTGGCAGGCCGTTGGCCTCGCATGCCTCCTCGGCGTCGGTGTCGCCACCACGGCCCTGGCCCGCGCCCCCTGCCCGACGGCCTTCCCTGCGCCACGCTGCTCCTCGTGGGCGCGGAGGGCCCGGCCGCCGGTCTCCTGCCCCGAGCCGGCGACTGCCGGATCGTCACCGTGGACCGCGAAGGGCTGGACGCTCACTCCTGCTCGGCGGTGAGCGGCACGGTGGCGGTGACCCGTTTGCCGTGGGGCAGCCAGGCCACCTCGAGGGCGCGGGAGAGCATCGCGACGAGGTGCAGCCCGTGCCCGCCGATCCGGCGGGGATCAGGAGGGCGCATCAGGGGCGGGTCGGGCGAGGTGTCCGACACCGTGATGCGCAGGGCGCCGGCGCCGGGCAGCACTTCCAGGCTCAGGGTGCACGGGCCGGGGGCGTGCTTGGCCACGTTCGTGACGAGCTCGCTGGCGACGAGCCGGGCGTCCTGCACGGAGCGCCCTGGGGGTGAGGGGCGTACCTCGGCGAGCAGCGCGGCGACGGCGTCTCTCGCGTCGCCGATGCCGGCCACGGCGTCGTCCCAGGTGCGGCTGGAGCGCCGGAGCGCGGGGCGGGCCTGCGTCCTTGTGTGCGTCCCGGGCGGGATGTCCATACGTCATTGCCCTCTTCGTGCGGCGCCAGGTGCCCTTCCTGTGCATACGGGAACGTCCCGTCCTCTGCGCGGATACCCGCTGGGCCGGCGATCAAGGGGGGACGTACGCCGCGAATCCTCCGGTTGCCCACGAGCCCCAGGTCGCAGGCCGGGCCAAGGACGGGGCGTGCGCACGGTGGAACGGGCCCGGGAGCCCAGCGCCCGCTGAACTCCCGGACCCGTTCGGGATCGGAGGAGCCGCCGATCCGGCGTCGGCTCCGGGCCTGGACGCGGCTCCTTGCTTGACGGGCGGCTCAGTGCTTGAAGACGTCCTTGCCCTTCTCCTTGGCCTGCCGGGCGTCGCCGCGCGCGCCTTCCACACGGCCCTCGGCCTCCATGCGCTCGTTGCCGACGGCGCGGCCCATGGCCTCCTTGGCCCTGCCCTTGGCCTGCTCCTTCTTGGCCTTCGCCTTCTGGTTGCCTGCCATCGGGTGTCACATCCCAACGTCGTGCGGGGTCCGGTCCACAGTCGGATAACCGTGATGCCGCCACCCAAACAGGAAATCGTGGACGTCCCACTGCCGAGAGCCTGATTACTTACGCTTGGTTGAACAGTCCAGACTGATAAACCTATCGTTAGTAACCGTGGACACGGTTGCACTCGCCGCCTCACTGCGGCTGGCCATGGGCCGGATCGTCCGCCGACTGCGCCAGGCGCACGCGGTCGGCGACGTGACGTTGTCCGGCGTCTCGGTGCTGGCCCGGCTGGCCCGCACCGGTCCGGACTCGCCCGGCTCGCTCGCCGAACTCGAACGCGTCCGGCCGCAGGCCATGGCCAGCACCCTCGCCGGACTCGAACAACGCGGACTGGTGAGCCGTACCCCCGACACCGCCGACGGCCGCCGCGCCATCGTGTCGATCACGGACGACGGGCGGACCATGCTGGAGCAGCGCCGCTCCGAGTCCGTGGCCCGGCTCGCCCACGCTCTCGACGAGCTGACCGCGCAGGAGCGGCAGGCCCTGTACGACGTCCTGCCCCTGCTCGACCGGCTGGCGGAACGACTGTGACCGGCCGTACGCCTGCCACGGGCATACGCGGCCGGCTCCTCGCCCGCTCGGCCCGCCTCAGGGACACGCCACCGGGTCCCGGCTACAAGTGGGTCGCGCTGTCCAACACCACCCTCGGTGTCCTGATCGCCACGATGGACGCCTCCATCGTGATCATCTCGCTGCCGGCGATCTTCCGCGGCATCGGCCTGGACCCGCTCGCGGCCGGCAACATCGGCTACCTGCTGTGGATGATCCTCGGCTATCTGCTGGTCTCGGCCGTCCTGGTGGTCGTGCTCGGCCGGCTCGGCGACATGTTCGGCCGGGTCCGCATCTACAACCTGGGCTTCCTGGTCTTCGCCTGCGCCTCCGTCGCCCTGTCACTCGACCCGTTCCAGGCCGGGCCGGGCGCGCTGTGGCTGATCCTGTGGCGGATCGTGCAGGCCTTCGGCGGCTCCATGCTCACCGCCAACTCGGCCGCCATCCTCACCGACGCCTTCCCGGCCCGGCAGCGCGGCATGGCCCTCGGCATCAACCAGATCACCGCGCTCGCCGGGCAGTTCCTCGGCCTGCTCGCCGGCGGCCTGCTGGCCGCGGTCGACTGGCGGGCGGTGTTCTGGGTGAGCGTCCCGGTCAGCGTCACCGGCACCGTCTGGTCGTACCTGAGCCTGCGCGAGACCTCGGCCGGCGCACGCGGCCGGATCGACTGGCTCGGCAACCTCACCTTCGCCTCCGGTGCGGGCGTCCTGCTCGCGGGCATCACCTACGGCATCCAGCCCTACGGCGGCCACTCCACGGGCTGGACCAACCCCTGGGTGCTGGCGGGGCTGATCGGCGGCGTGCTCCTGCTGCTGGTGTTCGCCCGCGTCGAGACGCGGGTCGCCGACCCCATGTTCCGGCTGTCGCTGTTCCGGGTGCGGGCGTTCGCCGCCGGCAACCTGGCCGCCCTGCTCACCGCGATCGCCCGCGGCGGGCTGCAGTTCATGCTGATCATCTGGCTGCAGGGCATCTGGCTGCCGCTGCACGGCTACGACTTCGAGGACACCCCGCTGTGGGCCGGCATCTTCATGCTGCCGCTCACCCTCGGCTTCCTGGTCGCCGGCCCGGTCTCCGGCTACCTCTCCGACCGCTTCGGCGCCCGCCTGTTCTCCACCGCGGGACTGATCGTCGTCGCCGGTTCCTTCCTCGGCCTGCTGGCCCTCCCGGTGGACTTCGACTACGGCGGCTTCGCGACGCTGCTGCTGCTCAACGGCCTCGGCCAGGGCATGTTCTCCTCGCCCAACACCTCCTCCATCATGGGCAGCGTGCCGGCCCGTGACCGGGGCGTGGCCTCCGGGATGCGTTCCACCTTCCAGAACTCCGGCACGGCCCTGTCCATCGGCGTCTTCTTCTCGCTGATGGTCTCCGGCCTCGCGAGCACCCTGCCGAAGACGCTCGGCAGCGGACTCCAGGCGCACGGCGTGCCCGCCGCGACCGCGCACCAGGCGGCCTCGCTGCCGCCCGTCAGCACCCTGTTCGCCACGTTCCTCGGCGACAACCCGATCGGCCATCTGCTCGGCGGCGGCACCCTGGACCAGTTGACCGCCGCCCAGCGGGCCACCCTGACCGGCCACACCTTCTTCCCGGAGCTGGTCTCCGGGCCCTTCCACCACGGCCTGACCATCGTCTTCGGCGTCGCCGCGGGCATGGCCCTGGTCTCGGCGCTCGCCTCCGCCCTGCGCGGCGGCCACGTGCGCGCCGACGACGACACCCCGCAGGCGGGGGCGGACCACACGGCGCAGGCCCGGCCCACGCGCACCTCGCCCTAGAAGCCGCGGCGGATGCCCGTCCGGCGCCGCGGAGGCCCGGGGGTACGTCGAAGCTCCCCCAGCACTGTTCCGAACCGAGGGAATCCGGACCACCGACCACGGGCCGCGGTCTTCATTCCAGTGTGCGCCGACGGCACAGGCGCACACCACCGTGACACGGCACCCGGCCGGGGCGAGGCATCAGCGTGTCGGTGGGCTGCTTGCCTTTTCGTCGTGCGCGGGAACAAGGTGGAGGAGTCAGCGCTCAGCAAGCGGCGAAGGGCTGCGAGCCGATATCGGTGGGTGAGGCTCTGTGACGGGAGAGGCCACGGTCACCGTGCAGCCGGTGACCGAGCAGGCGGTGGTGCTGCGACTGTCGGGGACTCTCGACGCCCACGGCGCCGGAGTGCTCGGACGCGAGCTGGACCTGCGGCTGCGGCGGGCCGACGAGCGGGGCCTGCGGCTCGTCCTGGACATGTCCGGTGTGCGACACGTGAGCAGCACGGCGGTGCACACCCTCGACCTCCACACCCGGCACCGCGCCGCCGGCCCCGTCCTGGTCACCGGGGCCACCCCGCAGGTGCACCGGCTGCTCACGACGACTCCCCTGCCGGGCATCCGTCTGTATCCGAGTCTCGAGGGCGCGCTCGCCACCGTGAGCAGTGGGCGGGCGAGCCGGACCGCGCAGACCTGGCCCTACCCGGCCGAGGGCGTCCCCGGTGAGGTCTTCGGCCTGCGTGCAAAGGCCCGTACCAGCGGGATCATCGGCATCGCCCAGGGCATGCTCATCGCCCGTTACTCCCTGCCCGGACCCGCTGACGCCTTCGCCCTGCTGCGTGCGGCCTCCCAGCACCACAACGTGCCGCTGCGGGTGGTGGCCTCGGCCGTGGTGGCCGCACCGCCGCCGCCGACGGAACGGGAGTGGTTCCCCGGGCGCCGGCACGCTCCGCCGCCCGACCTCGGACTGCCGCAGGCCGACGCCGTGGACCCGCGGAACCGACGACAGGTGCTGAGGGCGGCCCTGTACGCGGCGGTGACGCTGGCGGACGCCGACGCGGCCGAGATCCATCTGACCGACAAGGTGCAGGACGAGGCGCTCGTGCTCGAGGCTCATCACGGGCTGGACGCCGCCTACCGCGACTGTCTCGCGCTGGTGGCCGGACCGCCCGCGGTGTGTGCGCTGGCGCGGATCGCCGGCCGGCCGGTGACCGTGACGGACGTGGCCGCGAATCCGGAACTGGCCGGTCATCCGGTGGGCTGGGCGGCGCTCGCCGTGGGCAGCCGCGCGCTGCACGGCGTGCCGATGATCACGGACGCCGGCGACTGCACCGGAGTGATCTCGCTGCACCGTGTCGACCCCGGTGCGTGGCTGCACCCAGGTCAGGAGGCCGATCTGGACGTCATGGCCCACGGCCTGGCCATGTGGCGGTCCTGGTACTGGCGCACCGTGGTGCAGGACGCCCTGGAGCACCTGCACCTCCAGGCTGCCGGGGGCGGCTGAGCGGTCTGTCGGGGGCAGCGCTCGCGGCGCCGCCGTGCGACCTGCCGTACGACGAGGACGGCGCGGCCGGCAGGAGCGTCTCACCGGGCGCGGGGCCCCGAAGCGCCCCCACGGCCCCGTAGCCGCAAGGGCGCTGCGGTCGCCGGGCTCGCCCGGGTGGGGCAGGAAGTGGGGGACTAGGAGTCGGCGCGGACGATGCCCTCGTCGTCCGAGGGCACGCCCTGGCACATGTGGCACAGTTCGTGGTCGCCGTCGCGGGTGACGATGGTGCCCCAGCCGAGGCACACCTCGCAGTCGTGGGCGAGGCTCAGGTCGGGACGGGGAGGCATGAGCGTGCTGCGGTGGGCTCCGTATGCCATAGGACGAGCGGCTCCTTGGAAGTCGCGGTTGAACCTGAGGGCGCTGTAGTCCGCGCTGACAACGCTGTCCGTATGACACCCATTATGTCCGCTTTATTCCCGGTGTCTGTGATGGATGTCACCGAATGCCCACCTTTAACCCGGGACCGCCCGGGCCGGGTCACCCCAACTGGCCCAGCCGCGCCTCACGCCACAGGTCCACGCCGCCGTCCGTCGCGTACTTGTCGATCTCGGCCAGTTCCTCGGCGTCGAACCGGAGGTTCTCCAGCGCGGCGACGTTCTGCTCCAGCTGCTCGGTGCGCGAGGCCCCGATGACGAGCGACGTCACCCGCTCGTCGCGCAGCGCCCAGGCCAGCGCCATCTGTGCCAACGTCTGACCGCGCCGCGCCGCGATGTCGTTCAGGGCGCGCAGCCGCCGCAGCATGTCGTCCGTCAGCCAGGAGGCGTCGAAGGACGTGCCGCGCGCAGCCCGCGAGTCCTGCGGCACGCCGTCCAGGTAGCGGCCGGTCAGCAGGCCCTGGGCGAGGGCGGTGAAGCCGATGACCCCGAAGCCCTCCTCCTCGGCCACGTCCAGCAGGCCGTCCGTCTCGATCCAGCGGTTGAGCATGCTGTACGACGGCTGGTGGATCAGCAGGGGCGTACCCAGCTCCCGCAGGATCGCCGTCGCCTGCCGGGTGCGCTCGGCGTCGTAGGAGGAGATGCCGACGTACAGCGCCTTGCCCTGGCGTACGGCGGTGTCGAGCGCCCCCATCGTCTCCTCCAGCGGCGTGGTCGCGTCCAGCCGGTGGGAGTAGAAGATGTCCACGTAGTCCACGCCCATGCGGCGCAGTGACTGGTCCAGCGAGGCCAGCACGTACTTCCGGGAGCCGCCGCCCTGCCCGTAGGGGCCGGGCCACATGTCCCAGCCGGCCTTGGTGGAGATCACCAGCTCGTCGCGGTACGGCGCGAGGTCCCGCTTCAGCAGCTGCCCGAAGTTCAGCTCGGCTGCGCCGTACGGCGGGCCGTAGTTGTTGGCCAGGTCGTGGTGCGTGATCCCGAGGTCGAAGGCGCGCAGGGCGATCTCGCGCTGGGTCTCGAAGGGGCGGTCGTCGCCGAAGTTGTGCCAGTAGCCCAGGGACAGGACGGGCAGGTCCAGCCCCGAGCGGCCGGTGCGCCGGTAGTGCATGGTGCCGTCGTAGCGTGCGGGGTCCGCGACGTGGGTCATCGGGTCCTCTCCGGGTGGTGCTGTTCGGGTCGCCCCTCCGTGTACGGACGGGCTCGTCCACCCTGCGCCCGCGCGCGGCGCAAGTCCAACCGCCGTACCGGATGGGATTGAGCGGTTCCGTTTCTGAATCGGCCAGGGGGGCAGGCGGTGACCGGTGACGCGGCAGAAGGAGGCGCTCGTGAGCGGTGCCGGTTCGCAGGGTCGGCGGGAGAGCCGAGGCGGCCCGCGGACGCCGCAGGCCGTGGCACGGCTGCCCCGCCAGGTCGGCGAGGAGCTGACCCGCAGGCTTCGCCGCAACCGGCGGGCGTTCGGCAGGGACGACGTCGAGGTCGTCGAGCCGCAGCTGCTCCGGCGTGCCGTGGGTGCCTCGGCGCTCGGGAACTGCATGGAGTGGTTCGACTTCGGCGTCTACAGCTACCTCGCCGCCACCATCGGCAAGGTGTTCTTCCCCGGCGCCTCCCCGGCCGCGCAGGTCATCTCCTCCTTCGCGACCTTCGCCGCCGCCTTCGTCGTCCGGCCGCTCGGCGGCCTGGTCTTCGGACCGCTCGGCGACCGGATCGGCCGGCAGAAGGTGCTCGCCACCACCATGATCATGATGGCGGTCGGCACCTTCGCCATCGGTGTCATCCCCGGTTACGGCACGATCGGCATCGCCGCTCCCGTGCTGCTCCTGCTGGCCCGCATGGTGCAGGGCTTCTCCACCGGCGGGGAGTACGGCGGCGCGACCACCTTCGTCTCCGAGTACTCGCCGGACCGCAGGCGCGGTTACCTCTCCAGCTGGCTGGACTTCGGCACCTTCGTCGGCTACGCCCTCGGCTCGGCCCTGGTCACCGTGCTCAACCTGGCCCTGACCGACGGTCAGATGCTGTCCTGGGGCTGGCGCATCCCGTTCCTGATCGCCGGACCGCTCGGTGTGATCGGTCTCTACATGCGGCTCAGGCTGGAGGAGTCCCCGGCCTTCCAGCAGCAGCTGGACGAACACGAGAAGGCCCTGGCGCAGGAATCGGCGCGCAGCGAGTTCAAGGACATCGTCCGCAGCCACTGGGGGGAGCTGCTCGTCTGCATGGGGCTGGTGCTGCTGTACAACGTCACCAACTACATGGTGACCGGCTATCTGCCGACCTATCAGACCGAGGTCCTGAACCGCTCCAGCGGTTCCGCCGACGTCCTGGTGCTCATCGGCATGCTGTGGATCGTCGTGCTGATCACCTTCCTCGGCCGGCTCAGTGACCGCGTCGGCCGACGGCCGGTCTACGCCGTCGCTGCCGCCGCGATGATCGTACTGGCGGTGCCCGCCTTCCTGCTGATCAAGGCGCACGGCACCTGGCTGCCGATCCTCGGCGTCCTGCTGCTCGCCACTCTGCTGGCGTGCCTCGCCGCACCGAGCGCGGCCACGTTGCCCGCCCTGTTCCCGACCGCCGTCCGCTACGCCGCGATGGGCATCGGCTTCAACGTCGCCGTCTCCGCGTTCGGCGGCACCACCCCGCTGGTGACCGCCGCGCTGGTCACGGCCACGGGTGACGACCTGATGCCGGCCTACTACCTGATGCTGGCCGGGGTCATCGGACTGCTGACGGTGAAGTTCCTGCCCGAGACCGCCCAGGTGCCGCTCAAGGGTTCGCGGCCGATGGTCGGTTCGCGGGAGGAGCAGCGTGAACTGATCACAGTGTCACGGGAGTTGTACAACTACGTGCAGCAGCGGGACGGCGTCCGGCACACCTGAGGCGCGCCCCTCCGGTAAAGTCCTCGTTCGATCCTACGAACTTCTCGCGAGTCTGGTTACCAAGGTCGGCCGTGTTTGATAGGAAACTTTCCTACCAGTGTCCGGTACGGACCAGCACGGACCAACGACCCACCCCCCACTCCCGCTTGGAGCCCTGTGGTGAACACAGACCGCGAGACAGCAGCCCCCGCGCCCATATCCCGCCGGACCGTCGTCGCCCTGCTCGGCGCCACCGTCGCCTCCGGTGCCCTGCTCGTGTCCCAGCGCGCGACCGCCGCCCCGGCGGCGGCGTCGGGCCTCGACGACCCGGCGAAGAAGGAGATCGCCATGGAACTGGTGTCGAGCGCGGAGAACTCCTCGCTCGACTGGAAGGCCCAGTACAAGTACATCGAGGACATCGGCGACGGCCGCGGCTACACCGCCGGCATCATCGGCTTCTGTTCCGGCACCGGCGACATGCTCGACCTGGTCCAGCTCTACGCCGACCGCAAGCCCGGCAACGTACTCGCCAAGTACCTGCCCGCCCTGCGCAAGGTGAACGGCAGCGACTCCCACAGCGGCCTCGACCCCAACTACCCCAGGGACTGGCGCAAGGCCGCCCAGGACGCCGTGTTCCAGCAGTGCCAGAACGACGAGCGCGACCGCGTCTACTTCAACCCCGCGGTCGCCCAGGGCAAGACCGACGGCCTGCGCGCCCTCGGCCAGTTCTGCTACTACGACGCCATCGTCATGCACGGCGACGGCGACGACCCGACCAGCTTCCGCAACATCCGCAAGCGCGCCCTGCGCAGCGCCAAGCCGCCGGCGCAGGGCGGCGACGAGACGACGTACCTCGACGCCTTCCTCGACGCCCGGGTGTGGGCCATGAAGCAGGAGGAGGCGCACAGCGACACCACCCGGGTCGACACCGAGCAGCGGGTCTTCCTGCGCAAGGGCAACCTCGACCTCAACACCCCGCTCGACTGGAAGGTGTACGGGGACAGTTACCACATCGGCTGACGCGCCGGTGTCACGAGGCGTGCGGCAGGTCGACGGGCGTGGCCACCTGAGGCCACGCGCCGAGCCCGGCGGCCTGCCGCACCGTGATGCGCTGGATCACGGCGATCGCCAGGACGGCGGCCAGGAGGTCGAGGGCCTCCGACGCCACCAGCAGGGGCAGTGAGGTGCCGTAGCCCAGGTTCACGGCGGCCAGGGACAGCGCCGCGTGCCCGACCCAGGCCGCCCACCACACGTTCACGAGGAGGTCCCCGCGGCCATCGTCCGCGCCGTCCGGCGCGCTCGCGCGGTGGACGTCCTGCACCAGCCCACGAGGCACCCAGAGGTTGAACACCGGTATCAGCCAGGCCAGGACGGCCCAGGTGACGGAACCGGGAACCCGGCCGGGCGAGAGCAGTTCGGCGTTGCGCCGGCAGCGGGCGAACCACAGCAGGAACAGCAGGGCTGCCGCCGTCATCACGTACACCAGGATCATCGACACGCGGGCGGAGTCGGTGGCCGTCGTGGCCGACGGATGCAGCAGACGGGCGCGGACCTTCAGCGCCCGGACCAGCTCGACACCGGCCGCCGCGGGCACGGCGAGCTGGGCGCAACGAGCGAGGAACCAAGGAGCCTGGGCGGCGGATCCGGTCACGTTCGAAGACCTGTCTGTGGAAGGCGCCCTGCGCGGGCGGCGGGGCGGCACGAAGATCGAAGCACCGGATCATAAGGCGGGGCCCACTCGCGTGTCAGGGCCCTGACGAGGAAAGATGGGCGGAGAGCGAACGATCGGATGACGCGGAGGAGCGGACTCATGCCGCACGAGCGAGCCGGCCGGCCGGCCGGTCCCGAGGACCTTGTCGACGTGGCCCGGCTGGTCACGGCGTACTACGCACTGCACCCGGACCCCGCCGACCCGGCACAGCGGGTGGCGTTCGGCACCTCCGGGCACCGGGGCTCGTCCCTGGCGACCGCCTTCAACGAGGACCACATCGCCGCCACCAGCCAGGCCATCTGCGAGTACCGCACGGCCCAGGGAACGGACGGCCCCCTGTTCCTGGGCGCCGACACCCACGCCCTGTCCGAGCCCGCCAAGGTCACGGCGCTGGAGGTGTTCGCGGCCAACGGCGTCAGTGTGCTCATCGACAACACCGACGGCTACACGCCCACCCCCGCCGTCTCGCACGCGATCCTCGCCCACAACCGGGGCCGCACCTCCGGTCTCGCCGACGGCGTGGTCGTCACCCCCTCCCACAACCCGCCCGCCGACGGCGGCTTCAAGTACAACCCGCCGAGCGGCGGCCCGGCGGCCTCCGACGCCACCTCCTGGATCCAGGACCGGGCCAACGAGATCATCACCGGCGGCCTGAAGGACGTACGCCGGATGCCGTACGAGCGGGCGCTCGCCGCGGAGACGACAGGACGGTACGACTTCCTCGGCGTCTACGTCGGCGATCTGCCGAGCGTGCTGGACCTGGACACCGTCCGCGGGGCCGGCGTGCGCATCGGCGCCGACCCGCTCGGCGGAGCCTCCGTCGCCTACTGGGGACGCATCGCCGAACAGCACGGCATCGACCTCACCGTGGTCAACCCGCACACCGACCCCACGTGGCGGTTCATGACGCTGGACTGGGACGGCCAGATCCGCATGGACTGCTCCTCGCCCTACGCGATGGCCTCCCTCATCGAGCAGCGCGACCGGTTCCGGATCGCCACCGGCAATGACGCCGACGCCGACCGGCACGGCATCGTCACCCCGGACGCGGGCCTGATGAACCCCAACCACTACCTCGCGGTCGCCATCTCCTACCTGTACCGCCACCGCGACCAGTGGCCCGCCGGCGCCGGCATCGGCAAGACGCTGGTCTCCTCCACGATGATCGACCGGGTCGCCGCCGACCTCGGCCGCCAACTGGTCGAGGTCCCGGTCGGGTTCAAGTGGTTCGTGGAGGGACTGGTCGACGGTGCCATCGGGTTCGGCGGCGAGGAGTCCGCCGGCGCCTCCTTCCTGCGCCGCGACGGCTCCGTGTGGACCACCGACAAGGACGGCATCATCCTGGCCCTGCTCGCCTCCGAGATCACGGCCGTCACGGACCGGACCCCGTCGGAGCACTACGCCGACCTGACGGCCCGCTTCGGCGAACCCGCCTACGCCCGTATCGACGCGCCGGCGACCCGCGAACAGAAGGCGCTGCTCGGCAAGTTGTCACCGGCCCAGGTAACCGCCGACACGCTCGCCGGAGAGGCTGTCACGGCGGTGTTGACCGAGGCGCCCGGTAACGGCGCCGCGATCGGCGGTATCAAGGTCACCACGGAGAACGCCTGGTTCGCGGCTCGCCCTTCGGGCACCGAGGACGTCTACAAGGTCTACGCCGAGTCCTTCCTCGGCCCCGACCACCTCGCCCGGGTGCAGGAGGAGGCCCAGGCGGTGGTGCTGGGGGCGCTCGGCGGATGAGGGACGGGCGGGCTGCCTGTGCGGCGGGCCGGACGGGGCCTGCGGGCGGCCGGCGGCCCCTGTGGCGGGCGAGACGGGCCCGGTGGGCGGCCGGGACCGACGGCAGGTGCGGCCGACGGCGGTGCGGTACGCCGCCGTGACCCCGGCGGTGCGCCGCAGCCGGCGGGGCCCGCGGCCTGCCCCGCGCGGCACGGGGTTCGAACCTGCCACGAGTTCTGCCGCTGCCGGGAGACCGGGCCGGGCATGGTGTTCGGCCCGGCCACCGAGAGCCACCCTGCCGGGCAGTCCGGCCCGGCAGGATCAGCCGTGGCCGCGCCCCTGGTCCAGCCTGTTCAGCACCGCCTGCGCCATGGCCTGCTCTCCCTTGGCGTTGGGGTGCGCCGGGGCGGCGGGTGCGGACGGCTGGAGAGGTTCGATCCAGCGGTCCGCGGGCGCCTTGCACATGTCGTGGCCGACCGTGGGACCGTAGGTGTCCACGTACTCGGCCCGGCCACCAGGCGCAGCATCAGGTTCAGCCGCTTCTCGGTGTCCCGGAGGTAGGGGAAGTCCTTCTGCGCGAACGGCACCTGCGGGAAGCAGCCGCTGCCGTCGTCGGGCAGCAGGTCCGGATAACCGACGACGACCACGCGCGCGTGCGGCGCCCTCGCGTGCACGGCCCGCAGCACCCGGTCGACCTTCGGCGCGGCCTCTACGATCGCGAGGGCCAGCTGGTCGTATCCGGAGGCCTCGTACGAGCGTTCGCAGGGGTTGCCCGTCGGGTCCTGGGCGGCCAGGTGGGCGCAGGTGTTGATGATCGGGCCGAAGCCGACGTCGTTGCCGCCGATCTGCACCGTCACGAGGTCCGTGTCCCGTTGCACGGCGTCGAGCTGGGGCGCGTTGGTGCCCTGCGCCTGCCACATCTCGGCCGTCGTCGCGCCGGCGCAGCTGACGTCCTTGAAGGTGCTCACCTGACGCCCGTCCGCCACCAGCGAGGGGTAATTCCGATCGGAGCGGGCGCAGTTGGCGTCCACCTGCTGGGGGATTCCGGGCCCCGAGGTGTAGGAGTCGCCCAGAGCGACGTAGCCGATGCCGTGGCCGTGTCCCGTGGAGTGCGCGGAGGCCGGTGCCGTGGCGGCCGCGACGAGGACGCAACCGCCCAGCGCCGCCCCTACGACGGCGGTTCCCCGCCGGCCTCTCGCCCCGCCCGTGGCACCTGTGCCGTTCGCCATGGATCCTCCCCCTGAGCCCGCTCATCGCACGGTGCCGGCACCGGAGAGCGGCCCTCGCGCGTTCGATTGAGTCTGTATACCGTCCGGTAGGTCCTGCGGACCAGAAGCGGGAAGCAACGAGTTCGGGCGCCTGGTCGCCGAGTGGCGTAATGGCGATGCGTTGGTCGAGCGTGTGCGGGACTGATGGCGCGTCAGCTCCGCTTTTGGGTGCGGCGGCCATGCTCCCAAACTGATGACGCGTCAGTCTTCCGTGTTGTCTGGCCGACAGGCCGTGTGCGCGACCTGCATGTTCGTCGTGATTGCGGCTGCCGTACGCGGCGGGGCGTGACTGCCCAGGGGTGCCGACTGCGGAGTGCTGTGCGCTACACCATCCGGTGGCTTCTGGTCGCATCAGCGTTATTCACGGCCCCGATTTCCAGATCATTCCACTAACGACCCATCAGGACTGACCCGGCGTCATCAAGCTCTGACCCAAGTCGAGGAGAGTGGAGAGAATGACGACATCGCCGCGAAGGCGATCCGTTCTGGCGTCAGC
Organism: Streptomyces sp. NPDC054783; assembly: GCF_053611725.1. Taxonomy (NCBI): domain Bacteria; kingdom Bacillati; phylum Actinomycetota; class Actinomycetes; order Kitasatosporales; family Streptomycetaceae; genus Streptomyces; species Streptomyces sp. NPDC054783. Next base: position 90,498 of record NZ_JBSHAY010000005.1, on the reverse strand, counting down.
AGCCACCATCGCTGCGCTCACCGCAGGCGCGCTGGCGATCCCGTGTGCCGCCTATGCGCAGGATCACACCACCCCGCAACCGCCCTACCCGAAGGGGCTCGGCTACCCGCTTCATCCCGAGAGACCGGAGTATCCGGTACATCCCGAGAGGCCGGTCCATCCGGTGAAGCCGGTCTATCCGGAGAAGCCGGTGCACCCGGTGAAGCCCGAGTATCCGCAGCGGCCGGAGAAGCCTGTCTATCCGGTGAAGCCTGAGTATCCGGTGAAGCCCGAGTATCCGCAGCGGCCGGAGAAGCCTGTCTATCCGGTGAAGCCGGTACGGCCGGTGAAGCCTGAGTATCCGGTGAAGCCCGAGTATCCGCAGCGGCCGGAGAAGCCTGTCTATCCGGTGAAGCCGGTCTATCCGGAGAAGCCGGTGCACCCGGTGAAGCCCGAGTATCCGCAGCGGCCGGAGAAGCCTGTCTATCCGGTGAAGCCGGTCTACCCGGAGAAGCCAGTACGGCCGGTGAAGCCTGAGTATCCGGTGAAGCCGGTCTACCCGGTGAAGCCCGAGTATCCGCAGCGGCCGGTCAAACCGACCTACCCGGAGAAGCCGGTCTACCCGGAGAAGCCCGTGCGGCCGGTGAAACCTTCGTATCCGGAGAAGCCGGTGCAGCCGGTACGGCCTGAGTACCCGCAGCGCCCGGTGAAGCCCGAGTATCCGCAGCGGCCGGTGAAGCCGGTTTATCCGGAGAAGCCGGTGCAGCCGGTGAAGCCCGAGTATCCGCAGCGGCCGGTCAAACCGACCGCCCCGGAGAAGCCGGTGCAGCCGGTGAAGCCCGAGTATCCGCAGCGGCCGGTCAAACCGACCTACCCGGAGAAGCCGGTGCAGCCGGTGAAGCCGACCCTCCCGGAGAAGCCGGTGCAGCCGGTGAAGCCGACCCTCCCGGAGAAGCCGGTGCACCCGGTGAAGCCGACCTACCCCGAGCACCCGGTGAAGCCGACCTATCCGGAGCACCCGGTGAAGCCCGTTCGGCCGTCGAAGCCGTCGGAGCCGCATCATGCTCACAAGAAGTCGGACCACGAGCACGACTCGCGGGACGAGTGAGCAGCTGACAAAGGACAGCTGAGGGGATCCGGGACACCCACAGGAGATCGCTGGGCCGCCCGCTGCGGGCGGCCCAGCGGTGTGCCGGCGGAGCGGACCGATGATGTGCTCGCACGGACAACTGCCGGCCGTTCTTGGTATCGAAGGCGGAAGGCCGCCTGCCACTGCGGGAGTCGGTCCTCCGATCGACCTCAACCGACGGCTCTCACGGCCGCCCCGCACGCCATGGGCGCCGTTCTCCCCGGGTACGTCGACTCCGACCACTGTGTCCAGGAGCGACCCGAAGCCATCGGCAACACGCGCCGCCGGCACCCGCCCACGCCCCGTACCGACGGCCACACCCTCGGCCTGATGACCACCGTCTCGCCTGTCAACTGGCCGACCGCCAGGCCGAGTCAACCTTCAGCTTGAACCGGGACAGGCGAATGACCTGCGGGAACGGTGTGAGAAGCTGCGGTGGTCAGCACGTCCGAACGATGGAGGGGCATCGACGGTATGGCCATCATCCACCACACCACGCTCAAGCCCACGAAGCTGGAGCTGCTCACCGACTGGCTGCCCTCCCGCCCCTGGTACCGCGGGGGCCCGGACACCCCGGTGCTGACCAAGTCCGGCGGTTTCCGGCTGGAGGACCCGGAGGGCGAGGTCGGCATCGAGTTCATGGTGGCCACCGACACCGACACCGACACCGACACCGACACCGACACCGACACCGACACCGACACCAACACCGGCACCGGCACCAACACCGCCACGGACATCTCCGCCGCCCAACCCACCGCCTACCTGGTCCCGTTGACCTACCGCGGCGCGCCGCTGGCGGGGGCGGAGCACGCGCTCGTCGGCACGATGGAGCACGGGGTGCTCGGCAAGCGCTGGGTCTATGACGGCTGCCACGACCCGGTGCTGGTCGCCGAGTTGCTGTCGCTGATGGAGGGCAGGGCCCCGGCGCACGCCCAGAGCGTCGACGGCGCCCCGGATCCCGAGGTGGTCCGCTCCTACGCCGGCGCCGCCTTCACCCTGGACGACTTCACCCCCGAGCCGGCCGACGACCGGGAGGGCACCCGCATCCCCGCGCCGCACGGCACGGTCCTGCACGTCCACCGGGTCCTGGCCCCCGTGCCCGAGAACCCGCCGCTGCGCCCCGAGGGTGCGATCGGTCATGTGGCGCGCGGCTGGCAGGACCCGCAGGGCCCTCCGCTGACGGCGGTCTTCGTGACGCTGCGCACCGCCTGACCGGCATTTCACACGCTCGACCCACACCGCTCATCGACTCACACCGCCCATCTGGCATGGTCAGGACAAATCTGTCACTCTTTCGGCAGTCCGCGCCCTGGCCCCGTGAGGACGCGGCGCACCTTTCGGTGCAGCGATCGCGCAAGCCCCGTCAGCGGCCGCCCCGGCGTACCCCAGCCGCCGGTGGCCATCGAGCAGGCCGGGAATCCCGGCCTCCGCAAAGGAGTAGCGTGTGAGATCGACCCCCCACAAGGTCCTCGGCGCCGGTGCGCTCACCGTCGCCACCGTGGCCGCCCTCGTGCTCCCCGGCACGTCCGCCGCGGCCCGGCCGGCCGCGGCACCCGCCGCCTGCAGTCCGGCGCAGGTCGTCGGCAACGGCGGCTTCGAGAGCGGGACATCGCCCTGGTCGGCGTCCTCCTCCACCGTCATCACCAGCCGCTCCGGCGAGACCGCCCACAGCGGCAGTTCCTACGCCTGGCTGGACGGAGTCGGCGGCACCCATACGGACACCCTCAGTCAGAGCGTCACCATACCCTCCGGCTGCGACGCGGCCACCCTCACCTTCTGGCTGCACATCGACACGGACGAGACGACCTCCTCCGTCGCGTACGACAAGCTCACCGCCAAGATCGGCAGCACGACGCTGGCCACCTACTCGAACCTCGACGAGAACACCGGGTACGTCCGGAAGTCGATCGACGTGTCGGCGTACGCCGGGCAGACCGTCACTCTCTCCTTCACCGGGACCGAGGACTCCAGTCTCCAGACGAGCTTCGTCCTCGACGACATCGCGCTCGACACCTCGGGCGGCACCGCGCCACCGCCCGGCGACTCCACCCGCACCCCGGCCGCGCCCTCGTACACCGTGAACCTCGGCAGCGACACGAGTGGCACCGAATGGACCGGGCACGAGAGCGTGACCTTCAGCAACGCGTCCGCCACCGCGCTGAACGAGGTCTACCTGAGGCTGTGGGACAACTACCACGGCACCTGTGACGCCATGCCGATCCGGGTCACGAACGTCACCGGCGGCACCGCGGAGGCACCCTCCGTGGCCTGCACCGCGCTGAAGATCGACCTGCCGGCCCCGCTCGCCCAGGGCCAGAGCGCCACGATCGGCTTCGACCTCGGCATCACCGTGCCCAGCGGCGCCGACCGGTTCGGCCACGACGGCGCCTACAGCTTCATCGGCAACGCCCTGCCCGTCCTGGCGGTCCGCGACGGCGCCGGCTGGCACCTCGACCCGTACACGGACAACGGCGAGTCGTTCTACTCCCTGGCCGCCGACTTCAAGGTGACCCTCGACCACCCCAGCGGCCTGCTGGTCCCGGCCAGTGGCACCTCCATCGACACGCCCGGTTCCAGCGGCCGTACGGTGACCACGGCGACGGCGTCGAAGGTCCGTGACTTCGCCTGGGCCGCCGGGCCCTTCACCAAGATCTCCGGCACCTCGGCGGCCGGGGTCGCGGTGAACGTCTACTCGGTCTCGGGCATCAGCTCCTCCAGTGCCCAGTCCATGCTCAGCACCGCCAAGAGCGCCGTGGACGCCCACGCGGCCCGCTTCGGCGCCTACCCCTACGGCGAGCTGGACGCCGTGCTCGACAACAACTACTGGTTCGGCGGCATGGAGTACCCCGGGTTCGTCCTGGACGTGGTCAGCTCCACCGCCCTCACCCACGAGACCGGCCACCAGTGGTGGTACGGCATCGTCGGCGACGACGAGTACAACAGCCCCTGGCTGGACGAGGCGTTCACGGACTACGCCACCGACCTCGCCCTCGGCAAGACCGGCACCAACTGCTGGAACAGCGTCTCCTGGGCCTTCAGCGCCGAGAAGATCACCAACCCCATGGCCTACTGGGACGCGCATTCCTCCCGCTATTCCACCGTCGTCTACGGCTACGGCAAGTGCGCGCTGCACGACCTGCGCCGCCTCCTCGGTGACACCGCCATGGCCAAGCTGCTGAAGGACTACGCGACCGCGCACTGGTACGGCGTGTCGACCACGGCCGAGTTCAAGGCCGCCGCCCAGGCCGCCACGAGCACCGACCTCACCTCCTTCTGGTCCCAGCACCGCATAGAAGGCTGACCGGACCACCCGCATGGCTCAAAATCCGGCCGCGGATTGCTTCATGGGGCGGAACCCGGAGTGCGAGACCACCCGACCACATGTCAGATGGATGGCGTGCGAAGCCTCATCGTCCCTTTCCGCGGCCGGTCCCGCCTTTGCCTCACCGGTGCCCTGGCCGCCCTTGTCCTGTTGCTGTCCAGCCCCCCGGCCATGCCCGAACCCGGTGGGGGTGCACGCGTGCGCGGCGGCGCCTACATGGGCATCGGCGTCCTCGCCCATGACGGAGACACCGGCGCCCGTCCCCCGGCGGGCCGCACCTCGCAGCCCGAGGGCGTCGATGTCGCCAGCCACCAACTCGACGTCGACTGGCCGACCCTGTGGAAGGACGGCACACAGTGGGCGTACACGAAGGCCACCGAGGGGACGTACTACACCAACCCCTACTTCACCCAGCAGTACAACGGCGCGTACAAGGTGGGCATGATCCGCGGCGCCTACCACTTCGCCACCCCGGACACCACCAGTGGCGTCAAGCAGGCCGACTACTTCCTGGCGCACGGCGGCGGCTGGTCGAAGGACGGCAAGACCCTGCCCGGCGTGCTCGACATCGAGTGGAATCCGTACGGCGCCGCCTGCTACGGCAAGTCCAAGAGCGACATGGTCGCCTGGATCCGAGACTTCCTGAACCGCTACAAGTCGCGCACCGGCCGGGCCGCCGTCATCTACACGGCGACCAGCTGGTGGACCCAGTGCACCGGCAACTACAGCGGCTTCGCGGCGACCACACCGCTGTGGATCGCCCGCTACGCCTCGGACCCGGGGACGCTGCCGGCCGGCTGGTCCTACCACACGATGTGGCAGTACACGTCGGCCGGCAAGACCGTCGGGGACCACGACCGCTTCAACGGCGCCCCGGACCGGCTGAAGACCTTCGCGACCGGCTGACCCCGCGCCGGGCGCCACTCCGGCCACCTCTCGTGCGCCGGACGAACCGCCGGCTGGGCGACGGGGCCCCACTGGGGCCCCGTCATGGGCCCTGGCTGCGCAGCGGATCGAGTCCGGGGGACCCGGCCCGCTTCACGCCGAGCTGTCGCGGTCCGGCGGGCGTGCCGCCGTGGTCACGGCCGTTCACCTCGCCGGCAGGCCTGCGTGCGGTACGTGAGGGTGCGATGCGCCGTCCACCCTTGCGACCGGTCTTGGAGATGTCCAGGACGACGCATGCGCCCGGGAGCCGGGCTCGGCCTGGACGACGCGGGCGGTCGCCGGTTCGGCCATGTCCCGCGTGGCGGAGGCGAACACCAGCAGATCCATGTCGTACGGCGCCGGCCCGGACCGCACGGGCGCGGGCCGGGCCGCCCGCACCGCGAGTGTCGAGGCGTACTCGAGCCCGGCCACGGCCCGGCGCGAGACGATCCCGGTGACCTGGTCGAGCATCCGCGCCGGCAATGACCGCGCTCGCTCCGAAAGCAGGGAGAGGGGGAGAGGAGTAGAGGGGGAGAGGCCGGGCAGGCCTTGTTCCTAGCGGCCGTGCGCGAAGAGCATGCGCAGCGCGAGCGCCGTCATCACGCCGCTGGACGCCAGGGCCGTGACGAGCCGCCCCCGGCTGCCGGTCAGGAGCCGGCCGAGCAGGGCTCCGCCGCCGGCCAGGAGCAACTGCCAACTGGCCGATGCCGTAAAGGCGGCCAGGACGAACACGGCCCGTTCGAGGTGGTCCGGTGCCGCCGAGGTCTGGCTGCCCAGCACCAGGGCCGCGAAGTAGACCACGGTCAGGGGGTTCAGCATCGTGACGCCCCACAGACCCAGGAAGGCCCGGGAAGGGCGCAGGGGAGTCGCGTCGGGCCGGGAGGCCGTCCGGGCCGTGCGGTAGTGGGTGATCGCCGTTGCCGCGCCGCGCACCGCCAGCACGACGAGCACCGCGCCGGCGACCCAGCGCAGGGAATGCGCGATCGGCTCGACGGCGTGCGTCAGTGCGGAACCTCCGATCACGGCGATCAGCGCGTAGAGGCCGTCCGCCGCCGCGACCCCCAGCGCGGCACACGCGCCGATCCGCAACGAGGTCCGGGCGGTCAGCGCCACCAGATACGTCCCGACGGCCCCCACCGGCACGGCGATGCCGTAACCCGCGAGAAGCCCCGCGACCAGCGCCGCGCTCATGCGTGCACGGGCTGAGGCCTTCTCCGGCGGCCGCGCTGCTGTCGACCGCGCACCGGTCGGTCGGCGGCGGTCCACGACAGGAAGGCGGTCAGCGAGGTCATGCGCTGATCGTGACGGCAGCGCGGCCGCCCGGACAACTCCTTTTCGCCGCGCCGCTGCGACCGCCTCGTTCCAGCCGCAGTGCGGCGTGGCGGGGCATGCCGTTGGCGGCCGACCTGTCGTCGTGGGCCCGGGCCATGGCGCCGGCCGCGACCAGTGCCGCAGTCCCGCCACGAGGGCCGCCGTCCGGCCGTACCCGCCCGGAGCCGGGTTCCAGCCGGGGCCACCAGGTCGGGGGCGTGCCGGTCGAACACGGCGGAGAGGCCGAAGGTCACCGCGTCCACAGGCGAGCCGCCGACCGCCCACACCTTCGGCCGCGGGTGCCGTACGCCGATCGTCGGCGCACTGGAGATGTGGGTACTCCGGAGGAGCGGGAGGAAACGTCTGTGAGGTACGGATACTCCTCGGGAGGGGTGTGACGGCGGCTCCGCGCACCTCAGACGGTGCGTGACGGTTGCTCAGCGCACACCGCGGATGGGCAGGATGGCGAGCGCGCCGAGCAGCGACAGCGCGCCGCCGAACAGGAACAGCGGGGTGTAGGCGCCGAGCGCGGTGACCACGGCCGAGGCGACGAACGGCGCCACGATCTGCGGCCCGGCGTTGGTGATGTTCAGCACGCCCAGATCGCGTGCGGCGTCCTCGGCGCGGGGCAGCACGAGGGTGACGACGGCGGTGTCCACGGCCATAGACGTTCATGGTCGCCTGGACCAGGCACCATCCGATGCCCGCCAGCAGCGCCGTGCGCACGTTGCCGAGGAAGGCGAGCCCCCCGACCAGTGAGGCCGGCGCCCCGGCGAGCACCCAGGGGTTGCGCCGCCCCGAACGGTCCGAGAGCGCGCCGGCGACCGGATTGCACGCGGTCGCGAACACCGAGCCGACCCCGCCGATCAGGCCCAGCAGCGCCACCTTGTGGTGCGCGTCGATCGCGGCGACCTGGGTGGGCAACAGGACGGACCCCACCCCCAGATACACGGCGTACATCGACGCGTTGGCGACGAGCAGCAGCGTCATCAGCCCCCGCTGCCGGGACTCGGGCGCGGTCGGCACGGTGGCGGACGGTCGATCTTCGGTCGGCAAAGGCATGGCGACTCCTGGGAGGAAGGCAAGCAGCGGGGAGCAGGACCGGCTACTTACACGAGTAACCAAGAAGAGTGGTCCTTGTGTAGCAGCCGGTTGCGGGGTTGAACAGGGGCCCGGGTCAGGGAAGCCGATTCGTCACTTGACGCGTGTAACCTGAAGGCACGCGAAGCCGAGTGGAAGGGAACCATGGCGAGGAACGCGGCCGCGGCCGTCACCAGCGCCGATGTCGCCCGGCTGGCGGGCGTCTCGCGGGCCACGGTCTCTTTCGTGCTGAACAACACCCAGGCGCACCGTGTCAGCGAGGCGACCCGTGCGAAGGTCCTCGCCGCCGCGGACACCCTCGGCTACGTGCCGCACGCGCCGGCCCGCTCCCTGCGCGCGGGCCGCAACAACCTGGTGCTGATCCCCGCCGCAGTGTCCGCGATGGGCCGCCTGGTCAGCGGCTGGACAGACGACCTGCACACGGAGCTGGAGCGGTACGGCTACACGGCGGTCCTGCACGCCGGCCGGTTCACCGACCCCGGCACCGCGGCCCGCGCTTGGGCCGAACTGCGCCCCGGCGCGGTCCTGGCGCTGTACGGTACGAGCCTCGACGGGGCCGCCGTGGACGTACTGCGGCGCGCCGGTGTCCGGGCCCTGATGGCGCTCGCGCCGCAGCCGGTCGAGGGCGTGTACACGGTCGTGTGCGACGACCGACGGGTGGGCGTGCTCGCGGCCGAACACCTCGTCGCGCAGGGGCGGCGGCACATCGGCGTCGTGATGCCCCGCGAACGCGGCCTCTCCGCCTTCGCCGAGCCCCGCCTGGCCGGCGCGCGGAGCGTGGCCGCCCGGACGACGGCGACCGTGACGCGGGTGGAGATGGAGTACACACACGCGTCCGCCGCCGAACTGGCGAACGGCCTTGCGGAGCGCGGTCTGGACGGCGTCTTCGCCTACAACGACGAGTACGCGGCGCTGCTGCTGGCCGTGCTGCGGGACGTGGGGACCGGTGTTCCCGGTGACGTCGCCGTCGTAGGCTGCGACGACCTCGTGACAGCGGCCCTGCAGCGTCCCGCGCTCACGACGATCCGGCTGGAGTTGCCCTCCGCCGCGCAGGCGGCCGCGGCGCTGCACGACCTGATCGAGACCGGCACGGCGGCACCCCTGCCGGCGGTCGAGCCGGTGCTCGTACGCCGCGAGTCGGCCTGACGGCACCGGCCTCCGGGGAGGGGCCTGAGGGAGTCAGGCGGTCAGGTGGCCGTGCAGGAAGTCCACGCTGTGCGCCACGATCGCAGGCACCTCCGCGGAGCCGAGGAAGATGTGGTCGGCGCCCTCGACCGGCCGCAGCGTGACGTCACCGCCCGCGTCCTGGAGCGCCCGGGCCAGCGCCTCGCTCTGGCCGTAGGGCACGACCTGGTCCTCGCGGCCGTGGATCAGCAGGAACGGGGGTGCGCCGCGCTCCGCCGCGTACGTCACGGGGCTGGCGAGGCGCGCCCGCTCCCGGCGTTCGGTCTCCGGCCCGCCGAGCAGGGTGTGGACGGGGTTCGGGTACGACGGCTCGCCGGGCAGGGACGGCATGGAGTGCGCCAGGAGCGGTTCGAGGTCGGAGACGCCGTACCAGTCGACTACGGCCCGCACCCCGCTGTCGCCCTCGCGTACGCCCTCCACGCCTTCGAGGCCGGTGCCGTGTGCGTCGGCGCGGACCAGTCCGGCCAGTGCGGCGAGGTGTCCACCGGCGGACTCGCCCCAGGTGCCGATCCGTTCGGGGTCGATGCCGAGGGTCGTGGCGTGGTGCCGTACGTACCGGATGGCGGCCTTGACGTCGTGCAGCTGGGCGGGGAAGGGCGCCTCGAGGCTGTGCCGGTAGTCGATTCCGACCAGCGCCAGGCCGGCCCCGAGGACAGCACCGTGCAGCAGCTCGACCGGCACCGTCGGCGGCGGATAGCGCCGGTCGCCCTCCAGCCAGCCGCCGCCGTGGATCCACACGACGGCCGGCACGGGCCCTGTGGTGTGCGGTACATGGACGTCCAGCAGGCGCGGCCGGTAGCCCGGCGAGGTCGCGTAGGTCAGCCCGTGGAAACGGCGCACACCGTCGGTGCCGGTCGCAGCGGGGGTGGGGGCGCGGAACGGGGGCGGCGGCCAGCCCGTGTCGAGCTGGGCGGGGGCGGTCGAGGTCATGGCGGGGCCTTCCGTCGTCGGCCGGGGCGGTGCGCCGCGGCGCGGAGCCGTCGGCGCAGCGAGATGTTACACGTGTAACCATCGACTGGCGAGGGTTCTCGACGGCCGCGCGGCGCGTCGTGCCGGGGCCTGGGTGGGAGGTCGGGGCAGTGCCGGGGCGGGTCAGGTATGGACGCCGACGTCGGCCGGCATGGCCTTCGGGTCCTCGGGTCCTCGGGTCCTCGGATGTCCGCCAACCGGACGCGGCCTTCGGATCCGCCCTCATGACGTTTGATCCAGGCACGGGAGTTCTCCCACACCTCTTCGGCCCGGTCGTACCAGGGCGTCTCGGGGTCGTGCTCCGCGCAGAGTTGACGACGATCCGGACGCCGGACGCCGTCAGCCGTCAGCCGCCGGGCCACGGCCGCGCCGATCCGGGACGACGATCCGGTGACCAGTGCCAACCAGTGCCAATGCGAAAGGGTGTGCCCGGCGCCGGCCAGACCGGCACCTGCAGGACCGTGGGCTCCCGGCGGCACGAACTGCGGCAGGCAGGAGACGGCGAACGCTCCCGGGTGCTGTGGCACAAGATGCCTTCCGCGTCCGGATCACGGTGCGGGTCTGGGGCACGGTACGGTCGACCCCACGGCTGACGCTCGGCTGACCACCTCCTCCTTCCTCGTCCTCGGCGTCATCGACACACTCGGCGAAGCCAGCGCGTACGACGTGAAGGTGGAGGCGGCCCGCACCGTCGCCCCGTTCTGGTCGGTGCCGCACGCGCAGGTGTACGCGCAGTGCGACCGGCTGCTCGCGGCCGGCCTGCTGGCCCAGGTGCGGCAGGAGAGCGGGCGGGGCCGCCGGGTGCTGGCCCTGACCGACCGGGGCCGGCCAGGCCGTCACCCGGTCCGGGCCGGCCGCCCCGCGCACCGCGCCCCTGCCGGGCTGGGCCAAACCGCCGCTCGCCGTGCTCGGCTCCTCCTGGCTGGGCATCGGCACCGGACTGCTCGTACGACCCGGTTTCTGGGCCGAGTTCGTGCCCTGGCACACCAACCGCGTGGACGCGCAGGCGCTCGGCGTCTGGGCCCTCGCCCTCGGCGTGGGCGTCCTCGGTTCCCTCGCCGAGGACGACCTGGACCGTACCCGCCCCGCCCTCATGTCCCTGCCCGGCACGGCCCTCGCCCTGACGGTCGTCCTCGCCGCCCGCGCCCCCCACGTCGACTGGTCCTCCGGGCCCGGCGTGAGCCTGATCGCCATGGTGGCCGGGCTGCTCGCGGCCGGGGCGAGCGGACGGCTCCTGCTCAGGGGGAACGCCGGGGGGTCGGTGCCCGGCGGCGACGCCGGGGCCGTCGGGTCGGGCGAGGCGATGCGGGGCGCCGGCTGAGCGCGGGCGAGCGTCGCCGCCGTCGTAGGCTCGCCGTGTGCCCCACGTCGAAATCCTTCAACTGCTGGTCTCCCCGGTGCACCGGCTCGCGGGCCGGCCGGGCGACGGGATGCCGGAACTGCCCTCCGGGGAGCTGGTGACGACGGCCGAGGTGCGCGCCGGGCTGGGGCTCGTCGGCGACCGCTACTTCAACCGGCCCGCCCACCGCAACGCCTCGATCACCCTCATGGCCGTCGAACGGCTTCCGCAGCCGCGCGCGCACCCGGCGGACCTGCTGCGCACCCGGCGCAACGTCCTGCTGCGCGGGATCGACATCGACGCCTACATCGGCGCGACCGTCTTCCTCGACTGCGGCACCGGCCCCGTGGACTTCGCGGTGCGCAGCGCCGCCCGGCCCTGTGCCTGGATGGACACCACCCTCGGTCCCGGGGCGCAGCGCGCGCTGCGCGGCGGCGGGGGAGTGCGCTGCCGGCCGCTGACCGACGGCACCCTCACCGTGGGCCCGGCCCTGTTCGGGGTGCGCGATCCGGGTCTCACCGCTGCTTGCTGAGCCCGCGGTGCCCGAACCGCCTACCGTGAGGACAGGGGGCCGACTCGGACAAGGACCGCCACGGACCTCCAGCTCAAGGACAATGTCGCTGTCGTCACGGGAGCGAGCAAGGGCATCGGCCTCGCCATCGCCGACGCCTTCGCCGCCTGGGCGGCCAGATCGCGCTCCCGGCACGGTCCGGCCCAGGCCCGTTCGGCACCGCGCGCCGGGACCGTCACCTCATGCCGCAGCGCCTGCCACGTCACGCGCATGCCCCGCGCACGGCCCGCACAGGGCTGCGCACCCGTCGCCTGCATCGCATACCACCCGGGTGACCAACGGCCCACCCACTACGCACCTTCCCCGCCCATCGGCCCTGGTCACGAGGCGCGACGGCCGCGGTCCGCCCGTGCCGCAGCGGGCGGTACGCGGGCTGGGGGAGTGCGTCCACGGCGTACGGGCAGAACGGCCGTGGTCCTGCCGTCCGCTGGATGTACCTGCAGCGCCCGGACGGCGCCCGTGCCAACCCGGATCAGCACTGATACCCCCCGAGGGCAGGTCAGCCCAGGTGAGGTGGTGTCCAGTCGGCGTGCCGGAGGACCGCTCGTGTCGTCAGCCGGGACGGGATGACCCGCAGCGCGGTGTTGCGCAGGGCCACGGCCAGCGGGTGGGACAGCCGCTGGCCCATCCGGCCCGCCTGCCGGGCCGCGCGGGAGACCGCCTGTGAGCGCGGGCGGCGCTCGGCGTCGTACCGGGCCAGGGCGGAGGCGACGGAGGGTTCCGTGGCGAGCGCGGCGGCGAGCGTGGCCGCGTCCTCCAGGGCCTGGCAGGCGCCCTGGCCGAGATTCGGTGTCATGGCGTGCGCGGCGTCGCCGAGGAGCGCCACCCGGCCCGCGACGAACGACCGCAGGGGCGTGGCCAGTTCGTGGATGTCGTGGTGGAGAACGGCCTCCGGCCGGGTCGCGTCCAGGAGGGCGCGGACCGGTTCGTGCCAGCCGTCGAAGCGGCGGCGCAGCATGCCGAGCGGGTCGGCGTGGCGCACCCCGGGTGCAGCGGTGAGCACCGCGTGCCATTCGGCCCGGCCGTCACAGAAGCCGATGTGGCCGAACTCCGCACCCTCGCCCCAGGTCAGCTCGAAGTCGGTGGGCAGATCCAACGGCCCGTGGGTCACGGCCCGCAGGACCGTCGAGCCCGCGTACACCGGGCCGGGATGACCGGGGAACAGCAGTCCGCGCAGCCGGCTGCCCACCCCGTCGGCCGCGACGACCAGGTCGGCGTCCAGCACCCGGGCCCCGGCCGGCACTCCCACCCGGTCGGGGGCCGAGCGGTCCAGCGCGGGCACGGTGACGCCGATCACCATGCTCTCGGCCGGCAGGGCCTCGCGCAGCAGGCGGTGCAGGACCGCGCGCCGGATGCCGACGATCGGCGTGCCCAGCGCACGTTCGAGGGCGGCACCGTCCATCCGCGCCAGCCATCGGCCGTCGGGGGCGCGGGTGCCGCCGGTGTACTGCGGGCGTGCCGCCGCGCGTACGGCAGCGCCGACGCCGAGGGCGTCCAGGGCGCGCAGGCCGTTGGCGTGCAGCGAGATGCCCGCGCCCGCGTCGGCGGGGGTGCCGGCCCGCTCCACGACCCGTACGTCCCAGCCGATCCGGCGCAGTCCGATCGCCGCCGCCAGCCCGCCGATGCCACCGCCGACCACCACCGCCGTACTGCCCATGCCGGACCCCCTTCGACCTCGGTTCGCACGGAGGCTTCTACAGATGTAGAAGTGCCGGCGAAGACCCTACAGCGGTGTTCTACGGTTGTAGAAGCAGGGGTGTAGAAAGTGAGCGTGTCCACAGACCGACGTACTCTCCTCGCCGACGCGGCCATCGGCGTCCTCGCCGACGCCGGCGTGCGAGGGCTGACCCATCGCGCGGTGGACCGTGCGGCACAGCTGCCGCCCGGCACCACGTCCGCCTACTACCGAACCCGTCAGGCCCTCCTCACCGCGCTGGTCCGGCGCCTGGTGGCGCTCGACCAGGCCGAGCTGCAGGAGATCGGGGCGCGGACGCCGCCGTTGCGGGCCGCCGGTGAAGTGGTCCGCGGGCTCGTCGCGTTCACGGCGGCGAGGCTCTCCGGGGACGGGCGCAGACGCTCCCTGGCACGCTACGCGTGCGCCGTCGAGAGCGCCCGTCATCCCGAACTGCGCGAGATCCTGGTGCCGCGCGAGAACCTGGCGCGGCAGGCGTTGTGCGACTTCCTCGCCGCGCAGGGCGTGGCCGACCCGGAGGAACGGACGGTGACGCTGCTGACCTGCGTGGACGGCCTGGTCTTCGACCGGCTGGTGAACGGCGGGAGCGTGGCGGAGGAGGAGCTCCGCGGACTGGTGACGGCGGCCCTGCGCTGAGCGGAACGACGACGGGGGCGCCGGTGGTGCGTACCTGTTCCGATCGGCGCTGTGTCCCTTGAGACCTACGGCAGTTGACGGCGGTCAGGGCTCACGGCGGCACCGCACGCAGTGCGCGCAGCACCGCCCAGATCACCGACACCAGCGGCACGGCCACCACGGCACCGATCACCCCGGCGATGATGGTGCCGGCGATCACCGACACCGCGACGACGAGCGGATGCAGCCGTACCGCCCAGCTCATCACCAGCGGATGCAGCACATGCCCCTCCAGCTGGCCGATCACGACGATCAGCGCCAGCACGGCCAGTGCCGTCAGCGGTCCCCGCCCGGCCAGCGCGACGATGGTGGCGACGGCGAGCGCGACCGGCGAGCCCACCAGGGGCACGAACGCGGCGAAGAACTCCAGCAGCGTCAGCGGCAGCGCGAGCGGCACGCGCAGCACGAGCAGCGCGATACCGACGAGCACGGCGTTGGTGGCGGCCACGATGATGATGCCGCGCGTGTACCCGGCGAAGGCCCGCCAGGCGGCCCACCCCGCCCGGTCCCACGCCGGACGGGCGCCGACCGGCAGCAGCTGGTCGCGGACCCAACGCCACTGGCGTTCACCGGAGTGGATGAAGAACACCGAGGCGAACAGCGCGAGCGCGCCCCCGGTGACCAGCTCCACCACACGGCTCAGCCCGCTGACGGCACGGCTGAGCAGGCTGGACCGGTGCGCGGCCAGGTAGTGCGTCACCTGGTTCTCCAGCTCGGACAGCCGGCCGGGACTCAGCCGGAACGGCGGCCGCTGGAGCCACTGCTCGATGCGGTGCACACCGCCCCGGAACTCACCCGTCAGCCTGGCCGACTCGCCCGCCACGGCGTTGCCGACGAGGGCGAGCAGGGCCAGCAGGAGCAGGATGCTGCCGACCAGCGCCACGGCGACGCACAGCGGCCGTGGCAGGACCCTCTCGAGCAGGTCCGTCAGCGGGCGCAGGACGGAGGTGACGACCAGCGCGAGGAACAGGGCCACGGCCACGAGCTGGAAGCTGCCGAGGATGCTGAAGACGCCGTAGACGACGATCCCGACGAGGATGAGCCGCCAGGCGTAGGCCGCCCCGACCCGCAGCCACGGTACCGTCCGCTCGGCCGCCGGCACCGGCTCGGTGCGCGGGACGGCCGGGAGCCGCACGGTGTACGCCGGCCGGCTGCCCAGCACTCGCGTCCTGCGGCGCAGGCCGCCCGGCCCGGCCGCCCGCCGACGCGCATCGCCCACCACCGCTCCCGGCTCCTCTCCGTCACCCTGATGACGGTCGGTCACACCTAGAACCGTAGACGCATCGCGAGAGGCGCGCGCGCAATGCACCCGCGCGCGGTCTCCCCCGGACGGCGACGGTTCGCCCGGCGCGTCACCGTCATCGGGAAACCTGGACGATCTCTCCGTCATCCGACCCGGTCATCCGGTATCCCGTCTCCCCGTCTCCCCGTCTCCCGGTCATCGAGGAACGTGACGGTCTCCCCGAGCGGCGCCCGGTCGATCCGTGCGAACGTGGCGGACGGGTCCGCGAAGCCGATGGACACACCGGCGTACAGGATCGGCTCCCTCGGCGGCGCGACGACCTCCGCGACGGTCCGGTGGTAGACCGACCAGGCCATCTGCGCACAGCTGTGCAGGCCCTCGGCACGCAGCAGGAGCATCACCGTCTGCAGGTACATCCCGAGGTCGGCCCACTGCGCTGCGCCCATGTCCCGGTCGATGTAGCACAGCAGGAGACACGGGGCCCCGAAACAGCGCCAGTTCGCGGCGACGGCCGCCCGGCGGGCCTCCGCGTCCCCGCGCCGGATCCCAAGTGCCCCGAAACGCCGGGCGGCCGCCGCCGACCTCCGCTCCCGGTAGGGGGACCTCGGCTCCGATGGATACATCCGGTACTGCCGCTCGTCCCCGGGACCGCCGGACGCGGCACGTTCTACGGTGCGCTTCTTCAACTCTGCCAGCGGGGCACCGGTGAGCACATAGATGTGCCACGGCTGGAGATTGCCGCCCGAGGGCGAGCGTGCGGCGGCGGTCAGGACCCGCTCCAGCACCGCACGCGGGACCGGCTCGTCCGTGAAGGCCCGCACCGCCCACCGGCTCGCCACCGCCTCGTACACATCCACCCGCACGACCTCCGGGTCCGTTCCGCGGATCCGCTGTACTGACGGAAGCCCTCGGGCGGATGTGACCGGGACCGTCCCACCCGGTCTTCGACCTGCTGCGCTGTCGTCGATCAGCGCCTTGCGGGCGGCCGGCCGAAGGTTGGCGGACGCGGCACCGGCGAAGAGGCGCGTGAAGGGCCGGGACCGCCTCCGGCCGGGCGAGCTCTGCGGGCCGCCCGGCCGCCGGTGCGACACGCCCGGCCACCGCCTCCCCGCCGAGCCCGGCCTCCACATGTCCCCCTCGGCACGCCCGCTCGGCACGGCGGCCCCACCTGCGCGCTCACGCAACAGATCTTCGTCGACGGCCGGGAGCGGCAGAAGGCGCTCACAGGACTTTCACAACCGCCGCGGGTGGCCCGGCCCGGGCAGGGCACCCGGGGAGTGTCGTCGGCAGAGGGGATCCTCCAGTGATCACTATCGCCGTTCTGCTGCTCCCCGTCCTCGCCATCCTGCTCTTCGGTCTCGACCGGGTCGAGGACCGCTGGATCCTGCATCGCCCGACGCGCCAGACCAGGTCCCACCGGCACCGTCGTGTCAAGGTGGGCCGCCGCTGATCCCATGCCTGTCGGCAGGCCGTCAGCGGCCCGCCGTGTCCTCGCCCAGATCGGCGCACCGCCGGTAACGGTCGATCGCCTTGCCGAGTTCGATCCGCTCCGGTTCGGGGAGAGTGCCGCCCTGGGCGTACTCCAGGATGTGCTCGGCGACCGTCCGCAGCTTGGTGTTGGTGCGCTGGGAGACGTCCCGCAGCGCCCGCCAGGCCTCTTCCGGGGCGATCTGCCCGAGGACGAGCACGGCCCCGATGGCCTGGTCGATCACCGCGTGCGAGGACACCGCGCGCCGCAACTGCTCGTTCTCGGTCGTCAGCCGGTCGTACTCGGCGGCGAGTTCCGTCGAGGAGAGCAACACGAGCGGCTGCCGCCGGGAGAGCGCGAAGAAGGCCATGGAGCACCTTTGCGGGGTGGGAGGCGTCACTGCCACGCTTGCCCTCAACGGGCGCTTGCACACCCAATTGAACCAGCAGCGTTCGGCACCGTCACGCCGCACGGGCCGCGGCACAAAGCGTGAACATCCGTGCGCCGGACCCGGTCCTGCCGTCCCGCTCCGGTCCGCCGGGCCCGGCCCTGCCGACACGCTGTCAGTCATTCCGGCCCATGCCGCCGGCGCTCTCGGTCGCCCGGCCCACCGGCAGCAGGTCACGGATGTCCGAGGGCAGGGCGCCGGCCATCCGCTCGGTCAGTTCCGGGGCCAGCGCGGCGTCGAGCACCTCCATCACGGCGGCGGCCTCCCGCAGGGCCGTGTCCTCGTCGGTGCCCGCCCGGTCGGCGATGCGTCCGGCGAAGACGGTCAGTCCGAACCGCTCGCCCGACGCGCCGGAGTCCGTCCCGGCCGACGCGTCGGCCGCCTCCCGCATCGCCGCCGCCATGTCCGCCGGCAGCTGTGCGGCCACATGCCGGGCCAGCCCGGACGGCAGCCGCTCCGACAGCGTGCTCACGACGGCGTGCGCGGCCCGTTCGGCCGAACCCCGGTCCGGCAGTTGGGCCAGCGCCTGTACCTTTCCGATCATCTCGTCGTGGTGCATGAGGCCGCCTCCTTCCTCACGAAGTCCTGACGGTGCGACGCCCCCCGTCGCGGGCCGGGCAGCAGCCGTGCCCCCAGCCCGCGGCGCCGTCACCGGGAGTGGGCCGGGTCTCCCGCGGCCCCGGCCGAGTACCCCGGTCGCCGCCGCCGGTACCCGGCCCCGTGGAGTCGCGGCGCCGTCACGCCGCAGGCGCGCTCGGCGGACCAACGAAGGACGCCGGACATCGGCGGAACCGACTGCGCGGTGTGCATGGCGGGAGCGGAGCCGGCGGCGCCGTTGTGGGACGTCAGCCAGTCCGCGACCGTCAGCGCGCCGAGGCCCCCGCGGACCGGACGGGTGAACCGGGGTGCGGCCGCGTACGAGCACACCAGGGCGCCTGCGCTCCGGGCGGAGGTGCAGAACGGGGAGGACGGCAGGTCACCGGCGGCCCGCCGGATCCCGTCGCCGCGCGGTTCGTCGATGACCTCGCACGCCTCGCCCTCGTCCGCCCGGCGGGTGAAACGCGCCCGCAGGAAGCTGGTGATCCCGTCCCGGGCCGGCAGTCTGGAGGCCTTGTACGCCGCCGCGCCCCGCAGCACGACGTCCCACGGCGGCACCTCCCGCGGCAGCCGCACGCCCCGGCGCCGGGCCAGTACCGCGTACGCCCCGGCGCCCGCCGTGAAGACGGAGGCGAGGACGGCATACCCGGCGAGAGGCACGTCGCCCCGGTCGTCGTACCGCTCGGCAACCGACCTCACGCCCTGGCCTCCGGTGGCTGTGCAGCCGTGGCCCGCAACGAGTGCCCCGCGGCCCGGGCGTGACACGGGCTCGCGCGGCACCGGGGCCGGGGGAGCGGTCGTGCATCCGGCCGGCCCAGATGGTGATGATCCCGCGTGCATGGGCGCCCGCCCGCGGCGGTCCCGCTCCCGTGCACCGGCCACGGGCCGGGGGAGCCGGTGGGCCGCCTCTGTGCGGACGGCCGGTTCGACGTGGGCGATGCCACATATGACCTGGTTCGCACCCCCTCCCCGCGGGCCTGCAGGGAGACTACCGTTGCGTCGAACCCCTGTTTCCCTGTGCGTCTCGGACGGCCCGGCTGTGCCCACTGATCTGTCCCCCCTCATCGCCGCGACGGCGCGCTGGCTGACGGTCGCCTATCCGCCCAGCGGCGGCGCGCTTGCCTCCGCCCTGTGCGAGGTGCAGGCCCGGCAGGCAGCGACCGTCGCCGCGTGGCTGCGCTACCCCACCGACATCGACGCGGGCCTCGTCACCATGGCCGGCCCCGGCGGCGCTGCCCGGCTCGACTGGATCACCGGTGCCGAGCGGGCGGCCGAGGACGGCCCGGACGACGACTGGGCCTGGCGCACCTGGGTGGACGAGGTCGTGGCCAGCTGGGCGGCCGCCCTGCTCACCGATCCGGAGCTGGCCGCACTGGCCGTCGCCGCGCTCGCCGACGGCGAGCATGCCTCGGACGCCCAGGTCGAGTTCCGGCGGCTGCTCGCTCCCGGCGACGGCGACCGGAGCGCCGCCGCACTGCTGCGCCACCCCGACCTCCTCGCCCCGGTGGCCGAACTCCACCTCGACCAGCTGGTGGACCGGCTCGGGCCGGGCCGCGCCCTCGCCGCCTGACCGCACAGCAGCCCGCCCCGCCCGCCGTCGCCGTCCTCGGCCTCGCCGGCGCCCCGACGGGCGGGCCGGCCCCGGGAGTGCGGGTCGACCGTGCGGCCATCGCCGGCACCGCTGCGGGCCGCGGCCCGCAGCGGGCAGAAGCCGACCGCCCGGCCGCCTTCACGCTGCTCGCCCTGCCGCACGCCGCCGGTGCGGATCCCCTCGACACCGGCGCGCCCCGCTCCACCTCCGTGCGCAGCGCGGCGCCGGCCCGGGCCCGGTGTCGTACGCCCCCCGCAGGGGTACTGCGGAGCTGATCCGTGGGCCGTTCGCCGACGGCGGCGGCCTGCCCCCAGCGACGGCAGGCAGGAGAAGGCGATGCGCGCGCAAGGCGACGAGAGCCGGCCGCCGGCGGTGTCGGGGAATCGGCGACCCGGCCGGCCCAGGACACCGGCGAACTGGCCCGCAAGGAGATCGGCGCCGTCCGGAACGAGATCACGACCGCGCCGAGGCGGCTTGGGTGCGGTCGGGCTGCTGCTCGCCGGAGCCGGCACCGGCGAGGTGCTCGCCCTCGAGGCCGGGCACTCGACCCTGCTGCGTCCCCCCGGCTCGGTCCTGCCGGAGCGCACGGCCGCGGCCGTACCGAGCGGCGTGTGCACCGCAAGGGCCGTGGGCCCGGCGACGGCTGTCCGCGACCGGACAGGCGCAGCGGCCCAGGCCGCCGTATGACGGGCCGGCGGCCGCCGGTGATCCGGTGCCGCCGGGCATGAGGGAAGGCCCGGCCATGACCTTCAAGAATCCCGTGTACCGCGGCGGGGCCGGCCGCGGCCGGTTCGAGCAGTTCGCGGAGTACGCCTCCAACTTCACCAGCTCCCCCGTGTTCTTCCTCTTCTGCCTGCTCCTCGTGGGCTTCTTCGTCGCCGCGCACGTCGCGCAACTGCGCCTCGAACTGCTGCTCCTCGCGGGCGAGTCGATGACCGCGGTCACCCTGCTGCTCCTCGCCCTGCTGAAGAACGCCGAGATGCGCGCCGAGCACGCGATCCAGCGCAAGCTCGACGCGATCGCCGGCGCCCTGCTGGAGGCCCACGCCGAGAACACGAGCCAGGCCTTCGAGGAACTGCGCAATGCGATCCGGATGGAGGAAGAGACCTGACGGAGGCGGACAAAACGGCGCGGCGGTTCTTCACGGCGCGCCGGTCAGGGTCGACCATGCCATGTCATGGACATTTTGCTCGTCGCCAGCGCGTTCAACAGCCTCACGCAGCGCGTGTACGCCGAACTGTCGGACCTCGGGCACCACCTGGACGTCGTACTCGCCTCGCACGGCGCCGACCCCGTCCGGGCCGCCCTGCACGAACTGCGGCCGGAACTGGTCGTCGCGCCGATGCTGAAGTCGGCCATCCCGGAGGATGTGTGGCGTGACCACACCTGCCTGATCGTCCATCCGGGTCCGCCCGGTGACCGCGGCCCGTCCTCGCTCGACTGGGCCATCGCCGAGGGGGCGCGGGAGTGGGGCGTCACGGTCCTGCAGGCCGAGGCGGCGATGGACGCGGGACCGATCTGGGCGGCCGAGCCGTTCCCCCTACCGCCGGTCGGCAAGAGCGACCTGTACCGCAACGAGGCGTCCGACGCCGCCGTCACCGCCGTCCTCACCGCCGTACGGCACTACGCCGAAGGCGCCCACAAGCCCCGGCCGCAGACCGACGACGCGGTCACAGTGGTCTGGCGCGACGCCTTCCGGCAGGACCGGCGGCGCATGGACTGGGAGCGGGACGACACCGAAACGGTCCTGCGCAAACTCCGCGGTGCCGACTCGCAGCCGGGCGTCCTGGACGAACTCCTCGGCCGGGAGGTGTTCCTGCACGGCGGGCACCCCGAGGATCGGCTGCGCGGCCGCCCCGGCGAACTCCTCGCGCGGCGGGCGGGCGCCGTCTGCCGGGCCACCCGCGACGGCGCCGTCTGGATCCCGGAACTCCGCCCCCGCCGGAACTCCGGCGATCCCGCCCCTTTCCGCCGCCCCGCCGCCTCCGTGCTCGCCGCCTGGGAACCCTCCCTCGAACTCCCGGAAGTCGCCGTCCCGTTGGAGCTTCCGCCCGACCGGCGGACCTGGACCGACATCCGCTACCGGCAGCGCGGCGACACCGGCTTCCTGCGCTTCTCCTTCCCGGGCGGCGCGATGAGCACCGACCAGTGCCGCCGGCTGCTCGCCGCCTACGAGCACGCCCTCTGCCGGCCCACCCGCGTCCTCGTGCTCGGCGGGGCCCGCGACTTCTTCTCCAACGGCATCCATCTGAACGTCATCGAGGCGGCCCCCGACCCGGCCCAGGAGTCGTGGACCAACCTCAACGCCATGGACGACCTGGTCGAGGCGGTACTGCGCACGACCGACCGGCTGGTGGTGGCCGCCCTCGCCGGCAACGCGGCGGCCGGCGGCGCGATGCTCGCCCTCGCCGCCGACGAGGTGTGGTGCCGCACCGGTGTCGTCCTCAACCCGCACTACCGGCGCATGGGCCTGTACGGCTCGGAGTTCTGGACGTACACCCTGCCCCGCCGCGTCGGAGCGGAGCACGCCCAGCGCCTCACCACCGAGGCCCTGCCCGTGAGCGCCGCGTCCGCGGAGCGGATGCGGCTCGTGGACCGACTCGTACCGGCCGCGCCCGGCGACTTCCCGGCCGAGGTCGAGCAACTGGCGGCCGAACTGGCCTCCTCGCCCTTCCTGGACGCGCGGATCGCCGCCAAGGCGGCCCGCGCGGCGGACGAGCGCGAACGCCCCCTCGCCGCGTACCGCGAGACCGAACTGGACCGTATGCGGGCCATCTTCTTCGACCCCGCCGCCCCCTATCACGCCCTGCGCTCCGCCTTCGTCCGCAAGACGCCCTCCGGCTCGCCCCGGCCCTTGACCGCGCCCGCCGGAGACCTCCGTTGACGCCGCGGCTGCTGGTGGCCGGCGTCGGCAACATCTTCCTCGCCGACGACGCCTTCGGCCCCGAGGTGATCCGTGCGCTGGGCCCGCGCCCGCTGCCGCCCGAGGTGCAGGTCCACGACTACGGCATCCGTGGCATGGACCTCGCCTACGACCTGCTCGACGGCTACGACGCCGCCGTCCTGGTGGACACCGCGCGCCGCGGCCACCACCCGGGCACCCTGTCCCTGATCGAGGCCGAACCGCCCGACGGCAGCGTCGTGCCCGAGGCCCACGGCATGGACCCCGTGAAGGTGCTCGCCCTCGCCACGCATCTCGGCGAGGAGCCCCTGCCGCGCGTTCTCGTCCTGGCATGCGAGCCCGAGCTGGTTCCCAGCGGCGACGAGGACCTCCTGCCGGGGCTCAGCACACCGGTCCGGGAAGCCGTCGGCCGGGCCGTGGACGCGTTGCACACGCTGATCCCGGCCCTGCTCGCCGACCCCGGCGCGCCCGCGCCCCCGTTGGGCCGCCCGGTGGAATCCGGGCCCCCCTGCCCGGCTGCGCTGCCCGGAACGGCGGGCGGCTGAGCGGAACATCGGTGGAACCCGGGCCGCAAGGACGCGGACCGGGCTCCACCGCCGTATCCGAGGAGCAGCGCCCATGTGCCGGTCCGACGTCAAGCAGGCAGTCCTGGCGAAGAACGACGACCTGGCCGCGGAGCTGCGCGGCGATCTCGCCCGGCAGGGCGTGACCGTCGTCAACCTGCTGTCCAGCCCCGGCAGCGGCAAGACCGAACTCCTCGGCCGGGTCCTGGCCCGCGCGGTGCAGCGGGAGGTGCCGGTGGCTGCGCTGACCGCGGACCTGGCCACCGAGAACGACGCCGTCCGGCTCGCCCGGTCCGGCGTCCCCGTCCAGCAGGTGCTGACCGACGGGCTGTGCCACCTGGAGGCCCGTCAGGTGCGGGCCCGGCTGGCGGGCTGGCTGCCCGCGGACACCTCCGTGCTCTTCGTGGAGAACGTCGGCAACCTCGTCTGCCCGGCCGCGTACGACCTCGGCGAGACCCTGCGGGTGGTGCTGATGGCGGTCACGGAGGGCGAGGACAAGCCGCTGAAGTACCCGACCGCGTTCGGCTCCGCCCATCTGGTCGTGATCACCAAGACGGACCTCGCCGAGCCGGCCGGCTTCGACGAGACCGCCTTCCGGGCGAACGTGCACCGGGTCAATCCGGGCGTGGAGATCGTACGGTCCTGTGCCCGCACCGGCGTCGGTGTCGGCACCCTCCTGGACCGCGCCCTGGCCGCCCGGGACGGCACCCTCCACCGGCCACCGCTCGCGCCGCATCCGCACGGCCACCACCACAGCGCGCCCGCCTCCGCCGTATGACGGCCCCGGCGACCGGCCTGGTCCGCCGCCGGCTCACGGTGCGCGGCACCGTGCAGGGGGTCGGCTTCCGGCCGTACGTGCACCGACTGGCCGCCGGCCTCGGCCTCGCCGGGTTCGTCGGCAACACCGGCGACGGCGTGATCGTCGAGGTCGAGGGTCCGGCGGACGAGGTCGACCGCTTCTGCGCCGTGCTGGCCGAACAGCCGCCGCCCCTGGCCACCGTGAGCGGCATCGCCGGCGAGGACCTGCCCGCCACCGGCGACGCCGGCCCCTTCACCATCCGCTCCACCGAGCGCGCCGCAGGCCGCACCCAGCTGCCGCCCGACACCGCGACCTGCGCCGACTGCCTGCGCGAACTCACCGATCCGGCCGATCGCCGGCACCGGCACCCGTTCGTCACCTGCACCCACTGCGGCCCCCGCTTCACCATCGCCACCGGGATGCCCTACGACCGGGTGGCCACGACGATGGCCGGTTTCCCGATGTGCCCCTCCTGCGCCCGCGAGTACGGCGACCCCGTCGACCGGCGCTTCCACGCCCAGCCGGTCGCCTGCCCCGACTGCGGGCCGCGGCTCACCCTCATCCCGGGCCTCGGCGGCCTGCGCCCCGCCCGGGACGCAGGCGCCCTCGCCACGGCCCGGGCGCTGCTGGCCGCCGGGCGGATCGTCGCCGTCAAGGGCGTCGGCGGCTACCACCTGGCCTGCGACGCCACCGACGACCGGGCCGTGGCCACCTTGCGCGACCGCAAGGAACGCGGCGGCAAGGCGTTCGCGGTGATGTGCGCCGACCTCGCCACCGCCGAGCGGATCGCGGTCCTCTCCGACGCCGAACGAGCCGCGCTGACCAGCGCCCGGCGCCCCATCGTCCTGCTCCCAAGGCGCACTCCGCCGGACGGCCTCCGCCTCGCGGACCAGGTCTGCCCGGGCAGCCCGCACGTGGGCGTGATGCTGCCCTACACCCCGGTCCACACCCTGCTGTTCGGGCTGCCCGACGATCCGCCCGGCCCCCGGGTGCTGGTCATGACCAGCGGCAACCGCTCCGGCGAGCCCATCGTCACCGACGACGCCGAGGCCCTGACCCGGCTCGCCGGACTGGCCGACGCCTGGCTCGCCCACGACCGGCCCATCGCCTCGCCGTGCGACGACTCCCTGCTGCGGGTCCGCCCCGACGGCACCGCACAGGTCCTCAGACGGTCCCGCGGCCACGTCCCCCGCTCCCTGCGGCTCCCGGTGCCCGTACCGCCCGTGCTCGCGGTGGGCGGCGACCTGAAGAACGTCCTGTGCCTCGGCGAGGGCGACCAGGCGTGGTTCGGGCCGCACATCGGCGACATGGGCGAGCTGGCCACGCTGGAGGCCGCCGAGCGCGCCGAGCGGCACCTGACCCGTCTGACCGGAGTCACCCCGGCCCTGGTCGCGGCCGACCGGCACCCCGGCTACCACTCGACCGGCTGGGCCCGGCGCCGTGCCTCCCGCCTCGCAGGCGGCTCCCTGCGGCTGGTCCAGCACCACCACGCCCACATCGCCTCCGCGATGGCCGAACACGGGCTGGACGGCACCACGCCGGTGATCGGCGTCGCGTTCGACGGCACCGGGTACGGCGACGACGGCACCGTGTGGGGCGGCGAGATCCTGCTCGCCGACTACACCGGCCACCGGCGCTTCGCCCACCTCACACCTGCCCCGCTGCCCGGCGGAGACGCCGGCGTGGCCAACCCCTGCCGGCTGGCACTGGCCCGGTTGTGGGCGGCCGGGCTCGACTGGGAGCCGGACCTGCCGAGCGTGCGGGCGTGCACTGAGGCCGAACTCGCTTTGCTGCGAAGGCAGTTGGACCGGCAGGTGGCCTGCGTGCCGACGTCCAGTATGGGCCGGCTGTTCGACGCGGTGTCGTCCCTGGCCGGTGTGTGCCATCGCGCGGAGTACGAGGCACGGGCCGCGACGGAGCTGGAGGCGGCGGCGACCGAGGCGCGGGACGCGGACGCGGCGGCGTACCCCTTCGGCTTCGCCCGGCAGCGCGAGATCGACCCGGCGCCGATGCTGCGCGCCCTCCTGGAGGACCGGCGGCGCGGCACCCCCGGCCCCGTCCTCGCGGCCCGCTTCCACCGGGGTGTCGCACGGGCCGTCGCAGAGATCTGCCGCCGTGCCCGCGCGGAGACCGGCCTGACCACGGTCGCCCTCACCGGAGGCGTCTTCGTCAACGGCCTGCTGGAGGAGGAGTGCACCGCGCTGCTCGCCCGCGACGGCTTCACGGTGCTCCGGCACGGCGAAGTACCCCCGAACGACGGAGGGCTGGCGCTCGGCCAGCTCATGGTCGCGGGAACAGCAACCCACCACGGGACGGAGTGACCCATGTGTCTGGCAGTGCCCGGCAAGGTCGTGTCCATCGACCGGAGTGCCGACCCCCTGACCGGGCTGATCGACTTCGGCGGAGTGCGCAAACAGGCGTGTCTGGAGTACCTGCCCGACGTCCGGGTGGGGGAGTACGTCATCGTCCACGTCGGCTTCGCCCTGCAGCGCCTGGACGAGGAGTCGGCCCGGGCGTCCCTGGAGCTCTTCGAGCAACTGGGGCTGCTGGAGGAGGAGTTCGGGGACGCCTGGGAGCAGGCGGCCCGGCAGGAGAGCGGGAGTGAGGCCCGGTGAAGTACATCGAAGAGTTCAACGATCCCGGGCTGGCGCGCCGGCTGCTGGACGAGATCCGCGCC
Organism: Streptomyces sp. NPDC054783; assembly: GCF_053611725.1. NCBI lineage: Bacteria > Bacillati > Actinomycetota > Actinomycetes > Kitasatosporales > Streptomycetaceae > Streptomyces > Streptomyces sp. NPDC054783. Next base: position 64,009 of record NZ_JBSHAY010000005.1, on the reverse strand, counting down.
ACGGTCACCCGGCCCTGGGCGCTGATGGAGGTCTGCGGCGGCCAGACCCACTCCATCATCCGCCACGGCATCGACCAACTGCTGCCGGAGAAGGTCGAGTTGATCCACGGACCCGGCTGTCCGGTGTGCGTCACGCCGCTCGACGTCATCGACAAGGCCCTGGAGATCGCCGCCCGCCGCGAGGTGATCTTCTGTTCCTTCGGCGACATGCTGCGCGTGCCCGGCACCGACCGGGACCTGTTCCGGGTGAAGGGCGAGGGAGGCGACGTACGCGTGGTGTACTCACCGCTGGACGCCCTCGACCTCGCCCGCAAGAACCCGGGCCGCCAGGTCGTGTTCTTCGCCATCGGCTTCGAGACGACCGCCCCGGCCAACGCCATGGCCGTCCACCAGGCCCGCCGCCTGGGCATCGCCAACTTCAGCCTGCTGGTCTCCCACGTCCGGGTGCCGCCCGCGATCGAGGCCATCATGGCGGCACCCGAATGCCGGGTCCAGGGCTTCCTGGCCGCCGGTCACGTGTGCAGCGTGATGGGCACCGCCGAGTACCCGGACCTGGCCGGGAAGCACCGCGTACCCATCGTCGTCACCGGCTTCGAGCCGCTGGACATCCTCGAGGGCGTCCGCCGCGCCGTCCACCAACTGGAGCGCGGCGAGCACCGGGTGGAGAACGCCTACCGGCGCGCCGTGCGCGAGCAGGGCAACCCGGCGGCCCTGCGCATGCTGGAGGAGGTCTTCGAGGTCACCGACCGCAACTGGCGCGGCATCGGACGCATCCCCGCCAGCGGCTGGCGGCTGTCCGACGCCTACCGTGCCTACGACGCCGAACACCGCTTCGACGTCACCGGCATCCGCACCGAGGAGCCCGCCGTGTGCCGAGCCGGGGAGGTGCTGCAAGGGCTGATCAAGCCGACCGAGTGCGAGGCTTTCGGCACGGCCTGCACCCCGCGCACCCCGCTCGGCGCCACCATGGTCTCCAGCGAGGGCGCCTGCGCGGCCTACTACCTGTACCGCCGGATGAACACCCCGGCAGCTCAGGGATCCCGCATCCCGCAGGACTCGCAGCATTCGCAGGACTCGCCGGAGGAGATGAACCCCGTTGGCTGACCTCGCCACACCCGGGACGGCCGCCGTCGACCCCGCGAACTGGACCTGCCCCGCCCCCCTGCGCGACCAGCCGGTCGTCGTCATGGGGCACGGCGGAGGCGGCGCCCTGTCCGCCGAGCTCATCGAGCAGGTCTTCGCCCCCGCCTACGGCAACCCCACCCTGGCCGCCCTCACCGACTCGGCCGTCCTCGACCTGGGCGGCGCCCGGCTGGCCTTCTCCACCGACTCCTACGTCGTACGGCCGCTGTTCTTCCCCGGCGGCAGCCTCGGCGACCTCGCCGTCAACGGCACGGTGAACGACCTGGCGATGAGCGGCGCCCGGCCCGCCTGCCTGTCCACGGCCTTCGTGCTGGAGGAGGGCGTCGAACTGGACGTCGTCGGCCGGGTCGCGCGGGCCATCGGCGCGGCGGCCGAGGCCGCGGGCGTCATCGTCGCCACCGGCGACACCAAGGTGGTGGAGTCCGGACACGGCGACGGCGTCTACGTCACCACCGCCGGCGTCGGCCTCGTCCCCGACGGCGTCGACATCCGCCCGCAGCGCGCCCGGCCCGGCGACGCCGTGATCGTCAGCGGCCCGATCGGCCTGCACGGCGTGGCGATCATGAGCGTGCGCGAAGGCCTGGAGTTCGGCGTCGAGATCGCCTCCGACACCGCGCCGCTCGCGGACCTCGTGGCGGCCATGCTGGCGGTCACGCGGGACCTCCACGTCCTGCGCGACCCGACCCGGGGAGGCCTCGGCGCCTCCCTGAACGAGATCGCCCGCGCCTCCGGCACCGGCGTCCGGCTGCGGGACCGGTCCATCCCGGTCCCGGACGAGGTCGCGAACGCCTGTGGCTTCCTCGGCCTGGACCCGCTGTACGTCGCCAACGAGGGCCGACTGGTCGCCTTCGTGCCCCCGGAACACGCGGAGGGCGTCCTGGCGGCGATGCGGGCACACCCGCAGGGCACCGGTGCCGCCCTCATCGGCGAGTGCGTGGCGGAGCACCCGGGCATGGTCGTCGTCGCCACCGGCCTCGGCGGCACCCGGGTGGTGGACCTGCCGCTGGGGGAACAGCTGCCCCGCATCTGCTGACCGGCCCCCGGCCCCGCCGTCAGCGCGGGGCCGGGACCGGTTCGACCCGAGTGATCTCCAATTCCCGCCCGCTGCGCAGCTCCTGCGAAGGCCGGTCGCAGCGCGGGCACCAGAAGAACGGCGGCATGCCCACCGCGAACTCCTCCGCGCACGGCGCACAGTAGGCGTGCGCCGTGACCTGCTCGACGACCAGCTCGGCCGTCGCCAGCGCCGTCCCGTCCCGGGCCACCTCGAAGGCGAAGTGCAGCGCGTCGGGCACGACGCCCGCCAGCTCGCCCACGCGGACGGTCACCGCCGAGACGGCGTCCGCGCCGTCCGCGCGGGCGAGTTCGCCGGCCTGCTCCACGATCGCGGTCGCGATCGACAGCTCGTGCACGGCCGGCTCACGGATACCGGCGGTTGGCCCGCATGCCACCGGTCATCCGGTAGATGCGCAACTCACGTACGATTCCCGGGAGTTCCTTGACGAACAGGGTCATGGCCAGGCCGCCGATCACGGCCGCCTGCACGACGAGCAGCTGACGTCCGGACATGCCGGACCGCGTGGTCCTTCTTCCCATGCCAACCTTCATGGCGCTCTCTTTCCGCTGTCTCATCCGGGCGAGATGTTCGGCATGTCCTGCACCAGGGCGTCATGCCGCTTCCAGTGGATACCGGTGGAGCGGCGCGCGTCGGAGCTGCCGTCCTTGTGGTGTCCGGGCTGGTGCTTGTAGGGGCCCATGTTGCCCTGGTGCAGTCCGCGCACATGGCTCGGTGTGTCGGGCTTCGCCTGGGGGCGGCCCACTCGGATGCTGCCCATTCCGGTTCTCCTTCCGGGTCCTCAGGACCGTTCGGTCAGCCCCCTGAAGAACTGTTCTACGGCCGGCCAGACCCGGCCGCCACCGGAGAGGCCCCGCCACTCGTGGCGGACCAGGGCGATCATCCGGTAGCAGTCGTCGACCGGCACGATCCAGTGCTCGTCGAGGCCCCGCACGGTGTTCACCAGCAGGGCCTCCACATCGGGTGCCATGGCGGCGAGCTGCGGAACCGTGGCGGCCAGCCGCTGCCAGGCCGCCGCGTCCACCTCCCACCGCATGGCCCCGGCCGGGCTCGGCCCCTGCGCGGTGACCGTGCCGTCGGAGCGCGGCACGAAGAACACCAGCCCCACCGGGACGCCCAGCACCGCCGTGTCGACCGGCGGCAGCCGCAGCCGGCGCCTGGGCACGAGCCGGTAGCGGCCCTCGCCCGCCCCGTCGTCGGCGAACAGCACCGAGCAGGGGCCGCACACGCAGCGGACCTCGGCGGCGCTCGTGTCGTACAGGTGGGGATGCTCCTCGGCCAGGCGGGCGGCGCACAGCTCGCAGAGCTCGGCCTCGGCCGTGGCCGCGCGGTCGGCCGTGGAGCGGATGACCCGGGCGAGTGCTCCGTCCACCCTCACCGCGCCCCCTCGGGCAGGGCCCGTCGCTTGATCGTGCTCAGCGGTACGAACGCGGGTGTGGGCTTCCGCTCGGCGGTTGCGGGCACCGTCTCCACCGAGGTCAGCTCGGGAGCGACGGCCAGCACCGTGTCGCGGACCGCCTCGATGACCTCCGACGAGCCGCCGCCGCACCCCGACCCGCACCCGCCGCCGGAGGTCAGCCGCACCCGCGCCACCTGCCCGTCGACGCCGGCCCACTCCAGGTCGCCGCCGCGCTCGCGCACCGCCGGCCGCAGCTTCTCGACCGCGCGGGCGGCCCTGCGCTCCGGGGACTCCGGATGGATCTCGTGCAGGACCAGGAGATGCCCGAGCAGGTCGTCGTCGGCGAGGCGCTCCCGCAGCCGCTCGTCCGCGCCGTCCAGCACGCGGGCGAGCGCTTCGCCGTAGACCTCGGTCAGCAGTCGTACCGCCTCGAGCGCCGGGCCGGGCGCGGATTCCAGCCCGGCCAGCACCTCGTCGAGCCGGGCGAGCCGCGCCTCCACCGCCGGGTCCGCGAGCCGTACGGCGGTGTCAGCCATGGTTGGCCCCGTACGTCGGCGAGTGCACGGTGGTCAGGGTCTTGCCCTTGCCCATGTACATGTGGACACCACACGGCAGACAGGGGTCGAAGCTGCGCACGGTGCGCATGATGTCGACGCCCTTGAAGTCGTCGGGCCCGTTCTCCTCGAAGATCGGCTGGCCCTGGACGGCGTCCTCGTACGGGCCCGGCGTGCCGTAGCTGTCGCGGGGGCTGGCGTTCCACGGGGTCGGCGGGTACGGGTGGTAGTTGGCGATCTTCTTGTCCCGGATCACCAGGTGGTGGGAGAGGACCCCGCGCACCGCCTCGTGGAAGCCGCAGCCGATCGACTCGTCGGGCACCTCGAAGTTCTCGAACACCTTGGTGTCGCCGCTCCTGAGCATCCCCATGGCCTCCTCCAGGAACTGCAGGGCCATGGCGGCGGCATAGGCGATGAAGTACGGCCGGGCGCGGTCCCGTTCGAGGGTGTTGCTCCACTTCGGGATGCGCCACTCCAGGGTCTGCTCCGGCAGCTTCTCGCTCTTGGGCAGGGTGATGCGGATGCCGCCGCCGGTCGCCTTGACGTACGGCGTGTCGACCAGGCCGCTGAGCGCGGTGGACCACAGCCGGGCCAGCGGACCGCCACCCGTGTCCAGGGCGAGGTACTCGCCGGTGCCCGGGTGGTGCCAGCGCGGGCTCATCACCCAGCTGTAGTTGCCGTCGAAGTCCCGCTTCTGCGGCACCGGCACAGTGGTCTGGTTCCACGGGTGGCGCATGTCGACGGGGTTGCCGAGCGGGTCGTGGGTGACGAACGGATCCTCGTTCACCCAGTCCTCGTAGTAGGAGCTGCCCAGCATGACGCGCAGCCCGAGGTTGATGTCGATCAGGTTGTTGGTGACCAGCTTGCCGTCCACGACGACGCCCGGGGTGACGTACATCGCCCGGCCCCACTCGTTCATCGTCGCGTAGCGGTAGTCGACGACGTCCGGGTTCTGGAAGGCGCCCCAGCAGCCCAGCAGGATGCGGCGCTTGCCCACCTCCTCGTAGCCCGGCAGGGCCTCGTAGAAGAAGTCGAAGACGTCGTCGTTCATCGCCACCGCCTTCTTGATGAAGTCGATGACGCGCATCAGCCGGCTGAGGTAGTCGGTGAAGGTGTTCGGCTGCGGCATCGTGCCGACGCCGCCCGGGTACAGCGTGGAGGGGTGCACGTGCCGCCCCTCCATCAGGCAGAACATCTCCCGGGTGATCCGGCTGACCTTCAGCGCCTCCTTGTAGACCTCGCCCTCGAAGGGGTTGAAGGCCTTCATGATGTCGGCGACGGTCCGGTAGCCGTGGACGTCCCCGCGAGGTGCGTCGGTGCGCTCGGCGCGGGCCAGGACACCGGGGTTGGTGGCCTTGACCATGGCCTCGCAGAAGTCCACGAAGACCAGGTTGTCCTGGAAGATCGTGTGGTCGAAGATGTACTCCGCCGCCTCGCCCAGGTTGGTGATGTGTTCGGCCAGCTTCGGCGGCTTGACGCCGTAGGCCATCTGCTGGGCGTAGTTGGAGCAGGTGGTGTGGTTGTCGCCGCAGATCCCGCAGATGCGCGAGGTGATGAAACCGGCGTCACGCGGGTCCTTTCCCTTCATGAACACCGAATAGCCGCGGAAGAGCGACGAGGTGCTGTGGCACTCGACGACCTCCTGGTTGGCGAAGTCGATCTTCGTGTAGATGCCCAGGTTGCCGATGATCCGGGTGATCGGATCCCAGGACATGTCGACGATCTGGGCGGGTTTGCGCTCCGTGGGCCGGGACTCGGTGGTGGTCATCTGCGGTACTGCCCCTCGCTGTTGGGGTCGGGCGGATCGGTGGCGGGTTGGGGACGCACGGCGTCATGCACGCCAGTGCGGGTCGTAACCGCTGGTCAGCTTGCGCTTGTTGTGGCGCCACTTGGGCTCGTGGTTCACCACGTCGTTGGTCAGGCCGCGCAGCCGGCGGACGACGGCTCCGTACGGCTTGACGAGCATGGTCGACAGCGTGCCGCCCGGGGGTTCGTCCATGAACGGCATGAAGGCGTCGGGGAAGCTGGGCATCGTGCAGCCGATGCAGATGCCGCCGACGTTGGGGCAGCCGCCGATGCCGGCCATCCAGCCGCGCTTGGGCACGTTGCAGTTCACGACCGGGCCCCAGCAGCCGACCTTCACCTGGCACTTGGGGGAGTTGTAGTCCTTCGAGAAGTCGGCCTGCTCGTAGTACGCGGCCCGGTCGCAGCCCTCGTGCACGGTCTTCCCGAACAGCCACTGCGGGCGCAGCATGTGGTCCAGCGGTGGCGGGGGAGCGGCGCCTGCCGCGTGCTGGAGGACCCAGACGAGGGTCTCCATGAAGTTCTCCGGCTGGATGGGGCAGCCGGGTACGTTGACGACCGGGAGCCCCGACCGCGCCTTGAACTCCCAGCCCAGGTAGTCCGCGAGGCCCATGCAGCCGGTCGGGTTGCCGGCCATGGCGTGGATGCCGCCGAACGTGGCACAGGTCCCGGCGGCCACCACCGCCCAGGCCCTGGGCGCGAGCTGGTCGATCCACCAGTTCAGGGTCTGCGGTTCGCCGGTGTCGGGGTCGTTGCCGAACGACGTCCAGTAGCCCTCGCCCTGAATGATGTTCTGGTTCGGGATCGAACCCTCGATGACGAGGATGAACGGCTCCAGCTCGCCCCGTGCCGCGGCACGGTACGGAGCGAGGAAGTCCTCGCCGCCCAGGCTCGGTGAGAGCACCTTGTTGACGAGGTTGACCTTCGGCAGGCCCGGGATGAGGCCCAGCACGACGTCCTCGATGGACGGCTGGCCGGCCGCGGTCAGCGACACGGTGTCGCCGTCGCAGCTCATGCCCTCCGAGATCCAGAGGATGGTGATCTCGTCGAATCCCTTCCGCGCCTCGGCCCCGCTGGGCTCGCCGCGGACATCGGTGGTACCGCTCTGTGGGGTCATCGCTGCGGCCTCCGTCGCTGCCGGTCTGGGAGTCGGTCGTAGGGGACGGCCGGGACCACGGGGGTCCGGGCCCGGGGGTGACCAGGGGCGGCGGCGTGATCGCGGACGAACCGCTCGACCGTCGGGTGGTCGTGTCGCGGTGCCTCAGGGGCATCCATCGCACCGTCCCTCCTCCGGCCGGTCGGCCGGACGCTCGGGGGGCCGCGGGGACTGCGGCCGGGGTGATCGCACCGGACCCGGACCGGGCACGTCCGCAGGGGTGAGCGGCTCCAGCTCGTCGGGCCGGAAGTAGTGGAAACGGCCGTACCAGCCGTGCAGTTCGGCCGCCGGGTCGTCGTCCACGGTGACGGCCAGGTGCACGCTGCCGTCCACGTCGTGGAAGACGGCGGCGACCTGCGCGGTCCGTCCCGCCAGGAACATGTCCTGGGCGTCGGCGCCGCGGACGCGCGGACGCAACCGGACCCGGCTGCCGCCGCCGACGGGCACGCCGTCCACGAGCACCGTGTCGGTCGCCGGGGCCAGGCCGTCGTCGCCGTCCTCCCGCCACCAGGCGGGCCGCTCCGCACCGGGCCGGGTCCGGGCCGGGGTCAGGGACCGGATGGTGCCGTGCAGCCGGGCGAAGACCTCCCGGGGCATGGTGTCGACCCGGTCGAGGATCTGTGCCGCCCGTGGATCGGTGGCCCGCGCCTCGGCCTTCTCCTCGTCGGTCAGCAGCATCGTGCGCAGGGTGAGGATCTCGTCGATCTCCGCCGCGTCGTGCAGATCTCCCGGACTCTCCGGCGCCACCTGGGGCCAGTCCGGAAGGATGATCGGTGCGGAGAGCATGACGGCGCCCGTCGTGCCCTGCTGGGGCGGGCCGGCGAGCACGGGGAACGTGAACGCGTTCCGGCAGCCCCGCGAGTGCCGCGCCAGACCACCGGGCGGATCGATCAGTGAGGCGAACTCGACGCCGTCACCGCCGACGAGGGTGTGCGTGGCGAGAAGCGCCTGCCGCAGAGCCTCGGTGCGCGGGGCGCGCGGGTCCGTCGCCTCGCCGGTGTTCTCGGTGCGCACCCGCAGCCGGTACAGCTCCGGCGCGAGCGGTTCGGCCTCGACCGTCGTCACCGCCCGCACCTCCCCGCGCCGCCGTACCGTCCGCCCGGTCCCGTCCGGCAGGGCCTCGGCGTCCGTGCCGGCGGCCGCACCCACCAAGGCCGTACGGCCGCCGAGCAGCAACTCCCGCAGCGGCAGCACCAGCTCGGTCTCGCGCGGAACCGCCTCCTCGAACGACAGATGCGTGGCACCGTCGGCCGTCCGCAACGACTCGACCGGGCGGTACCGTCCGTCCGGTCCGGCCGCCTCGACCCGCTTGTCCTGCATCTGGAGAAAGCGCACCCGCACCCGTACGACCGCGTCGGCGAGCGCTGTTCGCAACAGACACTCGGCCTGCTGGTACCAGGAGTCCGCGGAGCCGGAGATCCCCGGCGCGACCGGCCCGTCCCGCTCCACCCAGTCGCGGGGCAGCAGCACGCCGAACTGCCAGCGGACCCGGTTCTTCGGCGAGGACCGGCGGTACGGGTAGAGCAGGTAGCCCTCGTAGAGCACGGCGTCCGCGACCGCACCGACCTGTGCGAAGGCGCCGTCGGCCGTGCCGTACGGCATCTCGGCGCCACGGCAGTCCAGCACGGCGGGGCTCGCCGCTCCGCCCCCGCCGGTTTCCTCGGACATGCCGCCTCCTCATCGCAGGTCTCTCCTGCGCGCACTCCTTCCACCACCGTCACACCGGTCACGGAGCCTCGCCCCTCCGGCGCACGCCGATTGCGCCGCGCGGGGGACGACGAGTGTCCGAGAGGGCTTCCCGGCACATGAGGACTCCGTGCGCTCCGGCACGTGCCGACAAGACCGAGGGCAGGCACAGCGACACGGTCGACACGGCCGTCGACAAGACGCAGGCCCCGTCGAGAAGCTCGGCGAGAACGGCGCGCAGCACTGATCCCGGCCTCGACCGGCGCGCTCCCCGGGGAGCCTGCGCACCAGGTCGGTCATGGGAGGCTTCCCTGTCCTGTCACGCCCGTCGCGCGAGATCCAGGCAGCAGCGGACGAAGTCCTGTACGGCCGGACTGCGGTCGTCGGCCGTGGCCCAGGCCACGCCCACCCGCGTCGGGCTCACTCCCGTGACCGGCCGGTACACCACGCCGGGGCGGGAGTGGAACCGTGCGGCGGACTCGGGGGCGAGGGCGATGCCGTACCCGTTGGCGATGGCACTCAGCCAGTCGTCGGGCTGTTCGGTGACCGCGCCGACACGCACCGGCCGGCCCTCGCGTTCGTCGGCGGCCAGCCAGTGGGTCGCGCCAGGCGCCGGTCTCCTCCGGCGCGGCGACGAACGGCTCGTCCCGAGGCCGAGCGGCGCGCCGGGCTGGTCGGGCTCGTACGGCCGTACCTCGCCGGAGTGGACGACGTACGGCTCCGGGTGGCCGCAGTGCACGATCCGGGCCACGGGCTCGCCGGGCGGGAACTCCACCAGGAGCGCCGTCGCGAACCGCTCCGCGAACAGGGCGCCCGTGCCGGGGCCACCGGGCCTGCCGCCCTCCGGTGTGCCGTCCAGCGCGGCGATGTGCCGGCGTGCCCGTTCGTCCAGTTGCTCCGCCACCTTCGTCAACGAGGCCTCCTCGTAGGCGAGTTCACGGAACGCGCCGAGCAGGGTCGCCCGGGCCTAGGCCGCCGGGCGCGCCCGGCGGAAAGGCGTACACGCTCGCCGACACCCTGATGGCCGGCTTCGAGCCGTGCAGCGACAGCGGCAGGAACTATCCGCAGCGCACCATCAGCCTCCCGGCGGGCACCACCTACTTCGTGCACGAGCCGAACGGCAGAAGCACCGCGACCCCGGCCTCCGACACGGCCAAGCTGCGACCCGGCTACATCTACACGGAGTGCGCCTGCACGACCCAGACGTTCGGGTCCGGTATCCGACCGGCGGCCCGCGCGCCGGCCAGTGCTCCCGCCCGCCCCGGCGCCGTACGACCGCGAGTGCTCCCGCGCAGGGCGACCGTGACCCAACGACGGCTCCACGCAGACCTGCCCCCTTCGACCCGGCGGCCCTGGTCACCCGCCATGACAAGCGCTACCCGCTCTTCCACGCCAAGGACGGGGTCACCGGCACGACCAACGGGATGGTCCGCGACGTGGTCCCTTTCGGCACCGGCGTCATCGACTGCACGACGTCCTTCTCCCGCGTGGGCCACCGCAATCACCGACTATCGCGACATGGCCGCACTGCGCCGCCGGCGGCCTGTCCGGCACAGCGCCTCCCCGGAGCGACCGGGGAGGCGCCGCGCACGTCAGCGGGGCCGGCGCCTCAGCCGGCCGCGTTGTCGACACGCATGCGCACCTGTTCCTCCAGGCGCCGCAGACTGCCGTCCAGGGCGTTGAACACCGCCTCCTCGCCGGGATCATGGCCGGGGTCGAAGAACGACAGGTGCACGGTCACCTCGCTGGCCCCGCTGCCGATGCCGGACACCTGCAGCCAGCCGGTGTAGCTGTCCTGCTCCCGAGTGCCCCACTCCAGGCGCATCTGGTCGGGCCGGGCCCGGAGCAGGGCGGCCATGTCCTGCCCGGAGCGGTCCTCGTGGACCGTGACGGACGGCGGCTCCTCGGCCTCCACGTGGAGGTCGTGCGGAAGCCATGCGTCGAGCCGGCCGAGATTGGCGGCCTGGTCGAAGACCTGCTCGGGCTGTGCGGGCATCGCTCGGGACCACTCGTACTCGGTCATGGTGACACCGCCCTCCGCTCGGAAGTCCTACCCCGACCACGTGCCCCTTCCGCGGCGACCGAAAAGCCCACCGCCCTCCCGCGCCCCGGCCGGACCGCATGCTCCGCGAACTTGTCTGGTCAAGTTTGGCCACGGTTCTTCCGCTCGACAGTCACGACCAGTACTCATGTCCTGTTCGTTGCGCACAGTCAGGCCGTGCGGGTGCCGCCCGTCACGGCATCCTCCTCAACGGGACGAGGTACCACGTATGCGACTGCGCTGGAGATCTCTCAGCGGGCTGCCCGCCCTCCTCGGTGCGCTGATCGTCGCCGCTCCCGCCCCCGCCCATGCGGCCGGGAACAGCGGCAACCTGATCGTCAACGGCGACGCCGAGAGCGGCGGTTACTGCACCCAGGACTGGTCGGCCGCCACCACGGTCCCCGGCTGGACCACCGAGGCAGGCGGCCCGGACGTCATGTGCCACAGCGTCGCGTCCTTCGGGCTGCCGAGCGACGGCCGGACGCCCGGCCAGGCGTTCTTCGGGCCCGGCAACTTCGGCGACGGAGCGATGACGCAGACCGTCGACGTCTCCTCGGCCGCCCCGGCCATCGACGGCGGCGGAGTGCACTACAACCTCTCCGGCTGGCTCGGCGGCTGGACCACCTACAGCGGCCATGTCGCGGTCAGCCTGCACTTCCACGACGCCGGCGGCCGTCCCGTCGGCTCGCCCGCCAAGCTGCCCACGGTGTCCGCGAGCGACCGGGGCCTGGCCACCAAGTTCCTCTCACGCAGCACCACCGGCGCGGTCCCGGCCGGCACCCGTTCCATCCAGGTCGAGGTGCAGTTCCTGTCGACGAGCAGCGAGACCGGCTACCTCGACAACCTCTCCCTCACCCTGGACACCCCGGTCACCGCCCCCGCCCCACTGGCACCGCCGGTCTCCAAGGTCCCGCGCTACGACCACGTCTTCACGGTCATGATGGAGAACACGGACTACTCCGAGGTCATGAACGACCCGGCGGACACGCCGTACATGCACAGCCTGATGTCCCAGGGCGCCACGCTCACCGACCACCACGGCGTCTACCATCCGAGCGACGAGAACTACCTCGCCATAGCCGGCGGCGACACCTACACCAAGGGCGCCACCTACTTCCCGAACATCAACTCACCGCAGCGCAACCTCGGTGACACCCTGGAGGCGGCCGGCAAGACCTGGAAGGCCTATGAGCAGGGCATGGGCACCCCCTGCAACACCAAGAACAACAACGACAGTTACTACGAGCCCGACGACGCGCCCTTCATCAACTACACCGACATCAGCGGCAACGCCTCCCGCTGCGCGGCCCACCTGTTCGACACCACGCAGCTGACCACCGACCTGAAGTCGGCCTCGACCACCCCGAACTTCTCCTGGATCGCCGCCGACGACTACTACGACGGCGAGGCCTCCGGCAACGGCAACCCCACCAGCCTGAAGACCCAGGACGGCTGGCTGAAGCAGACCCTCGCCCCGGTCCTCGCCTCCCCGGCCTGGACGCAGGAGCGCTCGCTGCTGATCCTGACCTGGGACGAGAGCGCGGGCGAGGCCTACAACCACGTGGTCACCACGGTCGTCGGCTCCCAGGGCACCGTCCCGGCCGGTACCAGCAGCCCGCTCCACTACGACCACTACGGCATCGGCCGCACCATCGAGGCCGCCCTCGGCCTGCCCGGCCTCACGGCCAACGACACCTACGCGACCCCGCTCAACGCCGCGTTCGCCCCGTCCACCGCGAGCACGCCGACGCTCACCGGCGACCTGAACGAGGTCTCCGACGGTGGCAACGTCACGTTCCGCTACTCGGTGCCGTCGGCGGCCCAGGCGAACGCCAAGAACTGGGTCGGCATCTACCCGGCGGGCGTCACCCCGGGCAAGCAGTCCTCGCTGAGCTGGTCCTACGCCCCGAATGCCAGCGGCGCCCTGACCTTCTCGACGGGCAAGCTGAGCGGAGCGGGCAAGTACGACGTGTACTACCTCGCCAATGACGGCTACTCGGTCCTGGCCGGACCGTTCCCCCTGACCGTCGGCTGACCGGAACCGCCGGCTGACCGGACCCTGCGGAAACGGGCCCACGCGTCCTCGCGCGGGACGGGACCGTACGCGGCCTCCAGCCGCACGAGCAGGTCGTCGTCGCCGCTCACTGCCCGCGGAGCGGCGGCGACGCCCGGTGTTCGGTCCGCGGACTGGGCCGGCGGCCCCGTCGCCTCGCACCGCACCCGGCCCCCGCACACCGCCGCCCCGTGTCTCACAGGCCCAGCGAGATGGCCATGCGGGTCAGCTCGGCGGTGTTGGTGATGTTGAGCTTGGCGCGAATGCGGCGCAGGTAGGCGTCCACGGTGTGGGTGGACAGTCCCATGTGGCGGGCGGTCTGGAGGTAGGTGCGGCCGGCGGCGATGTGCCGGAGCGTCTCCCGCTCGCGCGGAGCCAGCGCGGGGGCGGGGGCCTCGGTGTGCGGCGTGACGAGAGTGGCGCTCATGTTGGTGTCCTCCGGCGAGACATCTGGCCGTTTGGGGCGATTTGCCCTTGTTCCTCCAGGTTGCTCGGCGGACGTCATGGCCGTGTCCGCCGACTGTCACAGGCGCGTCACAGGGAAGGGGGGATGGTTTGATCCACTGAGGCGGCGGCGGGTGCGGGGTCAGCCGATGCGGAACCCGTGTGGACCGCGTCAGGCGAGACCGGCCCGGTGGGCGTACAGGGCGGCCTGGACCCGGTTCTCCAGGCCCAGCCTGGTCAGGATGCGGTTGACCCGGCTCTTCACCGTCGCCTCACTCAGGTCCAGGTCCGCGGCGATCCTGGCGTTGGACAGCCCACGCGCGAGAAGCACCAGGACCTGGATCTCGCGCTCGGTCACCGGCACGTCCGCAGGCACGGGCGCGGGTGCCGTCGGCGGCAGCGCGGGCGGCAGCGCGGTGACGGTGTCGATGAGGCGACGGGTGACGGTCGGGGCGAGGTGGTGCCCGGCTGGCCACCGCAGGGCGCGACCGTACGGATCGCGGGCGTCACGCCCGCTCGCGGCGCCACCGACACGCTCAAGGCCACGCTCGCCCGGTTCGGCAACGGGTCGGGAGGCGTCGCCGCCGCCCCCGCCGCCGCGGTGCGGCCCGCGATGACCGCGGTCGAGGACGACCTACTCGCGGCCACCCGCCACGAAGCCGCCGCCGGCGCGAAGCTCGTGATCTGGCCGGAGAACGCCGTGCGGACGCGGGAGCCGGACGAGGCCGCCGCCATCGCCGCCGCACAGCGGCAGGCCCGCCGCTCGGACGTCCACCTGGAGACCGGGGTCCGCGTCCACAGCACCGCCCCGCCCGCCTACGGGCGGGACGAGGCACTGCTCATCGACCCCGCGGCAAGGTGCTCCGGACCTACCAGAAGGCCCATCCCATTCCCGGGTCCGAGCGCTTCGCGCAGGGCGACGGCCGTGTCCCCGTCGTCCGCACACCACGGCCGTCTCGCGGGCGTCATCTGCTACGACGCCGACTTCCCGGCCCTGATGCGCACCCGGGCCGACACCATGCTCGTCCGCTCGCACGACTGGAAGGAGTACGGCGCCGCGCACACCGGCAAGGCGGGCCTGCGCGCCGTCGAGAACGGCTACGCCCTGATCCGCCAGGACGCCGAAGGGCTCTCGGCCACCTACGACGCCGAGGGGCATGTCCTTGCCAGCCGCGCTCGTCGCGCTCACGGTCACCGCTGTCGTCCGGCCCCGGCGCCCGGGGGATCGCTGAGACGCTAGGCGACAGCTGCGCGTGCCGTCCGCTCGACCAGGGAGATCCCGTCACTCATCGAGGAGCTGCCGTTCGACAGCACCGCCACGAGGCAGCGGTGTCCCTTCACGGTGACCTGGCCGACACTGTTGACGTCCCAGAGGCCCGAGGTGTTGCGCTGCAACCAGCCGTTCTTCAGTGCCCGCGGGGTGCCGGAGCCGCCGACGGCCGAGACGCCCCAGGTCTGCTCGGGGATGACCTTGCCCATGAGGGTGTGGACATAGGACCGGGACTTCGCGTTCAGGGCCGGCTTCGCGGTGGCGGAGCCGGGCCGCGCCGTCGTGTCGCCGTCGAACACGGCCCGCAGCAGTCGTATCTGGTCGCTCGCGGTCGTCCGGGTCAGCCCCCACTTCGCGCCCGGTCCGCCCGTGGTCGAGGTCAGCCCCAGCCGCTTGTTGGCCGCCGCCAGCCCGGAGGCCTGGCCGATCTCCCGCCAGAGCGCATTGGCCGCCGTGTTGTCGCTGCGCTCGATCATCGGCTCGGCGTGGCCGCGCTCATCGGCGGTGAGCTGACGTCCCGCGTCCTGCGCTCGGAGCAGCAGCGCCGCGAGGATGTCGACCTTGACGATGCTGGCGGTGTCGTACGCGCTGTCCTGCCCGTGCAGCACCGGGGTGCGGCCGGCTCCGTCCAGGTCGAGCACGGCGGCCGTGGCGTGCGGGGAGGGGGTCGGAGCGGCGGCCGCCGCGGCCGGTGCCGGGTGCAGTGCGCCGACGGAGAGGAGGGCCGCGACCGAGGTCAGAAGGGCTCCGGCCCGGGTGCGTGCGGTGGTGGGGGAGGGGTGAGACGGCATGGCGTCGAACGTAGGCAAAACGTGCGACGAGCGACGTGGCGGCGGTCACCTTCGGGCCTTTTCGTGGCGAATTGTGAGAAGAGCCACCGGCGCCGCCGATGGGACGCATTGCCACGTCCGGTTCGGGCATGCGGCGGCGTGTACGCGCTGCCGGACCACGCGCCTCGCTTAACGTCGGCCGGACACCGACATCCGGAGTGATCATGGAAAAAACGGATGAACTGGTTGGCGTGGCCGAGGGTGTGACGGTCGTCCCCGTCGGTACGCCGTCCGTACGGCGCATCCGGCCGTGGCCGCTCGCTGCCGCTCTCGTGATCGCGCTCGGTGCCGTCGCCGTGCTCGCCCTCGTCGGCACCCAGTGGCTGAACCGGCCCGCCGTCCAGGCCTGGCGGACGGTGTGCCTCGCCATCACCGTCCAGGCACTCCCCTTCCTGCTGCTCGGCACCGCCCTGTCCGGCGCGATCAACGCCTTCGTGCCGGCCGACCTGTTCACCAGGGTTCTGCCGAAGCGGCCCGCCCTGGCCGTGCCCGTCGCCGGGGCGGCGGGCGCGGTGCTGCCCGGCTGCGAGTGCGCCTCCGTCCCGGTCGCGCACAGCCTGATCCGGCGCGGCGTGACCCCGGCCGCCGCCTTCGCCTTCCTGCTCTCCGCGCCCGCCATCAACCCCGTCGTGCTGACCGCCACCGCCGTCGCCTTCCCGGGCGACCCCGCGATGGTCGCCGCCCGGCTGCTCGCCTCCCTCGCCACGGCGGCCGTGATGGGCTGGCTCTGGCTCTGGCTGGGCAAGGAGAAGTGGCTGCGGCCGGTCCTGCGGCACCGGCACACCGGCCACCGGCATGGCCGCAGCCGCCTGCACGAGTTCCGGCTCGGCTTCCAGCACGACTTCCTGCACGCCGGCGGCTTCCTCGTCCTCGGCGCCATGGCCGCGGCCACCTTCAACGTCGCGGTGCCGCGCTCCGTCCTCGACGCCTTCTCCGGCTCACCCTGGCTCTCGGTGCTCTTCCTGGCCGGGCTCGCCGTACTGCTGGCGGTCTGCTCGGAGGCCGACGCCTTCGTCGCCGCCTCGCTCACGGGGTTCTCCCCGGCCGCCCGGCTCGCGTTCATGGTGGTCGGGCCGATGGTCGACCTGAAGCTGATCGCCCTTCAGGCGGGCACCTTCGGGCGGGCCTTCGCCTGGCGGTTCTCCACGGCCACCACCCTCGTGGCGGTCGCCGCGAGCGTGCTGATCGGAGGCGCGCTGCTGTGAAACGCCAGGTCCAGACCCTGCTGCTGACCCTGACCGGCATCGGCCTGCTGCACGCCGCCCTCTTCACCGACACCTATCTGCGCTACGTCAAGGCCGGTCTGCGGCCGTTGCTGATCACCTCCGGGGTGGTCCTCCTGCTGCTCGGGCTGGCCGCGGCGGCCGCACGGGGCGGACCGGAGCACGCCGCCCACGACGACCACGAACACGGCCACGAACACGGCCACGAACACTCCGGCGCCCCGCGGATCGCCTGGCTGCTGTTCCTCCCGGCGATCAGCCTGCTCTTCTACGCTCCGCCCGCCCTCGGCGCGTACACCGCAGCACGCTCGAACGCCAAGCCGGTCGGCGTGCAGAAGGGATTCGCGCCGCTGCCCGCGACCTCACCGCTGCCCCTGACCCTCACCGACTTCACCAAGCGGGTCCAACAGGACCCCGGCCGGGCCATCAGGACCAGGCTCGTCCAGCTCACGGGCTTCGTCACCCCGGCCGAGAACGGCGACGGCTGGTACCTGACCCGCATCATCTTCACGTGCTGCGCGGCGGACTCCCAGACCGTCAAGATCCGCGTGTACGGCACCGAGGCCCCGCCCGCGAACACCTGGCTCGCGGTGACCGGCACCTGGCACCCCCGGGGCACCCTCGGCACGAAGACCGCACAGGCCGCCCTCGACGCCAGGAACGCCCACGCCGTCGCCCAGCCGGTGAACGCCTACACCGACGACCTGCCGCTCACACCGTCGTAGCCGCAGGCGTGTGCTCGGGCGTCCCCGGCCGAAGGCTGAAGGAGGAAGTTCGACGACAGGCCCTAGCCGTCGTACCACAACGACCCCGGCATCCAAGACGCCGGCCGGGCGGAGCCCTTCGCGGACACGGCCGGCGTGTCGGTGAGGAGCACGCCCGTCACCAGGGAGGGGCGGATGCGCACGGCCTGGTCCGTGCCCTCCTGAGGTGCCCAGGGGGTGAGCAGCGTCCGGACCCGGGCCAGGTCGGCGGGGTCGGTGACGAGCCGGGCGTAGCCGGTGACCACCACGCTCCAGCCGAGATGCGTTTCCGGATCGATCGCGTCGGCCTCGTAGGCGACCACCACGCCGTCGCCTCCGCCCTGCTGCGTGTGCGCGGTCAGCGCGGCGCCCTCGTGGGTGCGGATCACGATGTCGCCGCCGTCGATGATGTGGTTGACCGGGCGCACGGTGGGCAGCGCCTGCCGCGTGAAGACGATCCGCCCCAGGGACACGCTGTCCAGCAGCCCCAGCGCTTCGACCGGGTCGAGTTCGATGCGACGCTGTTTCGGCTTGCCGTTACGGATCATGGCTGGCTTCTTCGCGGGTGTGTGACTCTCCCCGCCTTCACAGGCCCCCGGCCCGCACGCCGGCAATCCGGGGGCGGAGCGACACCGCGGGGGAATCGGCGCCGCTCCTGATCCCCACTCTCACCCGTCCCACTCCGTCCCCCCCAGTGTCGTTCGGCCCACGGCGGCAGGGCCGGACGTCCCGATTCCGCCGGTAGGCGGGGCCGGGCGAGAAGTCGTCATGGGCCTGTTTCGTACTCACCCCGCCGAGATCCGGAATGAGGTGCACGATGGTGTGGTGACACTCGACGGCCGGGTCCGGGTGACCGCCCCGAGCCCGCCCGCCGCCCGCCCGGCGCGATCCCGCCCGGCGAGGGGCCCGTGGAGTGGGGTGCGGCGAGGCCGCCGGTGCGCGAGAGGAGGCCGTGACAATGAACCGGACACCTCCCATGACGATCACCCAGGCACGGCTGTGGCGGTGGCGACGCAATCCGCTGCGCCGGCACAGCGACGTCGTCGAGGCCTGGATCGTCCTCGTGACCTGGGTGCTCGCCGTTCTCGGCGGAGCCGCCGCCGGTTTCCTGGCGGCCCAGACCGCCGGTGCGGCCTTCTCCGCGCGGCAGGCCCAGGTGCACGCCGTGTCCGCCGTGGTCACCGACGGCGCGGCGCGGACCCCGGCCTACGGCACCGGTTACGACGACGGGCGGGTGTGGGCCGGCGTGCGGTGGACGGACGCCCACGGCACCGTGCACACCGACCGGGCGAAGGTACTCCCGGGCGCCCCCACCGGATCCCAGGTGACCGTGTGGACCAACCGCGCGGGCCATGTGGTCTCCGCGCCCGTCACCGGCGCGGCCGCCGATCTGCAGGCGGCCCTCACCGGCTTCCTCGTCGCCCCGTCGGCCGGCACGGCGGTCTGGGGCGCCGGCTGGGTGGTGCGCAGCCGGCTGATCAGGCGGCGCATGGCCGAGTGGGACGAGGAGTGGAAGCAGATCGGCCCCCGCTGGGGGAACCTCAGCGGCGGACGAGGCTGAGCACACGACGGGCCACTGCCCGGTGCTCCGACCCCCCGGGCCCATCGCCGACGCCGAGCCGCGGCGTACGGACGGCGCCGTGTCCGGACCTCACTCCAGGGCGGATCCCCGCTGCGCCCAGGCACCGGCCGCGCGGTGCGGCCGACGCGAGGAGACGGGTGCGCGAAGAGGCGGATGCGCGACGAGATGGTGCGCACGAGGAGGCGGGGCGGGTCGGCGGACGGGGCGACACGGCGAGAGCGTGACAGGGCGACAGGGCGGGAAGGGCCATCCGCTTCTCGCGGATCCGGATTGCGCGGTGCACGGCTTCGGGCCGCTTCTCCGCGTCTGTTCTCGGTCCTTCCCGCCACTACCAGCACACCACGGAAACCGCCGTCCCACCAGGCCCAGCGGCCCTGCGCCGTCGTACTCCCGGCCCGGCCCGTCCCCGAAGCGGCCGTTCCCGCATCTCACCGGTGCCCCCGCGGCATGAACGGATACGGGCGGACGAGACAGCGGACTGCCGCTCAGGCCTTGTGCAGGACGACGAGGAGCACCAGCAGCACGGTGGCGCCGGCGGTCGTGCCGTGGGCGACCACGGCCGTGAGCGGGAAGTGCCGCTCGGCCGTGGCGTCCCCGTGGGAGTGGCGTCCGGAACTGGGCAGCCAGCGCAGCAGCATCATGAAGCCGAACGCGGCCACGATCAGCACGACCGCGCACGCGGCCCAGGCCGAAGTCCGCACGCCTCCCACCACATAGGCGGTCCAGGCGGCGAGTCCGGCCACGGCGAGCGCCACATGTCCGAGCACGAGCCACAACGGCAGCCGCGTCACACCGGGTGTGCGCTGCCGCAGTCCGCCGTGCCGCACCCACACCGTGGCGAGGTATCCGCCGAGCCCGGCGGTCAGCAGCCACGCACACAGAACGAAGACACCCATACGTCCCGCCCCCCTGTCCTCCATACGGCCGGGCCCTGCCGTGGCGTCAGGGCCGCGTGGCTCAGCACACCGCACAGAGCGGGAGGAGTCCGGAACATCCATCCGTCGATTCACCCGTAGGGATGAAAAGTGGCCTGGCTGTCCCACGGGCCGTCCGAGGGGTGCAAGACAGCGCCCGAAGTACACGGAGCGTGCCGCTCAGGCCACCGTGTCCCGCTGGGCGTCCGGCACCGCCGGTGCGGCTGCCGCAGCCGAGGCCTTCAGCCCCGGGATCAGGCCGGCGACTCGTTCGAGCTGATCGCGCTGGGAGGCCAGACCGAGGGCGCCCGGGCGGACGACGAGATGCCGGGCCCCGGCTTCCACGAACCGGGTGAGCTGGGCGTGCACCTGCGCGGCGGTGCCGGCGACCACCGACTGGATACGTTCCAGCTCCTCCAGCGGCATGCCGTAGACGGCCCGCGCGTACGCCTCCATGTCGTGCCGGGCGCCGTCCTCGCCGGCTTCGTCGACCCGTACGGAGACGAAGAGCGCCGGCGTGACGTCCTGCGCTGGGCGCCCGGCGCCGGCCGCCGCCGCGCGCACGTTCAGCAGGCCGGAGGCGTAGTCGGCCGGGCCGGGCGGGTACGGCAGCCAGCCGTCGTACAGCCGGCCGGTACGGTCCTGCGCCGCCGGGGTTCCGCCGCCGAGCCAGACCGGCGGCCCGCCGGGACGGTGTGGTGCCGTCGCCGGCGGGAGGCCGTCGAACCGGAGGATCTCGCCGTAGAAGGAGTCCGCGCCGCTCCACAGGGCCCGCCACAGCGCGACGGTCTCGTCCAGCCGGGCGAAGCGGCGTGCCCACGGCACCTCGGACAGGTCGTAGAGGGGCCGTCCGAAGCGGCCGGGGAACCCCGCGCCGACGGCGACGGTGAGCCGGCCGCCGGACAGCAGGTCGAGGGAGGCCAGGGTCTGCGCGGTCTGCACCGGCCGGCGCAGGAATGGCAACAGGGCCGCCGTGCCCAGGGTCACGGTCTCGGTCGCCGGGGCGAGCGCGGCCAGCATGGTCAGTGCCTCGATGCGCGGGCTCACCAGGGAGTCGTTGACGAAGACGGAGGAGAAGCCCAGGCGCTCGGCCCGGCGACCGAAGGCCAGCAGTTCGCGCGGGCCGTCGCCCGGACCCCACTGCGCGGTTCCGGTGGGAATGAGTACGCCGATGTCCATGCCGACGATGCTCCGGCCGCGGCCGCGGCGCGACAATTCCCCTCAGGGAATGGCCGGGAAGCCGCGCCGGGCGCTAGAACGGGCGCGTGGACTTCCCCCGCGCCCTGCGCGCCCGCCGCACCAGCCGTCACCTCAGCCAGCTCGACCTGGCCCTGCGGGCGGGCACCACCCAGCGCCACCTGAGCTTCATCGAGTCCGGCCGATCCGTACCCGGCCGCACCATGGTCGTACGCCTCGCCGAGTCGCTGGAACTGCCGCTGCGCGAACGCAACGAGCTGCTGCTTGCGGCCGGGTACGCGCCCGCCTACCCCGAGAGCTCCCTCGACGGCCCCGAACTGGCCCCGGTGCGTACGGCGATCGACCACATCCTGCGCGGGTACCTGCCGTATCCGGCGCTGGTGGTGGACCGGGGCGGTGATCTGATCGCCGCGAACGAGGCGTTCGACGTGCTCACCGAGGGAGCGGCCCCGGAACTGGTCGGCCCGGGCACGAACGTCTACCGGCTCGCACTGCATCCGCGGGGTCTGGCCCCGCGGATCGCCAATCTCGCCGATTGGTCCCGGCACATCCTGGCCCGCCTCGGCCACCTGCCCCAGCTGCGGGACGAACTCGGCGCCTGCATACCCGAGTTGGAACCGTCAGCCGATCATCTCGGCTTTGCCGTCCCCCTGCACCTGCGCTCCTCGTACGGCGACCTACGGCTGATGACGACCGTCACGACCTTCGCCACCGCCGTCGACGTGACCCTCGCCGAGCTGAAACTGGAGGCGTTCCTGCCGGCCGACCCGGCGACCCAGCGGGCCCTGGCAACGGCCGCGGCGCACCGGGACATCCAGGGGCCCCGCTAGGGCCTGTCGCGGTCTTGTCCCGGACCGCTCCACCCACTTCAATGCTCCTACCTCCCACAGGAGAACACCTGTCCCACACACCCAGTGAAGGGGTTCTTCTTGACCGCCCTACGCGTCACCGCCGTCACCGCAGCGGCCTGCGCCACCGTGCTCGCCGTCGCGCTGCCCTCCTCCGCGATCAACTCCTACAACGCCACACCCGCACCCGAACGCACCGAGGTCGGTGCGCTCGTGGCCACCTGGGACGACGACAACGATCCGGCGACCCCGGACCGCGTCGACTGGGTGTGTTCCGGCACGATGATCGACGCCGACACCTTCCTGACCGCGGCGCACTGCACCAGCGACTGGCCGGCCGGCGTCCGGTTCCATGTCTCGCTCGACCAGGACGTCCAGGCCGGACTCGACGCCGCCGCGAAGAAGTACCCGGGCGACCCGGCCGCCCAGGCGAACGCCGTGGCCGTCGAAGGTGTCGCGCACACCCACCCCGACTATCCGGGCCCCGCCTCCGACCCGCACGACATCGCGGTGATCGAACTGCCCGCCGCCAAGGTCGCCTCACGCTGGTCCTTCACCCCGGCCACCCTGCCGACCGAGAACCAACTGGGCGCGCTCGGCCCGCAGGGACTGAACTCCACCGACTGGTTCGTGGCCGGGTACGGCACCCAGGAGGCCGCCAACGGCCCCGGCGGCCAGACCCATCCCGGCGGAGGCGTCCGCATGAAGGCACCCGTGACCTTCGACGCCCTCAACGCGGCCTGGGTCCGGCTCGCCATGACCGCTCCCCAGGGCAACGGCGGCGCCTGCTACGGCGACTCCGGCGGACCCAACTTCGCGGTCATCCACGGCAGGAACGTCCTCGCCGCCACGACCATCACCGGCGACACCCCCTGCTACGCCACCAACGTCACCTACCGCCTCGACACCCCCGAAGCCCGAGCCTTCCTGGCACCGTTCACGAAACTGCCCTGACGCTGAACACCCCGCGCCGGCTGGGCCGTTGACGGCAAGGGCCCGGCCGCGGAGACCGGTCGAACACCGGCACCGACGGTACGCCGGGAAAGCCCACGACCGACGGCGCGCTCCGCGCCCGCCCACCGGGCCGTCGTCGTGAACACGGACGGCCAGGCGCACACGTTCGTGGGGGGCAGAGCGAGGAGCGCGGCGATCCGCCGGGGGAGAGGCCCGGGTGCGGGAAGCGTCAGCACTGGCCTGGCGAGCGGGACGGGCGCCAGCGTGCCAATCGCCCAGGCGGCGACCGCCTTGCGACGGCCGATGCCGACGGCCCGGGCCGCCTCCTCGCCCGCCCGGCGCTCCGCCGGGTGGGCGAGGAGGTCCGCAGCGGCCGGAGGAACAGCATCGCCGCCGACACCACGATCCGGTCACGTGGGCCGCGCGGCGAGGTGCAGGCGTACGGCTCGCTGTCGGGCAGCACCGTCACCTGGGTGGACTGCAGCCCCCGCAGCGCCGCGTGGGCCCGCTGCCGTACCCGGTGGTGCCGCAGCAGGCGCCGACGATCTCGTGCGGTGGTTCGCTCTCGCGGGGGCGTGCCGAGCACCATCAGCGGGGTCAGGCGCACTTTGCTGCGCGGCGCCGTCACCGTGGAGGCGGCGGTCAGCAGCAGGTGCTCGGTCGTCGTCGGCCTGGTCCACAAGTGCGCGGCAGCGGTCGCTGGTCGCCATGCGGTCGCGGGGCGGCGCAACTCGCCTGCGCCACCCGGCAGGCGGGGCCGGTCGGCGGACGCTCCTGCGCCCGGGCCGCGGAACAGAGTCCCGGCCGGGTGCGGAGCGGGCGGGTCGTCCGGGAGGGGGCGGCTCAGTTCCGTGAGTTGCCGAACAGGATGCGGTATCCGATGAGCAGCACCAGGGAGCCGGCGATCGCCGCGCCCCAGGTGTAGAGGTCGAAGAAGTGCTTCTCCACCGAACGGTGGAGGAAGTGGGCGGAGAGCCAGCCGCCGACGAAGGCGCCGGCGACGCCGATGAGCGTGGTGCCGATCAGGCCGCCGGGATCGCGGCCCGGCAGCAGTATCTTGGCGATGCCTCCGGCGAACAGGCCCAGGATGATCCAGCCGATGAAGCCCATGGTGTTGTTCCTCCCGTCGGGTCGGGATCCGCGCCGAGTGCGGCGGAGTCCGACACTTGATTGCCCCTTTGCGCAAGCCTAGAGGCCCGTCGAGGGGGCCGGACAAGTGGTGTTGGCCTGCGGCGGGCCACTGGTGATGAGCCGTCGAGGTTCTGCTACATGATTAAGACATTGCGCAATCGAGGAACTCAGAGTGGCCCCGGGGCGTCGATCATGATGGACACGGAAAGTGTGAGCGGCTGCGGAGGACGTGGATGAGTGTGTCCCTGACCAAGGGCGGCAATGTGTCGCTGAGCAAGCAGGCCCCCGGTCTGAGTGCCGTGACGGTCGGGCTGGGCTGGCAGGCGAACGCCGGGTACGAACCGGACGCCGGCGCTCTGCTGTGCGCCCCGTCGGGCAAGGTGCCCTCCGACGAGCACTTCGTCTTCTTCAACAACCCGAGCAGCCCCGACGGTTCGGTCCGTCACCTGGGCGGCGGCCGTCCGGTCGACGGCGACGACCAGCGGATCGAGGTCGACCTGACCAGAGTCCCGGACGGGGTCGAGAAGGTCGTCTTCACCGTGTCGCTGTACGAGGGCGCGAGTCGCGGCCAGGCCTTCGGGCAGGTGCACTGCGCGCACATCCGTGTCCTCGACCGGGAAGGCGGCACCGAACTGGCCCGCTACGGCCTCGCGTCCGGCGCCCTGTCGACCGAGACCGCGCTCGTCTTCGGCGAGCTGTACCGGCACGGCGCGGAGTGGAAGTTCCGCGCGGTCGGCCAGGGTTACGCCTCGGGCCTCGCCGGCATCGCCACCGACTACGGCGTGGCCGTGCTGAGGGACACGTCCCCGAGCCCGGCTCCGGACCCGGTCCCCGCACCGCAGACGCACGGCGGGAGCAAGGTGCCGCCCGTCCCGTCGAAGCCGCCGGTCGCCGCTCCGCCGGTCCCGGCGTTCTCCACATCCCCGCAACCAACCACCGGGAGTTCCAGCGTGACCTGCTTCTTCGACCCCAACCACGGCCCGGGCGTGACGACCGTGACCTGGTCACCGCAGTGGGGCGTGCCCCGGCCCGTCCAGACCTGCGGCGCCTGCGCGCAGCGCGTACAGACCACCGCGCCGCCGTTCTACACCCCGCCCCAGCAGGGCTATCCGCAGCCCGTGCCGCAGGGCTATCCGCAGCAGGGCTATCCGCAGCAGGGTTACCCCCAGCAGGGATACGGGCAGCCGTACGAGGATCACGACCATCATCAGGGCGGCGGCCGGCGCTTCGGCGCGGGCGCGCTCATCGGTGCCGGCGCGGCAGGCCTCATCGGCGGCGCGCTGCTCAACGAGGCGTTCGACGACGACGAGCCGGAGGTGGTCAACAACTTCTACGAGGACTGAGTCCCCGGGAGGGAAGCGGACATCTCCTTTCCTTCCGCCCCGCGAGCATGCGCCCGGTCCCCGCGTGGACGGCCGGGCCCTCCGGGCGGCGCCGGACCGTCGGAACCGGACGCCTACACTGGGTGGGCGCAGGTGCGTCGGCTGTGACGAGGGCGCGGACGGGAGGGGACTGTGACGGACAGCAGCGCCGCCGGCTTCGAGGACCCGCCCGCCGAGGTGCTCGCCGAGGCCGCCGTGGCGTTCGGTCTGCTCGCCTCCTCCGCCCGGCTGCATCTGATGTGGGCCCTGTCGCAGGGGGAGAGCGATGTCACGCATCTCGCCGACCGGGTGGGCGGAGCACTCCCCGCGGTCAGCCAGCACCTGGCGAAGCTCAAGCTCGCCGGACTCGTCCGCGCGCGCCGCGAAGGCCGTCGGCAGGTCTATTGCATCGACGACCCCGACGTGGTGACCTTGGTCCGGGTGATGGTGGGGCAGCTGACCGTGCGGTCGGCGCACGCCTCCGCCCCGGTCCACAGCGTGCACGGGATCGGTGGCTGAGAGCAGCGCGGGAAGCCGGCCGGCCCGTGCAGGTCCCTTCTGCATGACGCACTTGTGCAGGCTCTATGCTGCAGGCTCTGTGCGAGGTCTATATGTCGCTCTTATATGAGGCGCGTAGACTCCCGCTCCGGCACCGTCCCGGGTTCGTACGGCGGTTCCATGAGATGCCTCACCTGTGAATCATGTGTGCATCTGTGCTGTTCGGGCCGCAGATTTGTTAGATTGCGCAACCACGCAAGTAAAGGTGGAGCTGTGTGCTCCGCCTGCCCGTACACCGCCGCGCGGGTCAGGCCGTAAACCCCACGGCCCAGCCTGACAGGCCCGACCGTTCATGGGAGTGGTAGATGAGCGACCCGTGGGACGGGCCGAGCGGGCAGGCCACGCGCAGCCGTACCGCGCGGGTGCCCGGACAGCGCACCGCCGAGCCCGACGGGGCGCACCGGCCGGGTGGCCGGGCCGCGGCGCGGGCCGCCGCCCGGGAGCGCGGCCGGCGGGGGCGCCGGGCCCGTCCGGCCGGCCGCGGCAGGAGGGTGCTGAAGGTCCTCGGGATAGGCCTGTCGGTGATCATCGTGGTCA
This sequence comes from Streptomyces sp. NPDC054783, assembly GCF_053611725.1. NCBI lineage: Bacteria > Bacillati > Actinomycetota > Actinomycetes > Kitasatosporales > Streptomycetaceae > Streptomyces > Streptomyces sp. NPDC054783. The sequence goes on along the minus strand of NZ_JBSHAY010000005.1, from coordinate 37,510 downwards.
CGGCCGGTGCGGGCTGGTGGTTCTACCAGCACCTGAACGGCAACATCCACAGCGTCGCCCTCGACGGCAAGGGCGGCGCCGAGAAGGCCGACGCCTTCGGCCGCACCCCGATCGACATCCTGGTCATGGGCTCGGACGGCCGTACCAGCCAGGCCGACTGCAAGCTCGGCGGCGGCTGCTCCAAGACCGGTGTGCAGACCGGCAGCAACGCTGACGTACAGATGGTGCTGCACATATCCGCCGACCGCTCCAACGCGACGGTCATGAGCATCCCGCGCGACACCATGACCCAGGTCCCGGCCTGCAAGGACAGCGAGACGGGCCGGTCCACGTCCGGCTACTACGGCCAGATCAACAGCGCTCTGCAGTACGGCCCCGCCTGCCAGGTGGCCACCGTCCACCAGCTCACCGGCATCCCGATCGACCACTTCGTCAAGCTCGACTTCTCCGGCGTCGTGAAGATGTCCGACGCCATCGGCGGTGTCTCCGTCTGTGTCAGCGACAACGTGTACGACACCTACTCCCACCTCAAGCTGTCCAAGGGCACCCACACCCTCAAGGGCGACGCGGCGCTGGAGTTCGTCCGCTCCCGGCACGGTTTCGGCGACGGCAGCGACCTCGGCCGTACGATCTCGCAGCACATCTTCCTCAGCGCGATGATCCGCAACTTCAAGAGCGCGGGCACGCTCACCGACCCCACCGCCGTCTACGGCCTGGCAGACGCCGCCACCAAGGCGCTGACCGTGGACGACGGCCTGGGCAGCGTGAAGAAGCTGATCTCCCTGGCGTCGGACGTGAACAAGGTCCCGACGAAGCGGATGACCTTCACGACGATGCAGACGGCCCCCGACCCGAACAACAAGGACCGGGTGGTGGTGGGTCCGGGCGCGAAGACCCTCTTCTCGACCATCGCCAACGACCAGTCGCTGACCACCGGCTCGGGCAAGAAGGCCGCGGCGGCCTCGGCGACCGCGACGGCCTCGGCCGTCCCCGCCTCGCAGATCGCCGTCACCGTCGAGAACGGCACCCCGGTCACCGGCCGCGCCTCGGACATCGCGACCGCACTGACCGACCAGGGCTTCGGCTCCGGCACGACCACGGCCAACGCACCGAGCCCGGCGAGCACCACCACGCTGACCTACGGCACCGGTCAGAAGGCGGAGGCCCAGACGGTCGCCAAGGCGCTGGGTCTGTCCTCCGCGCACCTGAAACAGGGCACCGGCACCGGCCTGACCGTGGTCATCGGCAGCGACTGGCCCAGCGGCACCAGCTACCCGGGTGGCAGTTCCTCGCCGGCGCCCGCCGACACCAAGGCCGCCGTCGGAGGCGCGCACGCCTCCACCGCCGACCAGGCCAAGACCTGCGCCAAGGTCAGCCCGTACCGGACGGTCAGCCTCAACGGCATCCCCATGACGCCGGCCCAGGCGTACGCTGCGGCGCGCGGCAAGCCGGACTCCGACGCCTGACCGTGGCGACCGCGTCGATGGCCAGGTTGTACGGTTGCGCAATACTGCAAGTCAGGGAGGGGTGGGCGCGATGCTCCGCAACGGACTGGAACCCTGGCACCTGCTGATCGTGGCGATCGTCGTGATCGTGCTGTTCGGCTCGAAGAAGCTGCCCGAGGCCGCGCGTGGACTGGGCAAGTCCATGCGCATCCTGAAGAGCGAGGCCAAGGCCATGAAGGAGGACGACGCCGCCCGGCCGTCCACCGCGCCCACCGTCGAGAGCGGGCCGGCCGCCTGAACCGCGCCCATCGCGCGGCCCGGCCGACTCACCGCGTCCACCGCGTGGGTCAGGGGCTGGCGATGTCGAAGCCGTACCGCAGGGGCTCGCTGGTGACGGTGTAGTCGCGGCGGTACAGGTACACCGCCTCGGCGCGTACGCCGCCGGGCGGTGCGGCCTCGACCTGGCAGGGGTACGTCACCTGGATCACGCGCGGTCGGTCGGAGACCTTCATCCGCAGCCCGTCCGCCGGCCCGCCGTCGAGCACGGCGGTCTCCCAACCCGTCACCTCGGTAGTCTCCACGCCGGAAAGTTTACGGGTTGCGCAAGTTTCGAGCCCGTGAGCCGGGTCACGGCGAGAAGCCGCTCTATGTGTGCCGTTGGGAGGCGGCCGCTTCGGGGCGCAGGTCGGACAGGGTCAGCGGGCGGGCCGGGGGATCGGGCACGGCGATGCGGGAGGTCACCTGCAGATCGGCGTCGACGTGGAGCAACTCGCCGGGCGCCATGAGCTGCCAGTGCGGGTTCTCGTCCATGGGCTCGCTGGCCACGACGACCGACGGACGATCACCCAGATGCGCCGAGCGCACACGCATGTGACCGTGCCGGCCGGCGTGGTCGAGATGCCGCGTGCCGTGGTGACCGCCGGCCGGGCGCCGCAGGGCGTACAGCTCGTGGGTGGCGGGATAGCGCAGGGCCCACAGCTCTCGGGCGGTGACGAGGATGACGTTGAGGGCGAACAGGGGCAGGTTCCCGGCGACCCAGCGGGCCGCGGACGCGATGCCGGCTGACACGTCCCCGCCGTGCGCCGCCGTCTCCCTCGTGACCAGGGCGAAGAAGCGCTCGGAGTCGGTGTCCCCCTGCACCAGTGACCGGTCCTCGCCGAGATGCTGGTCCAGTCTGTCCAGCCCCTCGATCACGCCGTTGTGCGCGAACAGCCGCCTGTCCTGGTCGAAGGGGTGGGTGTTGCGGACGTCCAGCCCTCCGGTCGAGGCGTAGCGGATGTGTGCGAGGAAGGTGGCCGACTCGACCTCCCGGGCCTCCCGGGCGAAGGCGCGGTCCTCGTACGCGGCAATGGGTGCCTTGTGCACCTCCGGCGTGCCGTCCGCGTCGAAGAACCCGAGCCCGGTGCCGTCGGGCTCGCGCCGACTCTGCACGCTGAGACTGTCGGGGGCGTCCAGCAGCCAGAACGTGGCGTGCGTGCGCAGCGGGGAGCTGATCAGTCCGAACAGTCGGCACACGGCATCCTCCTTCACCCGTCTTCCGCCGAGCTCCGTCGTCCGGTGCCCCGCACGGACGACCATGGTCCCGCGTGCCGGACGTTCGCGCACGCGCGCCACCGGCGGAATCCGGCCCCGCACCGGCGGCCTTCGTCCTGCCGGCGGCTTCGTCAAGCGGCCGGTCGCAGCACCGAGTCGAGCGCTGCGTCGATCGTCGGATGGGCGAATGTGAAACCAGCCTTGCGCAGGGCGGCCGGTACGGCGCGTGCGCTGCACGTGATGCTCGCGGCGAACTCGCCGAGCGCTGCGCGCAGGGCGAAGGCCGGGACGACGGCGAGCGCCGGACGGTGCAGGGCGCGGCTCAGTGCCCGGATCACCTCGCGGTTCGTGAGCGGTTCGGGGGCCGTGAAGTTGACCGGACCGGATAGCTCCTCGGTGCCGAGGGCGAAACGGAGCGCCGCGACGTGGTCCGTCAGGGAGATGAACGGCCAGTACTGGGTCGCCCGAGCCGAGCAGGCCGCCCAGGCCGAGGCGGAAGAGCGGGAAGAGCCGGCCGAATGCGCCGCCCCGGGCGGAGACGACCAGCCCGGTGCGCGGGTGCACCACGCGGATGCCGGCCTGCCGTGCCGGGTCGGCGGCCGCCTCCCATTCGACGCAGACGGAGGACAGGAAGTCGTGCCCGGCCGACTCGCTCTCCTCGACGGTCCGTTCACCCGTGTCGCCGTAGTAGCCGGTCGCGGACGCGGACACCAGGATGCGCGGCGGGCCGGCGGACGCGGCGCAGGCTCGCGCGATGGTGTCGGTGCCGCGCACCCGGCTGTCGCGGATCTCCCGCTTGTGGGCGGCGGTCCACCGCTTGTCGCCGACTCCCGCACCGGCCAGGTGGACTACGGCGTCGACGCCGTCCAGTGCACCGGGCTCGACTCGGCCCGCGCCCGGGTCCCAGTGGGCGGACGCGCTGCCGTCCTGAGGGGCGGCGGCGGACCGGTCGCGGACCAGGCGGACCACCTGGTGGCCGTCCGCGAGGAGGGAGCGGGTGAGAGCGGAGCCGATGAGTCCGGTGGATCCGGTGACGGCGACGCGCACGGCGTCCTCGCGAGGAGGCTGTGCTTCAAATGTGAATCATGTCGCATCGCAAGATACATGATTATTTGTTGTTTCAAGTAAGCAGGAGGCGGCCCGCCCGGGACCGCGACGACCTGACCCGGCGCACCAGGTCCACGGCGGCCGGCTGCCACTCGGGATGGTCGAAGTCGAACCCGGCCGCCGACAACCGGCCCGGGACCACCCGGCGGCTCTTGAGCAGCAACTCCGTGTCCGAGCGCAGCGCGAAGGCTCCCAGTTCCGCCATCCAGCGGGTCGCCGGCAGTCCCACGGGGACGCCCCGGGCCGCGCGCAGTGTCCGCATGAACTCCCGGTGCGGGAGCGGGCCGGGGGAGGCCAGGTTGACCGGGCCGTCGATGTCGTCCCGGTCGATCAGGAACTCCACCGCGCGTACGAAGTCCGCGTCATGGATCCAGGAGACGTACTGCGCACCACCGGCGACCGGCCCGCCCAGCCCCAGCCGGGCCAGGCCCAGCAGCACGTCGAAGACCCCGCCCCGGTCCGGGCTCATCACCATCGCCGCGCGCAGCGCCACCTTCCGTGTCGCGGGTGTCGGTGCCTCGGCCTGGGCGCGCTCCCAGTTCTTGGCGATGTCGACGCTGTAGGCCCAGTAGTCCGGAACTCCCGCCTCCGAGCCGCCGATCGTGCCGGTCGCCTCGTCGTTCGCTGCGTCGAAGCGGTGGGCGTAGATCGTGGCCGTACTCATCTGCAGCCACGCCCGCGGCGGTTGCGCGGCGGCGGCGATGGCCTGTCCGACCGCACGCGCCGAGTTCACCCGCGAGTCCATCATGGCCCGCAGGTTCTCGGCGGTGTAGCGGCAGGACACGCTGCGTCCGGCCAGGTTGATGACGACGTCGCTGCCGTCGACCACCTCGGCCCAGCGGCCGAGCGTGGCCCCGTCCCAGCCGACCTGCCGCTCGCGCGTCGGGCACCGGGTCACCACGGTGACCTCGTGTCCGGCTGCCGTCAGCGCACGGTCGAGAATCGCACCGATCTGTCCGGTTCCTCCCGGCAGAACTACCTTCATCGAGCCCCCTCGGTTCGGTACCACCCCCAGGGTAGCCCTGAATTTGAACACGTTCAAAAGCGGGCCTCCCGGCCACTTGCCGACGGCCGGGTTTCCGGCCCGCCTCGCTGACTGGTCGTTCGCAGTGCCGGTGTCAACGGCACCCGGGAGGCCGGAGCGTACGGCGGCAAGTCGATGGACAACTCCCCCTGCAGGAGGCCAGTGTTGATGCAATGGAGCAGAAGGAGATCTGGGGCGCGGCCGTCGCCCGGCGCTACGACACGCCCGGTACCGGCATGTTCGCGCCGGACGTCCTGACCCCCACGGTGGAACGGCTCGCCGAGCTGGCGGACGGCGGAGCGGCACTGGAGTTCGCGATCGGGACCGGCCGGGTCGCTGTCCCGCTGGCCGGGCGGGGGGTTCCCGTCACCGGCATCGAGCTGTCCGGGCCGATGGTGGAGCAACTGCGCACCAAGGCCGGCGAAGCCACGATCCCCGTGGTCATGGGCGACATGGCGACGACCCGCGCCCCGGGGACGTACCGCCTCGTCTACCTCGTCTACAACACGATCTCCAATCTGCTCACCCAGGCCGAGCAGGTCGAGTGCTTCCGCAACGCCGCCCGCCACCTCACGCCCGGCGGCCGGTTCGTGATCGAGCTGTGGGTGCCGGAGCTGCGCACGCTTCCCCCCGGCCAGGAGGCCACCGTGTGGCGCACCGACGCCGGGTACATCGGGCTGGACACCTACGACATCCTCAACCAGCGTGTCGTATCGCACCACTTCCGCTTCGACGAGACCGAGGAAGCCCGGCTGTACCGCAGCCCGCACCGCTACATCTGGCCCTCCGAACTCGACCTCATGGCCCAACTGGCCGGATTCGGGCTGGAGTCCAGGCATGCCGACTGGTCCGGCACCGAGTTCACCGCCGAGTCGCGTGCTCATGTCTCGGTGTACCGGCTGCCGCTGACGCAATAGCCGAGGAACAACGCGTTCCGGTACGGCGCGCACACTGCCCTCGTTCCGGGCGCACGGGCAGCCGGCCGAGCAGTTCCGCCCCCTGGGAGGCGGGGTCGCCGGGGACACTCAGGAAGGCAGCAGCCGCAGTGCGTACAGCGCGGCGCCCAGGTCGGCGAGGGCCATGGGGTCGGTGAGCGGACGCCCGGTCAGCTCCTCGACACGGCGCAGCCGGTAGCGCACGGTGTTGGGGTGGACGAAGAGTCCTTCCGCGGCACCGGCGGCCACACCGCCCGAGGCGAACCAGTGACCGAGGGTCTGCAGCAGCCGAGCCCGCTCCGCCTCCGGTAGTTCGAGGAGCGGACCCAATGCGACCTCGACCAGCCGGCTCGCCTCCGCCGGGGCCGCCGCCACCAGCATCGCCAGCGGGCTGTCGTCGAACCGGGTGACCCCCGGACCCCCGCCGGGCCGTCCGGCCAGGGCGAGCCGGGCGAACCGCAGCGCCTGCGGCGTGTCCCGAAGCGAGTCGAACCGCGGGCTGACACCCACCCGGGCCCGCCGACGGCGCAGCGCGCGCAGGCTCACCGTCTCCGCGTCCCGGTGCCCCAGCGAGACCAGCCCGATCTGCTGGTCCGGCAGCAGTCGCCACACCGACGGCACGCCGGAACGGCGCAGCGCCGCCTCGATCCCCGGCAGCGGCTCCTGGCCGGGATCCGGCACCGCCGCGGCCACGACCGCGTACGGCCCGCGCTCCGGCAGGCCCAGCTGCCGGGCCGCCTCCCACGGCGTCGTACGATCCGCGAGTGCGCCCGTGAACAACGCCTCGGCCAGGGCCGATCGACGGGCCTCTCGCTGCAGCGCCAGCTCCGCGCTCGCCTCGCGGTAGGCGGCCGCGACGGCCTCCGCGTACCGGCCGAACAGCGCCCAGATCTCCGAGGAACCGGCCACCAGCTCCGCGTCCGTGACCTCCGGATGCCTGCGCGCCTCGTCGACCATCTCCGACCACAGCAGTTCGAAACCGACCCGGTAGGCGTGCAGCGTGTCCGCAAGCGGCACGCCCTGCTCGGCGCGCAGCCGGCCGGTCTGCTGAGCTGCCCCCACATCGGGTTCGGCGCCGTAGGCGAAACGCCCCAGGAGCAGATCGGCGTTGCCCCGGCACGACTCCCTGAGCGACGCGAACGGGATCAGCGACTCGTCCGCGTACGACTCGACCTCCGCACGGATGCGCCCGGCCATCCGCTCGCCGAGCTCCGGAAGGCGCACACGCAAGGCGGCGCCCACATTCGACAGACCCATACCCGCAGCGTACGGCGGTCTGATTGTGCACGGGAACAACTCCGGCACGGGCGGACTGTGGACGCCACCATGGACGCCCGTGACCGTGCACGCGACCATGCCGGGAGCGCTCGCGGCGGGACCCGTGAGCGCGGCGGGAGCATGCGTGCGAGGAGGCATCATGGCCAATCTGGCGGAATTCCTGGCGGAGACGGCGCGACGGCTGCCGGAGCGCCCGGCGCTGCGGCTCGGCACCGCGACCACCACCTACGCCGAGCTCGACCGGCTCAGCGCCCAGGCCGCCGAGCTGCTGCGCACCGAGGGCCTGCGCCGCGGTGACCGGGTAGCACTGATGCTCCCGAACGTGCCCGAGTTCGTCGTCCTGTACTACGCCGTCCTGCGCGCCGGCGGCATCGTGGTGCCGATGAACCCGCTGCTCAAGGAGCGCGAGACCGAGTACCACCTGCGGGACTCCGGTGCCGTGCTCCTCTTCGAGTGGCATCAGGCGCCCGGCGAGGGCGCCGCGGGCGCGGGGGCCGCCGGCGTACGGCACCTGACGGTCGAACCGGCCGCCTTCGCCGCCGAACTGGCCCGCCTGGACCCGGAACACGAGGTGACGGCCGCCGCCGGCGACGACATCGCCGTGCTGCTCTACACCTCGGGCACCACCGGCCGCCCCAAGGGCGCCGCGCTCACCCACGCCGGGCTGCGCCACAACACCGAGGTCAACGTCACCGAGGTCCAGCGGCTGACCTCCGAGGACGTGATCGTGGGCTGTCTGCCGCTGTTCCACATCTTCGGGCAGACCTGCACCATGAACGTCGCCGTCCGCAGCGGCGCGTCCCTCACCCTCGTCCCCCGCTTCGATCCGCAGACCGTGCTCGACGCCGTCGCACGCGACCGGGCGACCGTCTTCGAGGGCGTCCCGACCATGTACGCGGCGCTGCTCCAGCACCCGGGTGCCGACGCGGCCGACGTCTCCAGTCTGCGCATGTGCGTCTCGGGCGGTGCCTCGCTGCCGGTGGAGATCCTGCACGGGTTCGAGCGGCGCTTCGGCTGCATGGTGCTGGAGGGCTTCGGCATGTCCGAGACCAGCCCGGTCGTCTCCTTCAACCACCCCGACCGCCCGCGCAAGCCCGGCTCCATCGGTACCCCCATCCGCGACGTCGAGGTCCGGCTGCTGGACGACTGCGGCCGGGACGTCGCACCGGGGGAGGTCGGTGAACTGGCCGTGCGCGGGCCGAACGTGATGAAGGAGTACTGGCACCGCCCCGAGGAGACGGCCGCCGCGATCCCCGACGGCTGGCTGCGCACCGGCGACCTGGCCCGCCGGGACGAGGACGGCTATCTGTACATCGTCGACCGGAAGAAGGACCTCATCATCCGCGGCGGCTACAACGTCTACCCGCGCGAGATCGAGGAGGTGCTGCACGAGCATCCCGCCGTCGCCCTCGCCGCGGTCCTCGGCGTGCCCGACGCACGGCTCGGCGAGGAGGTGGCCGCCGCGGTCGTCCTGCGTCCGGGAGCCCGGGCGGACACCGAGGAGTTGCAGCGGTTCGTCCGGGACCGGGTGGCCGCCTACAAGTACCCGCGCCGGCTCTGGCTGACGGAGACGCTGCCGATGGGGCCGAGCGGCAAGATCCTCAAGCGGGAGATCACCGCGCCGACGCCCTGAGACAGTCCTTGCCGCATGAACGGGCCGTTCACTATAAGCAGTTGACGTCATGTCGTGTTGAACGCAACTCTTCTCGCATGTCATCAACCGCCGATCACACCGACCCCTTCAACCCTCCGCAGCCGGAGCAGGCGCGTGCCCAGCGGGTCCACGCCTCGCTGTTCCGTATCGCCGAGCGGCACGCCGCGACGGACGGGCAGCGGTGCCGCCAGATCCACCCGTCGGTCCTGGCGCCGCACGAGGCCGTGCGGCTCGTGACGTTCCTGCTGAGCGGCGCCGCGCTGCCCGACGACGGCGAGCCGGAGGTGGACCGTGCCGACATCACGGCCGCGTTGAGTCTCGTGCCGCTGGTACGGGCGGAGCTGGACGAGCTGGAGGCCTCGCTCCTGCAGATGGCCCGCGGCCGCGGCATGACCTGGCCGCAGATCGCCTTCGGCCTCGGACTCGGCACCCCGCAGGCCGCCAGGCAGCGCTACGAACGCCTGGCGGACCGCACCGCCACCGACGACGAGGACGACGCCTGAACACGTGGCCCGGCAGCCGGCCGCAGGCCACCATGCCCGAGGGCTTCCCGGGGCAACGCCCCGGCGGGCTATGGTGAAACAACGCGAGGCTGAAGCGACGGGAGACTTCGGTGGCGGAGTCGGGCGCAGGGCGGGACGAGCGGATCCGTGCGCTGCTCGCGGTCCCGGCGGTGTCGGGCCCCGAGGAGCTGCCCTCGGTCGCCGAGGCGGACGCCTACGGCGAGTTGGGTGTCTCCCGCTCGCTGTACACCCGGGTCGAGCAGGACCCGTGCGTGGGCCGGCCCTGGGTGGACGACGCGCTGGATTCGGCCCTGCGGGACAAGGACTTCGTGCTCCTGGCCGGCGTTTCCGGGGCGGCCCGGTGGCGCTCCGCGTGGGAGGCCGTGCGCCGCACCCTCCCCGGCGCCCGGATCCTGGTGCCCCGGCCGGGCGTCGCCGCACTGGCCGAACTGCTCGCGCTGGAACCGCCGTTACGGGTGGGAGCCGCCGGCGTCGTGGTCGTCTGGCTCGATCACCTGGAGCGGTACCTGGGCATCGCAGGCGGCATCGACGGCGAACTGCTCGGCCGGCTCCGCTCGCTCGCAACCCGGGTGGTGGTACTGGCGACCTTCGAGTCCAATGTGCGCGAGCACCTGCTGTCCACCGAGGGCCGGCTCGGATCGACCGCACGGCTGGTCCTGGATCAGGCCGCCGTGGTCGTCGTACCGAGCGAGCCCGTCGCGCGGGGAGAAACGGCTGAGGGTCAACAGCGGCCGTCCGGCGTGGAGTTGACCGATGGCGGACCCGTGCTGGACCAGCGCCGGCAGGAGGGTCTGCGCGCCGCCGGGGACGCCGGAGGGGACGAGACGGCCGCGCTGGGCTCGGCGCTGGTGCGGGCCGCCGTGGACTGGCGGCGCATGGGCCTGTTGCGTCCGATCACCGAGGCCGAACTGCGTGAACTGGCCGGGATCGACCCGCGGTTCCCCGCACCGCAGCCCGACGACGGCACCCGATGGGCCAATGCCCTGAAGTGGGCGGTGACCGTCCCCCCGGAGGCGACCGCAGCGCTGCTGGAGGAAGTGCGCCCGGCGCCCGGACGGACCGCCGGGCGGGCGTTCCGGGCCGCCGAATCCCTCGTGTCCCGTGCAGATCTGCCCGAAGTCCCGCTCGCAGCATGGGAGTTCGCGCTGCGGCGCTGTGACGCGCCGGAGCTGATGGTGGTCGCCGAGGCCGCGCACACCAGTGGCATGACCGAGGTCGCCGAGTCGGCGCTGCGACAGGCCTCGCGCAGCGCCGAACCGCTGGTCGCCTCCTACGCCGGGCTCCGCCTCGGGAGCAGCCTGGACGAACGCGGTGACACCTCCGGCGCGCACGTCGCCTATCGGCAGGCCGTCGCGGACAGCGGGATCGACAGCGGTGTCCGGCGACAGGCCACACCGGACGAGCCGAGCGGGACCCGCCGCGGTGCGAGCGCCGGCTCCATGATGGCCGCGATGGCCTGCGTCAACCTCGGGCAGTCGCTCGCCGGGCAGGGCCGGACCACCGAGGCGGTCGCCGCCTACCGCGAGGCGATCGACATGGACGACCCGGTCGGCACCGTACTGGCCGCGCACAACCTCGGCAGCCTGCTGCACCGGCAGGGTGACACGGCGGCGGCGTGCTCGGCGTACGAGCAGGCGCTCGCCGTGTGCACCTGGCACGGCGACCCCTCCGGACTGCGTGGAATGGTGGCCCATGACCTGGGCGGGCTGCTGGCCGAGCAGGGGGAGACCGCCGCTGCACTGATCGCGTTCGAGGTCGCCGTCGACTCCGGACACAGGCTTGCCGCGCCGCGTGCCGCCGCCCGGATGGGGCTCCTGCTCAGCGAGCGGGGCGACACCGAGGAAGCCGCTGCGGCCTTACGGCTCGCCGCCGAGCCCGAAGAGGCCGAAGAGGCGGAACCCGCGGCCATTGCCCGTCTCCAGCTCGCCGTGCTGACGGAGCAGACGGATCCGGATCAGGCGGCGGCCCTCTACCGGAAGGCGGCCGGCTGCGGCATTGCCCACCTGGCGGGCCCGGCCCTGTGCGGGCTGGCCGCGCTGCTCAGCCGCCGGGGTGACGCGTCCGGCGCCGTACGCGCCTACCAGGAGGCGATCGAGCCGGGCCGCACCGACCCCGTCTCGGCCGCGCGAGCGGCACTCCGGCTCGGCATGGTGCTGGAGGAACGGCACGACACGGACGGCGCGCTCGGCGCGTACCGTGAGGCGATGCGCTCCGGCGACCCGGAGTCGGCACCCTCTGCGGCGTACGGCGCCGGATCCATGCTCCTGCGGCGCGGCGACTTCGACGGCGCCCGCGACGCGTTGCAGCAGGCCGTCCGCTCAGGGCATTCGCACGTGGCCGCGTGGTCCCTGATCCTGCTGAGCGACGCCCTGCTACGGCTGGGGGATCCGCAGGGCGCCCGGTCCGCCCTGGAACGCGCCGCGCTCTCCGAGGACCCGCATGTGCGGCAGGCCGCCCTGGAACGGGCCGACCGCCCGCGGCGCGGCCACGGCACTGACCGCACAGCAGCGAACACCACCGAGCCACCGTACGGGGATGTGTGACATCGACGTGAGCAAGGACAGCGCGCTGGACTTCGGCGACCGCGCGGGGGCCGGGCGGTCCGGCCTGGACGCACGCCTCGCCGAGCTGACCGCGGCCCTGGGCACCCACCGCCTGAGCGTCGTACGCCGGAACGTCTACTACGACGAGAGCGGCGACGGGACCGGAGACCTGCTCTGGCTCTGGCTGTGCGCCACACCCCGCCGGTTCCCCGAGGAGACGCACGATCTCGTGGTCCGGTACAGCACGGCCGACGGCGACTGGCAGGTCTACGCACCCGACGGCCCGACCCGGTGGCTCCCCGCTGACGCCGGTGCCGCCCCGACCGCCGCCGCGATCGCCGCAGTTCTGTCGCCCGCCCAGGGGAGCACGCCGCCCGGACCACCGGCGCTGCGTGACCTGCCCGACTGGGTATCGCTGGTGCTCGGCGGGGCCGCCACGTCGCTGATCGTTCCGTTCGTCCAGGCGATCGCCGGCAAATCGGCCGACGATGCCTACGCGGGCCTGCGCGCCCGGTTGGCCCGGCGCGGCAGACCCACGCCGGACCCGTCCGCCTCGGCCGACTCCGGTACGGCCGGCCCCGCCCCGGACCTCTCGGCGCCGGCCCCGCGCATCCCCCCCGACGGCTCCGGCTTCGTCAGCATCCTCGACCCGGAAGCCGACCTCCAGCTGGTCGTGCCCGACCCCATCCCGCCCGACGCCGTACGGCAGTTGACCGCCATGGACCGCTCGGAGCTGCGCGGCCGTACGCTCGTCTGGGACGACAGCAGGCAGGAGTGGTTGCGTTGCCGCCGGACCTGAACCCCGCCGGTCCGGATGCCGGTTCGGGCCCGGATGCCGATCCGCTCACCCGGCGCTTCAAGGCCTACGCGACCTCCCACGATCCCGGCGTGCTGCTCGACGCCGAAGCCGAGCAGGAAGCGGCCGCCCTCCTGGAGACGGCCGTACGCTCCGTCGTTCGCGACAAGTACATCGACGTGCAGCCCTGGCTGCGTCTCCTCCACGCCACCGGCTGGCTGTTCTGGCTGCGCGCGCCGGTCGACGCCCGGCGCAACCCGCTGAACCACCGGGATCTCCTGCTCGCCTTCGCCCTCCTCGCCCCGCTGCGCGACGCCGCGCCACGGTCCGTGCCGAAGGAGGTGGCCGAGGCGATCGCGGCCCCGTCGCCGCCGGGCACTCCCCAAGTCGGCCTCTGGAACGACCACACGGGTCTGCTCCTGGAAGAGGCGGGAGTGCACGACCGCACGGTACTGCTGGCCGCCGCCGCGGTGCTGTACCTGGGCAGCGCCATGGCCGAGGACAACACGGGCCGGGCCAGGACCATGGGCAACAACGTGCACACCCTGCTCCTGCTGCACGAGTACCACCCCGACTCGGAACTCCTCGACGCAGCTGTCGACTTGGCGCGCAATCTGGTGGCCGAGTCACCGGAAGGCGCTCCCGAGCACCTCCACCATCTGTCCCGGCTGTGCGAAGCCCTGCGGCACGCCTACATCCTCCACCAGGAGCCCCAGGCGCTCGCCGAAGCCATCGGCCTCGCCCGTACGGTGGTCACGGGCCTGCCGCCCGGCCACCCTCGCCGAGCCGGCGCGGTGAGCGAGCTCGCCGGACTGCTGCGCCTGCGCCATGAAGACCTCGGCGACTCGGAGTCGCTGCGGGAGGCCATCGGCCTGACCCGCGCGCTGATCGCCGAACTGCCACACGACCGTCCCGCCCGCGCCCGGGAACTGAACAACCTCGCCTTCGAACTCGAGTTGCTGAGCGAACTGGACAGCGAGGGCGACAACGGCGGGGACCCGGCCGCACTGGACGAGATCGTCGACCTGGGCCGGGCGGCCCTCGCCGCACTCGCACCCGGCACCGACCCGGAACTGCACACGACCGTCCGGGCCAACCTCGCCCGCTGGCTCCGTCGGCGTGCCGGACGCGGTGGACGCGGCGGACCTGTGCACGACCCGGAAGCCGACCTCGCCGAAGCACTCCGGCTCGCCCGGCAGGCCCACGCCGGTACGGCGGGTCGGCCTACGGAGGTGGTGCTGGAGGCGCTGGCCAACGGCCTGGCCGAGCAGTACGCCCGCACCCGTGACCCCGCCGTGCTGGCCGAGTCCATCGCCGTGCTGCGGGACGGCCTGGCCGCCGCCGTGAGCCCCGCCCAACTGGCCTCGCGCCGCTTTCTGCTCGGCGGGGCCCTCAACAACCGCTATGTGGAGTACGGCGAGTCGGCGGACGCCCGCGAGGCGGCGGCCCTGCTCCGTCAGGTCGCGCGGGCCGCCACGGAGAGCGTCCACCGACGGCTGGAGAGCGCGTGGCACGCCGGCAAGCTGGAGATCAACCTGGAGGACTGGCCGCGCGCCGCCGACGATCTCGCCCTCGCGGTCCGTCTGCTGCCGGACCTCGCCGGCTGGCAGCTGCGCGCCGGTGACCGGGAACGCAGGCTGCCCGCCTATGCGCCGCTGCCCACGCTGGCGGCCTCCTGTGCGCTGGCCACCGGCTCACCGGCCCGCGCGCTGGAAGTGCTGGAACAGGGACGCGGGGTGCTCCATGCGGAGGCGTCGGCCGTGCGCGTCGATCTGGAGCGGCTGCGCGTCCGCGCCCCGCACCTCGCCACGGCCCTGGAGGAGCTGCCGACCCGGCTGCGGACCGAGCCGGACGCCGACCGGCGCCACCGACTGGCCGACGAACGACGGCACTTGATCGAGGAGATCAAGGGCGTCCCCGGGTTCGAGGACTTCCTTCAGCCGCCGCGCCTGCAGGAGATCCTCGAAGCCTGCCACGAAGGCCCCGTGGCCGTCCCGATGTTCGGCCGCTACGGCTCCGACGCCCTGCTCGTCACCCGGGACGGCGTCCGCCGGCTGCCGCTGCCCCGGCTCACCGCCGACACCGTCCTGCGGCTGGGCCGCGATCTGCTGGGCGGCGCCGAACTGGCCCTCGACCACGGGGTCTCCCCGGCGCGCCGGAGCCTCGGCGAGTACTCCCTGCGCACCGGTCTGGCACTGCTCTGGGACGCCGTCGTGGGGCCCGTTCTCGATGCCTTGCGGGACGACCTGGGCGGCCCGCGGAAGGGCGCCGTGCCGCCCCGCATGTGGTGGTGTCCCACCGGGCCGCTGAGCCACTTTCCGCTGCACATGGCCGAACGCCGCGAGGAGGGCAGCGCGTTCGCCCTCGTGGTGTCGTCCTACACCCCCACCGTCCACGCGCTCGGCCGCCTCCGGCCCTGGCGGCCCGGCCCGGACAGCCGCCCCCTGGTACTCGCCCTGCCGCGCACCCCCGGCGCCCCGGATCTGCCGGCCGCCGACGAGGAGGCGGCCCTGCTCACCGGCTCCTTTCCCGGAGCCCGCCTGCTGCGCGGGCCGGCCGCCACCCGCGAGCGGCTGATGACGGCCGTCCCGGACCACGACATCGTCCATGTGGCCTGCCACGCCGGACACGACGCCGACCGTCATCACGAGAGCCACCTCGTCCTGCACGACGGCCGGCTGCACATCGGCGACATCGCGGCAGCCCGCACCGACCGGGCCGGTCTGGCCTTCCTCTCCGCCTGCGGCACCGCCCGGAACCGCCTCGACCTGCCGGACGAGTCCCTGAACCTGCTCTCGGCCTTCCAGCTCGCCGGCTTCAGCCACCTGGTGGGCAGCCTCTGGCCGGTCACCGACCGGACCAACACCCACCTGGTGCAGGCCTTCTACGAGTACCTGACGGACCGTCAGGATGGGACTGTCGCCGAGTCCCTCCATCACGCCGTGTCCCAGGTGCGCGAGCGAGAGCCCGAACGGCCCTCGCTCTGGACACCCCACCTGCACATCGGTCCCTGAGCCACGGCCGGGTGTCTCACCCGTCCGCGTCGGGATGGCAGCACGACCCCCGCCGGAGCCGCTCGGCCACCCCGAGCCAGGACATGTCCCGGGGAGGTTCGTGCACCACGACCGACCGGTGAGCCGACGTCAAGTCGACCTGGGCGTGGGGGACTCCCTCGCGCACGACGACCGGGATGCGGACGAGGGAGCCGAAGTCGGAGAACGGGTCGCCGTCGACGATCGTCAGGTCGGCGATCCTGCCCTCCTCCACCGTCCCGAGGTCGGAATCGAGGCCGAAGAGACGGGCCGGCTCCACGGTCGCGGTGTGCAGGGCCTCGGCGGCCGTGAAGCCGTGCGCGACCAGGGCACGCAGGCACAGGTGCAGGGAGAGACCGACCGGGACCAGGGGCGAGTCGGTGCCCAGGGCGATACGGGCGCCGTGCGAGGCCAGCCGCCGGTAGTCCGCCATCTCGGTGGCGAGAGCCCGCTGTTGCGCCTCCGTGGGGGCGGTGCGGGCGTGGGCGCGGACGACGGCGACGTCCCAGGGCGGCATGAGACGCGTCACGCGCGGATCCTCGGCGAGCCCGGGGTCGGCGGCGAGCAGGATCTGCGCGCTGAACGGCGTGATGATCAGGGCGAAGGAGCCGTCGGCGTACTGCTGCACCAGATCCTGTCCGATACGGCCGAGCGGGGTGGTCGCATGCCCGTACTCGAGGCGCTGGGTGGCCTGCAGATGGGTGGTCAGGTCCTGGCCCGCCGCCCGGCCGGGCGAGCACAGATGGCTGCCGCTGGGCACGCCCAGCGCGTGGGCCGCCTCGGCCGCCTCGGCCATGACCTCGCCCGGGGCGCGCACATACGTCTTCACGAAGTCGACGTCCAGGGCGGCGGCGCGCCGGAGAGTACGCCGGACACCCTCGCGGGTGCGGTGGGCGCGGCCCATGCTGTACGCGGTGCGGGCCCCGTCGATCAGTTCGGCGCAGGCGAGCTGCCGCGGGCCGAGCAGGTCCCCCGAGCCGGCCGCCTCGCGCAGCCGTACCGCGTCGTACAGCGGACTGCCCAGGCAGAACGTGGTCGTGATGCCGTACGCGAGCGTGGTCAGGCTCTGCCGGGCGCCGTAGGTGGCCGCATACGGGTGGGTGTGGCTGTCGACGAGGCCGGGGACGACGGTCCGGCCGGAGGCGTCGAGGGTGCGGTGTCCGGGGCGGCGGGCACGGTGCGGCTCGACGGCGGTGATCCGCTTGCCGGTGACGAGGATGTCGACGTCGTGCCGTGGCGGCGCGCCGGTGCCGTCCCACAGCTGGCCGGCGTGGATCCGAAGCGGTGCGGCGGGGCCGCTCGCACGGCGCCCGGTGGTCAGCCGGAGCGGCAGCGTGTGGGCCCGTGCGGTGGTGAGGGAGAGCCGGCGCAGCCGGCCTTCGGAAAGGTAGAGGAGCGTGCCGGAGTCCGCGGACCAGCTCGGGTGGTCGGCCGGTTCGTCGGTGAGCCGGCGGGCCGGACCGGCCGGTGTGCCGTCGGCCGTCACGGGCAGCAGCCACAGCGCCGACTCGGCGACCAGTGCCATCCAGCGGCCGTCGGGCGACCACACGGGTCCGGAGGCGACCCGGTCGGACAGCGACTGGTGCTCGGCGGGCAGGTGACGGCGTTCGCCGCCGGTGCGGGTGTCGAGGACGCGGATGAGGTTGTACCCTTCGCGGAAGCGCTGGTTGAGCCGGTTGCGGTCACAGAACGCCACGTACCGGCCGTCGGGCGACCAGGTGGGCGCTCCGGGCGGCCCGTCGGTGGCCAGCGGCCGGGCCAGCACCTGCTCGTCGCCCGTGGCCAGCGTGCGCAGCAGCAGGTTCCCTGTCACGTCCTGGCAGGCCAGGCGGGTGCCGTCCGGTGACAGCGCGGGATACAGCCGGCCGCCCTCGGCCAACGGCTCGTCGGTGCCGCTGCCGAGGTGACGGCGGCGTACGGCCACCAGTCCGTCCCGGTCCGTGCAGTACAGCAGGCTGCGCCCGTCCGGTGCCCACGCCGGCATCTGCACCAGGTGGACGTCGGCCGCCTGGAGGAGCTTGCGCGGCGTGCCGCCGACCGGCATCAGCCACAGGGCGTTCAGCGCCACGAAGGCCACGCTGCGACCGTCCGGGGACAGGGCCGGCCGGTGCAGACCGCGCACCGGGAGCGGCAACTCCGGTGCGAGCGGCGCCCGTCGGGGCCCCCGCGACGGACCGGGCACCGGCATCCGGGCGGTGAAGGGAACCTCCCGCACGGAGGAACCGGTCAGGGAGCGGACGCGGATCCGGCCGTCACCGACGTACAGCAGCTCGTCCTCGCTCAGCCAGCACGGCGGAGCGGCCGCCAAGTCCTCGTCCTCCGTCACGACTTCGTCATCGACCATCAGCCGTGCCGCGTCGGCCGGATGCCCGGGGCTGCCCGCACCGGTCAGATGCACATACGCGATCCGCCCCGCGGGCGAGACGGACGGGCCCAGCAGCCGCCCCCCGGTCACCGTCCGCAGCACTTCGGCCGGACCGCCCGAGACCGGCACGCGGACCAGCGACAGCCCGCCGTCGTTGCCGCCGCCCGGCGTGTGGGCGGCGCGCACGCACACCAGCGACCGCCCGTCCGCCGACCAGGCCGGATCGAAGTCCTCGTGCTCCCCGCCGGTGAGCCGCCGCAGCCGGCCGTCGGCCACGTCCAGCACCCACAGCCCGTAGGAGGAACCGGCCGTGGCGTCGCCGCCGCGTTCGGAGGAGAAGGCCAGCCGGGTGCCGTCCGGCGACCACGCGGCCCCGCGGTCGTCCCACGGCCCGTCCGTCAACTGCCGCAGCCCGCCGCCGTCCGGCCGCAGCGACCACACATGGAAGCCTCCCCCGCGATAGCCGCACACGGCCAGCGTCCTCCCGTCGGGGGACAGCGAGGGGCGCGTCGCCTCCAGCTCCCACTCCGTCACCCGTACGGCCGTCCCGCCGTCCCGGGGCACCCGCCACAGCACCCCCTGCACCTCGGCGATCAGGTCACCTCCGGCCCGGCTGCCGGTGACCGAACCCCCTGTCGTCCGGGTGCAGGTGAGGAACCGCCCCCCGTCGCCGGCCCGCGCACCGGACCCGACCGGCAGCCCGACCGCCGTCGCCGCCCGTGCGGAGACCCCGGTGACGAGCCCTGCCGCCGCCGTCCCGAGAAACCCGCGCCGACCCACCCTGCCGAAGTCCATCCCCAGTCCTTCCTGCCTGCCGCCTGTCGTTCAGCCAAGTGGCAGCGGTACATCCCGCACCAGTACGCCATTTCGGCCACACCGGCCCCGCCCCACGCCCAGGGCAACGCCCGGGCCGGACGGCGGTCACGCGGGGTCACCCTGCCGCGCCGACGGCTCCGGAACGCTCACCAGCCCGTCAGCAGCAGGTGGTTGAGCAGCAGGGCCAGGACGGCCTGGGCGGTGAGCCAGGGGCGGGGGCGGGGGAGGAGGGCGCAGGCGGGGAGGAGCCAGAGGGCGAAGGGCAGCCAGATGCGTTCCGTCTCCGCCTTGCTCATGCCGGACAGGTCGGCGACCAGCAGGGCGAACAGCGCGGCGGAGACCATGAGCGCCAGGCGCAGCTCCGCGGGGCGTCGGGTGGCGGTCCCGGGGAGCAGCGTGGTGGTCGTCCGGCGCAGGCCCGCCACCGTGGCCGGGCCGGTGATGACGGCGGTGCAGGCGAGGTTGGCCCAGACCCAGTAGCCGTAGGGTCGGGTGCCGCCGACACCCTGGTAGTAGCGCGTGACGAGGAGGTGGTACGCCTGCCACCAGTCGAAGCCGGCCAGCGTGAACACCACCGGAAACACGGCCAGTCCGGCGAGCAGGGACAACAGGAGGGCCGGGCGTTCCCGGAGTTCGTGGCGCGCGAGCGCGACGACCGCGGCGCCGATGAGGGCGAACAGCGCGAGGCCGTAGGAGAGGTAGCAGGTCAGGCCGAAGAGAAGGCCCGAGGCCGCCGCGTACCCGTGGGACCGCCGGGTCAGTGCCAGGGCGAGCAGCGCCGGCGACCATGCGGCGACCGCCGCGAAGTAGCCGTCGGCGGAGGTCCCCTGCCACACCGCGGCCGGGGCCAGCACCAGGAACGGCGCCGCTCGCCGCGCGAGCGTCTCGTCGGCCAGCGCGCGCAGCGCGATCAGCACGGCCACGCAGCCCGTCGCACCCACCGTGATGCACCACATCCCGGCCCAGCCGCCGCCGCGCAGCCCGATGCGGTCCAGCAGCACGAAGGTGAGCGTGGCGGCCGGCGGATGGCCGGCGATATGGGCGGGCCAGGGGTCGGGTGTGCCGCTGACGATGTGGTGGGTGAAGTCGCGCAGGGTGGCCGGGATGTCGTGGAAGCGGCCGATCACCCGGAGGTATTCGTTGCTGGTGGTCAGCCTGACCGCGATGCCCTGGTGCCAGCCGTCGACCAGGGCGAGGGACAGGATCCAGGCCAGGGCAGCCGCCCAGGCCGCCGCGAGCAGCCCGCGCCAGGACAGCCGGGCCGCGAGTGCGGGGCCGTGGGCCACGGTGGCCGCCGCCACCGCCAGGGCCGCCGGGGTGCCGGGGCCGAGGTGCGGGTCCCAGTCCGCGAACAGCGGCGGCCAGTGCACGTACAGGGTGTGGCGGGTGTCCTGGATGTGCCGGCCGACGACGACGGCCGCCGTCACGAGGAGGGCGGCGGCACCGGCGGCGTACAGGTCACGGCGGAGGGATCTGGTCACACCGGAACGCTAGGCCGGGGGAGCGGCGACCGGCCGCCGTACGGGCTGGACGTCAGCGTTTCGTCACCGGTCGCGGGCCCTTCTCCGGTGGTCTCCCGGCCTACGGTCGGGACATGCGTGACCATTCCCGGCTTCCCACTTCCCCAGGTTTCTGGCGCAGCCCGCTGCGCGGCCCCTGGTTCACCTCGGTGCTCGGCCTCGTCCTGCTCGTCGGCATCACCGTGCTGTTCGTGACCGGCCTGGTGTCGTACGCCGCCTACAACCCGGGCCTGTCCCGGGTGAACGACATGACCCCGGACAAGGGCGTCCTGGGCTTCTACCTCTTCGCCTGGCCCACCGACCCGGTGTGGCTGTACCGGCTCACCCAAGGCGTCCACGTCACTCTCGGCATCACCCTGATCCCCGTCCTGCTGGCCAAGCTGTGGTCGGTGGTGCCGAGGCTCTTCACCCTGCCGCCGGCCCGCTCCCTCGCACACGCGCTGGAGCGGATCTCCCTGTTGCTGCTGGTCGGTGGAGGGCTGTTCGAGTTCACCACCGGAGTCCTCAACGTCCAGCTGGACTACGTCTTCCCGGGCTCCTTCTACCCGCTGCACTTCTACGGGGCATGGGTGTTCTTCGCCGCGTTCGTGGCCCACGCCGTGCTGAAGACACCCACGGCGGTACGGGCCGTACGCCAGCGCCGGCAGGAGCAGAACGACCTGGTCTCCCCGCGCCCCGCGGCGCCCACCGTCTCCCGGCGCGGCGCCCTGGGGCTGGTCGGCGGGGGTTCCCTGCTGCTGTTCCTGACCACGGTCGGGCAGAGCCTGGGCGGGCCCTTCCGCCGTACGGCCCTGCTCGCCCCGCACGGCACCGCCGATCCCGGCGGCGGCCCCAACGGATTCCAGATCAACAAGACCGCCGCCTACGCCGGCATCACGGCGGCCGACACCCACGAGGACGCCTGGCGGCTCGTCGTCACCGGCCGCACCGGAACCGTCCGGCTCAGCCGCGCCCAGGTGCTCCAACTGCCGCAGCACAGCGCGTCGTTGCCCATCGCCTGTGTCGAGGGCTGGTCGACCGCGGACCAGTGGTGGCGCGGGGTACGGCTGCGCGACCTCGCCGCGCTCGTCGGGTACGACGGCGATCCGCCGGACGTCCTCGTGGAGTCCCTGCAGCGGCACGGAGCGTTCCGGCGTGCGGCCCTGCGCGCCAATCAGGTGGCCGACGGACGCTCTCTGCTCGCGCTCTTCGTCAACGGCGAGGAACTGTCCCCCGACCACGGGCACCCGGCGCGGATCATCGTCCCGGCGGCACCCGGCGTGCTCAACACCAAGTGGGTGGCCCGACTGACCTTCGGAGACCTGTGATGCCGCGTCGCGTACGCCTGGGAAGTCCGCTCCAACTGCTGCTGCTCGCCTGCTCGTTCGCCCTCGCCGCGTATGCCGGGGTGCGGCTGCTCGCCGGCGACTGGTTCGGGGTGGCGCTGTGGATCGTGGGAGCCGCCCTGCTGCACGATCTCGTCCTGCTGCCGCTGTACACGGCGGCCGACCGGGCGGTCACCGGCGGCCTGGGGGCAACCGGACGACGTGGCTGGACGCTGTACGTGCGCGTCCCGGCCATGCTGTCCGGGCTGCTCCTGCTCGTCTGGTTCCCGCTGATCAGCGGGATGACGGACCGGCGTTACCGGTCCGCCACCGGGCTCTGCCCGGACGGCTTCCTCACCCGCTGGCTGCTGATCACCGCCGTGCTCTTCGGCGGCTCGGCGCTGCTCCTGGGATGGCGGGTGCGCAGGGCGGCGAAGCACCGGCCGCCCGCCGACCACTGAGCGACGGACCGCCACCCGGCCCTGCGCGCGTACCGCAGCAGGGCCGGGGTGCCGAGGCGCGCCCAGGGAAACGGGGCACCGGTGGCCCGGGCGGCGCCGATGGCGTCGACCACCTGGACCCGGGCGCGTTCGTCGACGTGTCCCGGCACGGTCTCGGCGATCAGCAGCCCGCCCGGGCGCAGCAGCGCGGCCACCCGCTCCAGCAGCACGGACGGCTCCCCGCCGATGCCGATGTTGCCGTCCATGAGCAGCACGGTGTCCCAGCGGCCCTCGCCGGGCAGCGGCTCGAAGACCGAGCGCCGCAGCGCCTGTCCGCCGAGCCCGATGGTGTGGTCGACGGCGGCCTCGCTGACGTCGATGCCGAGCACGGGACGGCCCCGGGCCGCGAGTTCCGCCACCAGCCGGCCGGGACCGCAGCCGACGTCCAGGACGGCGCCCTCGCAGCGGTCCAGGACCTCCAGGTCGACGTGATCGGCTCGGCCGCACCAGCGTTCCACCTCCAGCGGCAACAGCCAGCCGTCGGTGCGGCGCAGGAACAGCGGGCCGCGGCCGGTGCGCAGCGCGGCCGCGTAAGGGTCGGCGGCCGCCCAGGCGACAGAGCCGCCCATCACCGGCCGACCGGCGTACAGCGGGCCAGCTGGGCGGCGAACCGGCCGCGCGGAGCCAGCGCGGCGACGGCGTGCGCGTCGGCGACGGTGTCGACGTCCCGCAGCCGGGGCAGCTCGCGCACCCGCAGCCCGGCGGCCAGCAGCCGCTCCCGCTGCACGGCCCCGGTCACCGGCGTCGACATGGGCACACCGCGCAGCAGCGCGGGGTCGGGCTCGGCCAGGCCCAGGGCCCAGAAGCCGCCGTCCTCGGCCGGGCCGAGACAGGCGTCGCAGCCCGCGAAGTCCACCGTGAGCAGTTCCGGCGTGACCTGCGGGGTGTCCATGCCGATGAGCAGGGCCGGGCCGGAGCAGTGCGCGAAGGCGTCCGCCAGCCGCTCGTCCAGCCCGCCCGCGCACTGCGGCAGCACCTCGAAGCCGGCCGGCAGCCAGTCTCCCGGCACCCCGTCGAGGACGAGGACCCGCCGGGTCGCGGGGGCCGCGGCCACGGCCTGCAGGGTGTCCGCGAGCGCCGCCTCCGCCAGACGGGCAGCCTGTTGTGGCGTGAACGGCGGGGTGAGCCGGGTCTTGACCCGCCCCGGCAGCGGTTCCTTCGCGACGACGAGCAGCGTGGTCACCGTGCGAGCCCCCCGTCGGCCGGGGTCTCGGCCAGCACGCGGCTCATGTCCCGCACCGCCTGCCAGGTGCCCCGCCAGGTGCCCGTCACCTTGGAGGCGCCGGTGCGCGGGCGGTAGGGAACGTCGTGCTCGGCGATGCGCCAGCCGGCGTCGGCCGCGCGGACGACCATCTGCAGCGGATAGCCGCTGCGCCGGTCGGTGAGGCCGAGCGCGAGCAGCGGCTCACGGCGGGCGGTGCGCAGCGGGCCCAGGTCGTGCAGGCGCAGCCCGGTACGGCGGCGCAGTATCCGCGCCAGCGCGAGATTGCCCGCGCGGGCGTGCGCCGGCCAGGCGCCCCGGCCCTCAGGACGCCGCCGGCCGAGGACCAGGTCGGCGGCGCCGTCCCGGATCTCCCGCACGAAGGGAACGAGCAGCGCGGGGTCGAGGGAGGCGTCGCAGTCGCAGAAGCACACGATGTCGGCCGTGGCCGCGGTCAGTCCGGCGTGGCAGGCGGCGCCGAAGCCGCGCCGCGGCTCGTGCACCACCGTCGCGCCGAGCGCGCGGGCGATGCCGGGGGAGCCGTCGGTGGAACCGTTGTCGACGACGAGCGCGCGCCAGCCGGCCGGGATCCGGCCGAGCACCCAGGGCAGGGCCTCGGCCTCGTCCAGGCAGGGGAGCACCACGTCGACGTCCGCTGAAGTGGTCGTCACGGTTTCACCCTACGAACGCCGATCGGGCATATCGGACTCTTGGTCCTTACGAAACGCGGACGCCCGCCCCGCGGCCGGACGACGGCTGCCGAGTGGTGCGAGGCTGGTGGCATGCAATCGCTGTACGAGCCCGACGAGACCGAAGCCGCAGGCGGGACCGCCCGGATCCTGGTCGTGGACGACGATCCGACCGTCGCCGAGGTCGTCACCGGATACCTGCACCGCGCCGGCTATGTGGTCGACCGCGCCGACGACGGCCCGACCGCCCTCACCCGCGCCGCCGCGCACCGGCCCGACCTCGTGGTGCTCGACCTGATGCTGCCCGGCATGGACGGCCTGGAGGTGTGCCGGCGGATGCGGGACGGCGGGCCCGTGCCGGTCATCATGCTCACCGCCCGCGGTGACGAGGACGACCGCATCCTGGGCCTGGAGGTCGGCGCCGACGACTACGTCACCAAGCCCTTCAGCCCCCGCGAACTGGTCCTGCGCGTGGAGTCCGTGCTGCGCCGCAGCCGCCCGGTCAGGACGGGGCACCAACTGGCCGCGGCAGGCCTCTGCGTCGACCCCTACGCCCGCCGGGCCACCAAGAACGGCACCGAACTCGCCCTCACTCTCCGGGAGTTCGACCTGCTCGCCTTCTTCCTGCGGCACCCGGGCCGGGCCTACAGCCGGGAGGATCTGATGCGTGAGGTCTGGGGCTGGGACTTCGGCGACCTGTCGACCGTCACCGTCCATGTCCGCCGGCTGCGCGGCAAGGTCGAGGACGACCCGGCCCGGCCCCGCCTGATCCAGACCGTGTGGGGCGTCGGCTACCGCTTCGAGTCCGGCGAGGAGGTGCTCTGAACATGCCCCCCACCCTCCTCATCGTCCTGTACGCCTTCGCCGGCGCCGCCGCCGCGGGGGTCACGGGCGCGGGCGTGCTGCGCCTGATCCGGCGCCGCTCGCTCACCGCCTCCATCGCCGTCGTCGCGGCGGTCGGCGTCGTCGCCATGCTCGCCGGCACGCTCGCCGTCGCCTGGGCGATGTTCCTGTCCTCGCACGACCTGACCGTGGTCACCACCGTCGTCGCGATGGCGGCCGTGGTCTCCCTGGCCACCGCCCTGCTCCTGGGCCGCTGGGTCGTCGCCCGCAGCCGCGAACTCACCGACGCCGCCCGCTCGTTCGGTGACGCCGGCGCCTTCGCCGCCCCGCATGGCCCCGCCACCGCCGAACTGGCCGCCCTCAGCCGCGAGTTGGCCGCCACCAGCGCGCGGCTCGCCGAATCCCGCGAACGGGAGCGGGCGTTGGAGAAGTCCCGGCGCGAGCTGGTCGCCTGGATCTCGCACGACCTGCGCACCCCGCTCGCCGGGCTGCGCGCCATGTCGGAGGCGCTGGAGGACGGCGTGGCCGCCGACCCCGGCCGCTACCTCAAACAGATCCGCACCGAGGTCGAACGGCTCAACGACATGGTCGGCGACCTCTTCGAACTCTCCCGCATCCACGCGGGCACCCTCCCGCTGAGCCCGACCCGGATCTCCCTGTACGACCTGGTCGGCGACGCACTGGCCGGCGCCGACCCGCTCGCCCGGGAACACGGGGTACGGCTCGTGGGCGACCTCGTCGAACCCGTACCGGTGGAGGTGGACGGCAAGGAGATGACCCGCGTGCTCGGCAACCTCCTGGTCAACGCCATCCGCCGGACCCCGCCCGACGGCACCGTCGCCGTCGCCGCCGAGCGCACCGACGACGGGGTGGTGCTGTCCGTCACGGACGGCTGCGGCGGCATCCCCGAGGAGGACCTGCCGCGCGTCTTCGACACCGGCTGGCGCGGCAGCGACGCACGGACCCCGCCTGCCGGGGCGGGGCTGGGGCTGGCGATCGTACGGGGCATCGTCGAGGCCCATCAGGGCCGGGCGACCGTCCGCAACATCCCGGGCGGCTGCCGCTTCGAGGTGACCCTGCCGACGGCGAAGGCGTGAACGGTCACTGTTCCGGGCGGCAGGTGATGGAGTTCGGGGACACGTTCCGGCAGGTGAGCCCGCTCCCGGGGCCGATGATGTGCGACAGGAGCGGCGCGATGTCCTTCTCGCAGGACAAGCCCGTGCCGCCGTCCTCGGGGTCCTCGTTCGCGTGACGGCAGACCTTGTCGATGACGGTGCCGCTGTCGACCTTCGGGCCGGGCGGCGGCGTGTCCGCGGAGGCTGATGGGACGAGGAGGCCCAGGCCGAGCATCGGCGCGGTGAGCAGGGCTGCGACCTGGGCGCGGGTCGGCCTCAGGGTCCGTCGAGGCATGGCTGTCCTTCCGACTGGTTCGTACGCATCGATTGGTTCATGCGAATTTCGAAGCAGCGCCATGATCAACGGTCAGGCCGCCCCGCGCGTGTGGACACGCTCAGTGCGTTCGCGTGAACTCCTGCATTCCCTCCGCGAAGCCCACCTCCGGCTTCCAGCCGAGTTCCGCGCGCAGCCGGGAGGAGTCCGCCGTGATGTGGCGGACGTCGCCCAGACGGTACTCGCCGGTGACGACCGGTTCCGGGCCGCCGTGGGCGGCGGACAGGGCGCGGGCCAGGTCGCCGACGGTGTGCGGCTCGCCGCTGCCGGTGTTGTACGCCCTGAGGGTTCCGGGGCGCGGCCCGGCCTCCAGCGCGACGACGTTGGCCGCGGCCACGTCCCGTACGTGGACGAAGTCCCGCCGCTGCCGGCCGTCCTCGAACACCCGCGGGGCCTCGCCGCGTTCGAGGGCCGAGCGGAAGAAGGAGGCGACTCCGGCGTACGGGGTGTTGCGGGGCATCCCGGGGCCGTACACGTTGTGGTAGCGCAACGAGATCGCCGTACCGTCCGTGGCGCGGGCCCAGGCGGCCGAGAGGTGTTCCTGGGCGAGCTTGGTCGCGGCGTAGACGTTGCGCGGGTCGGGCGGGGCGTCCTCGGTGACCAGACCGGGAACGAGGGACGCGCCGCACCGCGGGCAGGGGGGTTCGAAGCGGCCCGCCTCCAGGTCGGCCGCGGTCCGCGGCCCCGGGCGTACGACGCCGTGCGCGGGGCAGTCGTAGCGGCCCTCTCCGTACACCACCATCGAACCGGCCAGCACCAGCTTCCGTACGCCCGCCGAGGCCATCTCGGCGAGCAGGACGGCGGTGCCCAGATCGTTGCGGGAGACGTACTCGGCCGCGTCCGCGACGCCGTTGCCGAGACCCACCATGGCCGCCTGGTGACAGACCGCGTCCACGCCGGACAGTGCGTGGGCGACCGCTGCCCGGTTGCGCACGTCGGCGCCCCGTTCGGTCCGGACGTCGTACACGAGCGGCTCGTGCCCGCTCGCGCGCAGCGCCTCGACGACATGGGACCCGATGAACCCGGCACCGCCGGTGACCAGTACACGCATACGGCCACGCTAGACGCGCACGGCGCCGGAACAGGGTGACGCGACCGCCATGTCACGACTCCGTAAGGCAAGGCGATGTCAGCCCGTCCTCGGGCCACCGTGGCGCACGGCCCGGGTGCCGGAGGGCCGCGTCGGCCGACGTCGGCCGGCTGCACGACCGTGCGGGCCCCGAGCGGCCGTGAGCCACCGGGGGATCAACGGACTGCGGTCGGCCGTCTCGTGAGTGTTTCAAGAACTTCTGTCAACAACGTTGACTCCCGGGTGCTCCGCCCTCACATTACTTTTCGGTAGTACCTCGCGGTAACCCCGCGACACGGCACCTCCCTTGCCCTGAGCCGCCGCATTCTCGCGCACCAGCACCCACCCGGGCACAGCCATGCCCACCTGCTGCGTGTCCCCCATCCCGAGAACAGGGAGCACCCGCCCATGCCCATGCCCATGCCCATGCCCAAACCTGCCCTGCGCCGAGCCATCGCCGTGACGTCCGCACTCGCCGGCACGCTGGCCCTCGGCCTCACCGCCGCCCCCGCCCACGCCACGGCACCCCTGAACTACGCCGCCCTCGGCGACAGTTACAGCGCCGCCTCGGGCGTCCTGCCCGTCGACACGAGCAACCTGATCTGCCTGCGCTCGACGGCCGACTACCCCCACGTCATCGCCGCCCGCACCGGCGCCGGGCTCACGGACGTCACCTGCGGCGCCGCCCAGGCCAAGCACTTCACCGAGTCCCAGTACCCCGGGGTCGCCCCGCAGGCGGACGCGGTCACCGCCGACACCGACCTGGTGACGCTGACGATCGGCGGAAACGACAACGGCACCTTCGTCGACGCCATGCTCGCCTGCGGCACCGCCGGCGTCCTCAGCGGCGGCAACGGCAGCCCCTGCAAGGACACCTACGGCAGTTCCTTCGACGACGCGATCGACGCGAAGACCTACCCCGCGGTGCAGGACGCGCTGCGCGCCGTGCGGGCCAAGGCGCCGAACGCCCGGCTCGCAGTGCTGGGTTACCCGTGGATCACGCCCGCCACGGCCGACCCGTCCTGCTTCGCCCGACTGCCGGTCGCCTCCGGTGACGTGCCGTACCTGCACGCGCTGCAGGCCCACCTCAACGCCGTCTTGCAGCGCGCCGCCGAGGAGACCGGGGCCACGTACGTCGACTTCTCGCAGGCGTCGGAGGGCCATGACGCGTGCCAGGCCGTCGGCACCCGGTGGATCGAGCCGCTGCTGTTCGGGCAGAACATCGTCCCGGTCCACCCCAACGCGCTCGGCGAGCAGCGCATGGCCGAGCGCACCATGAGTGTTCTCGGCATCGGCTGACCCCCGGCGCCCCCGCGGGACGGGCGGGCGCCTACCGGGCCCTTGCGCCACCTGGCCGGCACGAAAGTGGGCCCGGGGGGGACGCACCAGGGCGCGGGCCCGGGGCTGTGCGACGGGGCGGG